>JACCWN010000163.1 GCA_013697625.1 Legionella sp.
TTCCTATCATTTCATCTAACATCTCATCTGTAATAGCCATATTACTATCCTTAGTGCTTGGTAATATACCGATAGCGCGATATTACCGGATTATGGCTACTTACACACTTAAAATGACAGGCCCATATATAACAGTCGCTAGCGACGAAACAGATGATGTAAAGCTTAACAGGCCTAACATATTTATTTGAAGTGTTATTTTAAACATGTCATCATTTCAAGGACATCAATTAACTGCTGATGAATGCCATTGAAACTTCTATTACTCATGACCAATATGGCGTCTCCTGGTTTTAAATTACTTTGTACCTCCAGAACTATTTCATGATTATTTTTACAAATTTTATAAACACAACTCAAGTCTTTTAAGACTTCATATATGTTAAAATCTTGAGGTTCCAGAATATAAGCCCCATCAACCAAGGCTAAAGCTTTTGCCATATCATGTACATGCACACCTGAGCGCATGGTGTAGGATGCAAACTCCATTACCACAAAAATACGTTGATGCCTTTTGCTAGCTTTTAAAGCCTCTACGGTTTTAAATATGGCAGTAGGATGATGAGCAAAATCATCATAGACTGAAATACCATTAAGTTCATATTTGAGCTCTAACCTTCTTTTTACCGGTAAAAATTGGTTTAAAGCATCGGCAGCTATCTTGGGGTCAACCCCCGCATGAACGCTGGCCGCTATTGCACTTAAGCCATTTTCTACATTAAAACGACCAATCAAAGGCCATTGTACTTGAGTAAGCTCTTCTCCATGATAAAATACTTTAAAATTCTGGCCAGACTCGTCCAGCAGTTGTGCTGTCCAATCCGCCTTTCCCTCAATGGCCATGTCTTCGACTCGTGAATACAGGCCACGATCCAAAACTTTATTCAAAGCAATATCATCGCGAGGCTTAAGTACCAACCCATTGGGTGGAATTGTTTTTACTAAATAATGAAATTGTTGTTCAATGGCTGCCAAATCTGGATAGATGTCTGCATGATCAAATTCTAAATTATTTAGAACCGCTATGTGTGGCCGATAATGCATAAATTTAGGTCGTTTATCGAAATAAGCACTGTCATATTCATCGGCTTCTATTATAAAAAATGTACCCGACCCTAATTGTGCGCTGGTATTAAAAGCTGGCGCAACACCCCCAATTAAAAAGCCAGGATTCATACCAGCTTTTTCTAAGATCCAGGCAGTCATTGATGTGGTTGTAGTTTTACCGTGAGTTCCGGCAATAGCAATGACTTGATACCGGCTCAACACATGTTCAGCTAACCATTGTGGCCCTGATGTATAGGGTTTACCCATTTCAAGTATTTTCTCAAGTACTGGCATTCCCCGTTTCATGGCATTACCCACAATGATTAAATCGGCTTCTAAAGCGACCTGATAATCTTCATACCCCTCAGTCCAAGTGATGCCTTTTGCTTTCAGTAAATCACTGACCGGTGGATAACATTGGGCATCCGATCCAGTGACTGTATGTCCCAAATCGCGTGCAAGCAAAGCCATTGCACTCATGAAAGTTCCACTCAAACCCAATACATGTAAATGCAAATGCATCAATTACCCCTAATAATTTTTAATTGCTGAACAATGGGATCACTCCACGGCCCAGACACTTTATAGCTATATCCGCTGATTTTCTGCATGCCCTGGCTAAGTATTTTATTTGCGGCCCACATAGCAATCCCAGCAATGGGACCTCCCGCTATGGTTGCTACAATGGGCAGACTTGCAGTAATATGGGGCGTAATCTTTACATTCATATCATACAACCGTTTTACCAAATCAAGATTGCCTTGCATTGTGGCAGAAGCAACCGGGCCATCTAAATAGCTGTCATTTGTGCTCATAATTCCTCTTTTGACATCAAAACTCCCCTGAAAAATATCAAAACTAAAGCCTTTTTGAGATAGATCGCTGAAGTCTAATTTTAAACGTCTAGGAATGGTTTGCAAGCTCAAGATGCTTAATAATTTACCCAAACCTAACTTTCCTTCAGTTTCTGGACTTAAGTGTGTGATAACACCTTGTTTTAATTGTAAATTCATACTGCCATAAAGTGAGGCTAAGGAGAAATTTACCAGGCTGTTATTCCAATGTCCCCGAAATTCCATCTCACCTTTATTGGCATCAACAACAGGTATGATGTTCCATCGTTCTAAACTTTTAGCTAAATTTTGTATTTGTAAATTAAGCTGAATATTTGTTTTATTCACCTTTTCTTTTCTTACCCAATCGCCAGTGACATTGAGTTGATAAAAAGGTGTTTCGATTCTACAATAATCGATAAGCCATCGGTTAGGTGAGGATTGACTTTTAAGGGTCATGGTACCGATATTTTTTGTACCTACAGATAAATTATCTATTCGTAAATTCAAATTTGGAATTTGTTCTGGACGAAGGTAAGAAGGCGAAGATTTGGCCTGTTCTATGGGTTGTAAATGCAGATGATTCATATACCCACTTACTGCATTTGTTAAAGGACGATAAACCAAATCACCTGCAATATTTTTTTGTTTCAAATTTAAGGACCAACTTTTATCTGCCAATAATTTAGCTTTAATTTCCATATTATCAAATTGTTGTTTTAAGAAAGTCAATTGTCCCATTTTAAGGTGAATGATTCTTAAGTAGTGCACTAAATCAACCTTTGACATCCCCGTGGAAAATTTCATAAAAACCGCTGTCCAAGCAGGCAAGTCAAAGGTATCTAAATTACCAACAATGGCAAGTCCAGGAATGTTTTGATCCAAAGCTTGAGCGCTGCCCAAGCGAATCTGACCAGATGTGAGATCATAATGTCCTTTGTTATCTTGAAACAAAACATCGCTACTTAAATGTTCATTATAACGGCCCTGTACTCGTATCCCTCGTTTAAGATTGAACTCAAGATTGACATCTAAGGGGACTTTTATATCATGAATTTTTCCAAGAGGCGCAGGTAAATCAATTTCTAGGCCTAGTAAATCACTTTTTAAATCCAATTGTCCTAAATTTTTTGAGTTATCACCTAACTTCAATTCAGCAAGTATAGGAAAACTGCCTTTAAAGTGATCAAAGATTGGTGAATTAAAATGATTTTTGAGCGCTTCAATGCTAAATCCACCCTCTGCGGAAAGGGTTGTAGAAGTCCTTTGACTTGGAACCTTACTTCTTTGAACTGTTATCTTGAAGGGATGACCTAATAGATTTGTTGTGAGTGCGCTGTCTGTGATTCCTTGTTCTGTAAAATTCAAGGTACCATCGACATTCTCAAGTGTTAGGGTCCCGGTTGGGTTATTTAATAAAATTATATTGTCTGTAAATCCTATTGATCCTTTTGCAAGTAAGGGTTTGTCTTCTGATAGAGGAACTTCTAAACCTAAATTAATTAGAATTAATTTCTTAAGTGACATAAGTTTTAGCGACCATAATGTATCTTTCAGAGGAGATGACATAACAAAATTTTGAATTTTTTGAGCCGATCCTTGAACAACTGTATGGATTAATACATTTTCATGTTGTTTTCCTAAATCATCAATTTTTAAGCTCATTTCTTTAATAGGAACGCCTTGTAAATCTCCATTGATGATGTCCATGCTAAGATTGCGATTTTTTAATTTTATATACCCTTCCAGTTCAGTTATCAAAGGCCATTGTGGAGTAATATATAATTCCACTCCCACAGCATGACTAACCAATGATAATTCACCCTTACCTTCGTCAAAAGGA
This sequence comes from Legionella sp., assembly GCA_013697625.1. Classification (GTDB taxonomy): domain Bacteria; phylum Pseudomonadota; class Gammaproteobacteria; order Legionellales; family Legionellaceae; genus Legionella. The sequence goes on from JACCWN010000163.1 coordinate 3,724, forward strand.
AAATCAGCTGCCATCCCATTGATGATAAGCTTCCCACTGATTTTAGCGATTTTCTTCAAATCTGTTTTCAACCATACATCAAGTTTTGGTTTTAAGTATTTTGATGGAATATAGGGTATCCACTGCTGAATATTTTTACCTGAAAATTCAGCATTGAGCTGTATACGACCTAAAGATTGTTTGGTTATCTGGTCAAATACCGCATCTGCGCTCAGTGTTAAATCTTCTTGACTTAAAACAAATCTATCGATGCTTAGACGCATACCCTCACTGAGTTCTTTCCACTCCAGGTTGCCATTAAGTAAACTGAAAGTTTGTGTTGGAAGGTTTTGGATGGCAATTTTTGTTTGTTCAGAGTCCAATTCAAGACGCCCTTCTTGCGGTTGCCAATTTAATACACCACTAAGATTAGTAACTTGATATTTTTTATCTTCAGTTTTCCAACCCAGATGATTAAATCGAGTCAAAATGTAATTAGGCTGTCCCTCTTTAATTAAAAATTGGCTATTAATCAACATGCCATGAGGCTCCATAGTGTGTAACTGCTTTAAGTTTCCAGGCCAATCAATGCCAAGAGAAAATAAAGATTTTAATGCAATTGCTTTTACAAACAATTGATAAGAATTCTGGTTGTGATCAAATTTTAAAGCCAGTTGGTTTTCAGGCCAATGAAATTTATCCACAATTAAATGAATGCGATCTGCTTGAAATTGCCAACCTGTACTGTCGGGTTCCCAGGAAATATTGGCTTCCAGAGATTGAATTTGTTTAATGCCTTGATGCTGAGCATGCCATGACAAATCTTGGAACTTAAATTGCGCCTGTAATCCTGAAATCAACCCTTTATCTAAGTCCATCCACAAAGAAAGATCTCCATGACCTTTCACAAGCGGCAGTTGCAGTGATAATTTTGGAAACAGTTTTTGTAATTGTATGGAAGATACTTGTTTGCCTGAAAAATAAATTTGTCCTTTGGTTTGTTCAAGTTGATTGGGATTAAATTGCAAATGACCAGTTACTTGAAACAAAGAGGCAGGGGTTCCTTTAAAGGCAGCTTGACCTTTTAATTTATGATAACTACCACTGTTAATAATGGATAAATTCAAATCCCTTACCGGAGATTTTTTTCCTTCAAGGGTATATAAGTCCAGGGATACATGGCGCATTATCAATTTGTCCTGACTGCCGAGCCAGGCTAACATTGCTTTCATCTTTTGCCAATTCATTTCATTGTTAAGCACATCCTGGTTTGAAATGCCTTCTACCTGCCAGCTTCCAGATTTTTGTCTTAGCACCAAATGGACATTGTCTACATAGAGCATACTTGTCAGTATTTTTCTGTTTATCAAGGACTGCAATATATTAATACCTATATATAATTTTTCTATACGGATGGGTGAATTTTGACCACTGGCAAGGACCACATCTTTGAGTTTTATAACAGGTTGAAACCAATACCAACCTGTTTCCATGGTTTGGATGGTAACAGGTTGCGCCAACAGCTGTGATAATTGATGCTCAACTTCACCTTTATATTGTTGTGCCCAGGGGGTCAGTGAACGAAATACGCTTGAAAAAATTGCGCTAAGAATAATCAGAATCGCTACAGCCACCCATATATTCTTTAATAACTTGTGTAAGAACAAATTTTTATTAAGATTCTTCACTGGATAATAATTGCCTGTTTGTTAAACAACATAACCTTCTTCACGCATTTTAGCCAACTTATAACGTAAAGTCCGTTCGCTAATGCCCAATAATGCAGCCACCTGTTGCCTATTCCCCTCATGTTCCACCAAAATTTTTTCAATGAGTTGATATTCGTGAACCTGCAAATTTTTACAAGGGATTTCAGTGGTCTGCGACTCTACAGCTAAATTGAGTTGTAAATGTTCTGGTTCAATAATTGACTGAGTTTTTAACACCAAAGCTCGCTGAATGACATTATCGAGTTCACGCGCATTCCCTGGCCAAGGGTATGCCAACATTAATTTTTGTGCTGATGTACTGATTACAGGCATGATGGGTTGATTGTGGCAATGCTTACGAATTAAGTAAATTGCCAAAGGAATGATGTCATTTTTTCTTTCTCTCAATGGCAACCATTCCAAGGGGAAGATGTTGAGTCTATAAAACAAATCCTCTCTAAAACGTCCAGCTTTTACCTCTTCTTTGAGCTGTCTATTGGTGGTTGCTAAAATACGTACATTCAAACTGATAAGCTTATTGCCTCCAATTCTTTCTACTTCTTTTTCTTGTAAAACTCGTAATAATTTAGCCTGCAAACTCATGGGCATCTCACTAACCTCATCTAATAATAAGGTACCACCTTGTGCTTGTTCAAATTTTCCAGGCGTTGTTTTGTAGGCCCCTGTAAAAGAACCCTTTTCATACCCAAATAGGGTCGCTTCAAGCATTTGCTCGGGAATTGCCGCACAATTGATTGCTATAAAAGGCTCACCTCTTCGAGGAGAATGGTCGTGTATAAAATGGGCTAATACCTCTTTACCTGTACCACTCTCCCCACTTATCATCACCCCGACATCAGATGTTGCTACCTTCAATGCCATGGTTAATAAGGCCTGGCTTTTAGGATCATGAGCCACAGGATTATTTTCATCTTCTTGAGGTTCTTTGATGTATTGGTTTACTTTCTCTTTTAAAATCTGTGCACTGAAAGGTTTTTTTAAATAATCCACAGCACCATGTCGTATAGCTGCTACAGCGTCTTCTACGGAACTATAAGCCGTCATTAGAATGACCGGCAGTCCTGGCTGTTTTTTTTGAATTTGTGCCAGCAACTGAATTCCATCTAATTTGTCCATGCGGATATCGGTTAATACTAATCCGAACTGATGGATTTCTAATAAGCCTAAGGCTTCTCTGCCATCACGAGCGGTGATGTAAGTATGACCCGCTATGGTCATGGTTTCAGCAAGAGCTTCTCTTAGTACGGGATCATCTTCCACGATTAATACATGACTCATATGCTAATCCTTTAATTGTTCTCCAGGTAAATATAAAGTAACCTGGGTTCCTTGTCCTTCTACTGATTCCAGTGAGACTGTACCACCATGCGCTTTTACCACAGAAAACACAACTGCCAATCCTAAACCAGTACCTTGTGCTTTGGTAGTGAAAAAAGGAATCAAAGCCTGCTGTTTTACAGTTTCTGACATACCAAAGCCATTATCCTCTACTGATAGTTGTATACCTGAATCATCCATGGATGCAAGTGTTAAATGTATTTCATTTGCTTCTGACTGCAGGGCATTGATTACCAAATTAAGAACCGCGCCCATCAATGATTCCATATGGATAAAGGCCGTGGCGATACGTAATTGATTATTCAACTGCAGACGGGCTGCAACCGCTGTAAGGTAAGGTTCTGCCCTGCGACTTAGTTGGACGCAAAAATCATTCATATTTTCAACTTTTGGATCTATAGACGCACCGCGTGCAAATAATAATAAATCTTGAATTTGCTGTTCAATGCTTGCATGCGATTCCTGAAGTTTTCGAGTCCAACCTCTACTGCGCTCATCCAGGGAGGGGACATTGTTTAAGTGGTCAGTAAACAACATTGCAGAAGACAAAGGTGTTCTAATTTGATGTGCAAGTTGCGCGGTCATTGTACCTATAGCAACCAGTCTTGTTTCATTTTCTTTTGCTTGTTCATAATCCCGGGTTGCTGAAATGTCTGACAATGTTATGACAAGGCCTGGTAAGCTGTCTAAAGAGGAAATAGACACATGCACACGGCGCCCATCAACCAAAGATACCTCATGACCATCATCATCACGAGGAACAAAAGCTTGTTGAATGACATGTATCCATAAGGTATCGACCAAACCATAACCGAGCATTGCTTCTGCAGAAGGATTTAGCCAAACAATGACTCCTTTTGCATTTAAAATAACCAGAGCCGTTGGAAGACTTGTGAGTATGTCCCATTCTGATAATACAACTCTAGGTCTAACTGCACAGGTTTGATAATTGGGGTGAGACATGGAGAATAATTTTTGTTGATGTATGTAAACTCTATCAAATTTTAATACAAATTGAAAATAGAATTATTCTTATTGCTTACGGGCCAGATAACCAACAAATAAGAGCCCGTATTCAAGCTAAATTCAAGGTTCCAACAGACCAGCCATTTGATTTATTAGCAAGTATAGGTAGAGATTGCGTTGGTGCCATTCAAATTATTCAAGGAGAAGTTCCTGATTTTAAAAAAAATTGGAAGACTGAACTTATGCTCTTAACCTCAATGTTTTGTTTTGCATGAAGCTGTGTACAATATGATTAGCTGCAAAAAATCTTCCACTATCCAAATAGTTTCTAGAAGCTTCAGCTGATAGAAAGATTCATTTTTTATATATGAAATTTACACTCATCATTTGGAACTGCTACGTGTGAACGAACCATCGCTAAAATACGTCTGAAATCACCGCGAGGATTGATTTTTTTATTACCAATTTCTAGCTGCAAATTGGTAAGCAAGACCTCTAAACTATTCTCACCCATTCGCTCTTGACTACAACGATTCAAGGCGCGTTGTACAGCATCACCATGATCATAAACCCAATAGCAAGAAAAAAAACGTCCTATAGTGCCAGCAACATAAGACTTAGTCCCTTTATTAAAACAATGGTTTTTAAAAGAGCAGGCATAGCCTAATAATAAGGCATGAGTCTTATCAAATGCATCCCCGTTCACTGAGTCCCAAAGGGATTGAAAGGGATCCCTGGGGGCCGGGATATTCAATTGTCTGGAAAGGTATTGATAAAGTGGACATTGAGCCATCTCTGGCAATAAAACGCTTAAAATTGAAGAAGACTGTTCTCTAGAAGCTATCCTTGTTTTATCATAATTCTCAGGAGACGTGAAAAGATCTTTATAATCTTTTAACAAGTGCTCTTGCCGAAAATTAATAAATTGTCCTATTTTAAACTCAGTGGAAGAAGCATTTCCAGGAGTCAGATGATGCATTGACAGATAGGTATTTAAATCCTGACATAAACGAAGCACCCTTCTCAAATCGAATTTAATTGGTATATAAATTGTAAATTGGTCCTCATTGGAAAAGCGAGTTAGAGCATTGTCTATTTCACTTTCTTCATCACAGACAGCTTCTAAAGCGCGCTCAATTTCCCAAGTTTCAGGTATTTGCCACTGACCAAAGGCCTTGGCAGCATGCTCATTATATCGTGTAAGGATGGTCTTAAAGGCTCTACAATGTTCAGGAAATATATTGGCATTTGCTCTTTCCATCAGTGTATATAAAAATCGCTTATAATCGATTAATGTTTGTTTTTCATCATCATAAAATGTTAAATTAATTATTTTGAAACCAGCAGTGACATGCAAATGGTTGATAATTATTGTCTTAAGATCGGCTATGACTTGCCTTGTGTAACTTTCTCTAGCTAAAGTGATATGAAGTTTATAGGGACTAAGCTTAGTATAGGTAGGATTTCTAGCCTGAGCATTCACCAATTGCTTTTTACTTTCTCTGTCTTGATTAGATAAATTTGCTTTGTCCAGACCTTTTGATTGTATCAATTGAACCAAAGCTTGCATCTCTTCCTGTGCCAATGCTAAATCATCAACATGTGTAAACTCTTTATCAACTTTCTCAGACTCAAATTTTAAAAAAGGATGTAACATGATGGGTAACTCAAAGGCTGTTAAATTCGGCCTGCATTGTAACAGCTATTACACTAATACTTGCTCCTTTGGGTAAAAGGCAATTCAAAATTTCATCATCCAAGTTTTAGAACATTAGACTTCAAATAGTTGTAAGGGGCTAATTTTAGATCTTGGCTCCTTCTTTTTAATTTCAAAATTTTCAAGTATTAGAAAATACACTTTCTTCCGCTCCTAATCTATTGAAGCTGTAGTTAAGCGTTCTAATTTTCCCCTGCATATCGTGCTGAATCCAGGAGGACAGTTATAGTAAAAATGCTTTCATATAGTCATTCAAATATTTTTCTTTCCATAGAATACATTGATGACAGGTTTTACCGCAGAAATTTGGTTTTGATAACTATGTAAGATGAGTTGATTATGGTGCGCCCGGAGAGATTCGAACTCCCGACCCTCTGGTTCGTAGCCAGATACTCTATCCAACTGAGCTACGGGCGCATATTAGATGGCGGAGAGAGAGGGATTCGAACCCTCGATGAGATTTCTCCCATACTCCCTTAGCAGGGGAGCGCCTTCGACCACTCGGCCATCTCTCCAATCTTTACGAATGGTAGCGCAGTATATCAGGTATTCGCATGTGGTCAATAAGTTATGAAATGAAAATCGTGAAATTTATTATAATTATGCCACTCAATTACTTAAGAAAAAATTATAAACAAATGAGCCGTATTTATCTTTACAAATTTAAATAAGGTATAGTGTCCCATAAGCACTGAGTCTTTTTCATTTACAAAAATGAAATTTAAAACTACAATGCCTCAGCCTAATTTTCACATACCTCAGGTAAGATAAGATGGGGATAACAAACCCAGGAAAGCGGTATTTTGGTATTTTTCAATTGGTTATGATTGCCATTGTATCTGTTGATAGTTTGCGTAATTTACCAATTGGCGCTCAATATGGGCTTTCATTGGTCACATTTTATCTATTTGCTGGGATTGCTTTTTTCTTTCCCCTGGCTTGGACAGCCTCACGTCTGGCTGTGCATTTTCCACATGCCGGTGGTTCGTATCTATGGGTGGAAACTGCTTTCGGTAAATCCTATGGATATTTATCTATGTGGCTATTATGGATATACAATGTAATATGGTATCCGACAATTTTTGCTTTTATTTCAAGTATCATTGCATCCCTTATCCATCCAGATCTTGAAAATAGTCGTTGGTTCATGCTGCTCGTTTGTACAAGCTTATTTTGGTTCATTACCTTTATTCACTCCTATGGTATTCGTACAAGTGCCAGAATAAGTACTTTATGTGCTATATTTGGGACATTGTTGCCCATGTTTTTAATGATAATTCTAGCAGCCTACTGGCTGCTTTCGGGCATGCCTGCTGCCACACCCCTCAGCTGGCATGCCTTATTACCCAGCGCCGAAACCACCAAAGATCTTGCATACTTTTCAAATATCTTATTTGGTTTGCTGGGCATTGAAGTCATTGCAATGCATTCAGCAAACGTGCCCTTCCCCAAAAAAGCATATCCAAGAGCTTTACTCATCAGTGCACCACTTATTTTAATGTCGCTTGCCCTAAGCTCCCTCGCTTTGTGCATTATAGTCCCTCCAGAACAAATTAAATTATTAACTGGCATTATGACCATTTTTGAATTGTTTTTCTCAGCTCATCATTTTCAATTAGGTACACAGTTGGTAGGCTGGTGTATAGTCATAGGCGGACTTGGAATTGCCTCCTCTTGGATGATTGGGTTAACACGAGGCATTCATATTGCCTTGAGCGGGACAAAGTCACCACACCTTTTGACGCGATTGAACAAAAATGGTGTTCCTATGAATATTCTTATTTTTCAAGGAATTATTTATACCCTCCTATTAGGTGCCTTCCTACTCGTTCCTTCTGTTAATAGCTCCTATTGGTTATTGTCAGCTTTAACGGCACAGTTTGCTTTACTTTATTATGTCATTTTGTTTTCTGCTGCAATAAAACTGTTTCGAAGCCGCTCTAGTAGTCCGTTCCAAACGTTTTTAGGTACGCTTATGCCCTTGAGTGCAGGCATCGTTAGCCTCATCGGTATTTGTGTTGGGTTTATTCCACCAACCCAAATTCATTCCAATCACATTCTACAATATGAGCTTTTTATGATTGGCAGCATTTTATTGTTTTGCTTCATTCCTTTCTATATTATCAAGAAACAAAATCCTAACATATTGATGTAACTATTCAGTAGAAGATTTTCTAAATTTTCGAATCACTGTACTGGATTTTAACTCCATAATCTCACCACGAATACTACCAGGGTGCCCATGGGCGTGAGTTAACATCCATAGATACAATTCTTCTACATTATCCCCTTGCTTATATGCTAAAATTTCTTCCTCGTAAAAAATGGTCGCTGTGTAGTCTAGATTCATAGCCATCTCCTTACCATTCCTACATCTGGCACGTCTTCGAATAGATAAGTCGATGCGATGAAGGTTTAAATAAAACACACTCCTCTATTTAAGCCTAGGAAATTTCAGCCAGTTTTACAACCAAAAAACCATCAACATGGTAAATATATATACAATTTCAGCTTTCAATGCCCAAAGCATTAAGCCATTGGCTAGGTGGTAAGATTAATTTACGTTTTTTTAAATCAAATACCCCGAATGTCATTATTGCTTTACTACAAAGTTCACCAGTCTCATCAATTATATGCTGATGCATTAATCCAATTTTTTTTTCATAGGAAATCATCTGAGATTCAACCCAGATGATTTGCCTAAGCTTTAATTCTTTTAAAAATTGAATGGTGCATTCCAATACGACTGGACCTATCCCAGTATCCTGTATAAAACTTAAGTTAATACCTTGATCATGAAGAAATTCCCAGCGAGCTTCTTCAAAAATTTCAAGATATTTTGCGTTGTTCACATGATTGAATATATCAAGATGATGTTCTTTGATGATTACTGGATATCTAAATTTTTTATAATTCATTATAACCGCGCCTTGTTCTGGTTTCGTCATTTTTACCATTTTACCATTGGTAAAATATTTGAATAATCATCTGTCCATAGCATTTGATTATTGTCAGCTACGAATTCCCATCCTGTATCCCTTGTTAACTTAGTAACCAAATGCTCATTAGAAGTAAGTAAGGCCCATTCAGAAGCTAACTGCCCTTTTTTAGCATCACCCATATGCATACGATGAAAAGTCATCAGATTCAATGATCGACCCATGGCATTAATCACAGGAAGTAGATTTAAATGTCTATTACTCAGATTGATTAGAATCACGCCATTCTCTGAGACTTTTTGTTTATATAACTTAAAAGCCTCTAAAGTCAACAAATGCATGGGAATAGAATCAGAATTAAAAGCATCTAAAATTAACAACTGTTGCGATGCATTTGGCAGCTGTGTCATGGCAATTCTGCCATCATTTTTAATTATCTCTATGTGAGGACAGTCCTGTAAATAAGTAAATAAGTTTGGGTTTTTTGCAATATCAATTACCTGTTGATCAATTTCTATTACTTTAATGATGTCTTGATTACGAAATTGACATACCATGGTCCCAGTTCCCAATCCCATGATTGTTACAGCCAAGGGGTTAAAGGTCTCCTTTAAAGGGTCAATGACAGGTTGTATTGAGCCATAATATCCTCTTAATCCATTTGAAAGCTTTGGCTCACCCATTATTTGTAAGCCGTGGACGGTGGATTGGCTTAAAAAGACATGGATACCATTGGTTTCAACTACTCGGTTCACAGCATAGAAACTACGGTCTTGCAGTAAAACACCTTTAGAACCCGCTGAAGCTATTAAAAACAGAAACAAAAACAAAGAGCTCATGGAAAGAAATAAGAATACTTTGCTTTGTTGCCATACCACAATAATAATTAGAGCTAGTAAAGCCGCCAGTTGTTGGGTTGATAATTCAGACACCATTACAGTACCGGAAATAGCATATTTTGAAATCCAAAATATGCTTAACACAGCAAGGAGTACCCACAAACCACCTTTTTTATTGGGCATGGGCAAAATTAATAAGCTAAGTAAAATTGCAATTGGGTATTCATAAACCTGATTAAATATGTGGCGCGCTACTATTCCATTAAATAATCCTGCCAATACTCCACCCAAGGCAATGCAAAAATAAAATAAGGTCAGTTTCTCAAGACTCGGCCTTTTGAGATATAATTGTCTATGACTAAGCAAGGCAAGTGAAAAAAAGCTTAGTAAATTAACAAAAATAACCTGCCAAGCCTTTACTTGATGGGCACCTAAAATAAACCCTATAATAGTAAATATCAGAAAAAAAACGCTGTTTTTAATTAACCATTCAGATATTGAAAAAGGTTGAGGGGTAAAGGCAAGGACAAAACTTAATAGATATAGCGCTAAAGGTAAGACCCAAAACAAAGGTGTAGCAGCTATATCTGTCGTAATGTACAAAGTAACACCCAACATCAAGCTACAGGGTACAAAGGATAAAAATATCCATAGTCCTATTTGTTTAAAATCATTTGATTTCAATCTGGAATGAGTAATATTATCCAAGGGTTTATAAGATACAAAAAACAATAAAACACTCAAAATCAACAAGTATAAAACATAACCACAATTCCAAAGCTTATATTGCACAGATAGCCCAATGAACCTTTCAAAAACCCAGGGATACATAAGCAAGGCCAGCAATGAACCTAAATTACTGGCCACATAAAGAAAATAAGGGTCCGAAGCACCTTTGCCAGTGGTCTTACTGTAAGCAAACTGCAATAAAGGCGCTGAAGCGGCTACTACCAATAAAGGCAAACCAAGCTGACTTGCAAGATTGTATAAAATAGAAAATTCTGGGAGGGTATTCAAAGCAATGGGATGAAATACCAGGGGTATGGAAAATAAACTTGAACAGATTAAAACTGTATGTATAGATCGCCAGAGCGCTCTCTTATCACAGGTACTGAGTAACCAAGCATAGGCATAGGCAAGCAACATGACAACCTGAAAAAATAACATACAGATAGTCCAAACAGCAGGAGTACCTCCGTATACGGGCAGCAGCGCTTTAGCCACCATTGGTTGAATACTAAACAATAACATGGCGCTTAAGAAAAGCGCCACTGGAAACAACAAACCAAGCACGCAATCATCCTTAATATTCTATTTTATAGCTCTTTAGATGCACTCAACATCCAATGTGCTTTTTCGTGGGCAGCTATGCGCTCACTTAATAGATTGATTGAGCCCTCATCATTATCCTCTTGAGCAAATTTCATAGCTTTATTTAGGTCGCTTACCAATGTCATGTGGTCCTGTGCTAGTTCATTGAGCATCTTGTTTGCACTTAAGGATGAGTCTCCCTCTTTAATCGTTTTCAGCTGCATATATTCAGTAAAGGTAGCTGGTGCTTTATTACCCATGATGATGAGACGCTCGGCTATTTTATCAACAGCTTCTGCCAGTTCTGTATAATGCTGTTCAAATAATTCATGCAGACTTTTAAACTGCGGTCCTTTGACATGCCAATGATAGTTTTGGGTCTTGAGGTATACCGTGTAAGTGTCTGCTAAAATTACTTCTAGCCGTTTGATGATACCGTTCATAACTTATCTCCTATTGATAGAACTGAATCGGTAACTTATCTTGAATAATGAATAAAATCAATAGTTCATACTTTATTAAGGTCCTTGCTTTTAATTTCCCTCCTCCCCCGCCACTGCGATTACCCACATTCATGAGATCCGTGGTGCAAAAAACACGCGCTTCATGATGACGTAGTTGGGGGGCTACAATGTTTAAAGAATTAAATTTAATATTTAAACTTTACGTCATCCTTAAGCGCGATTTTTGCGCGGGATCCAGAGATCTTATGTCAGAGCGAGATCCTGGAATCCGCGGACAAGCCGCCTAAGGTCGGGACTGGGTAACTCAAATGCGCCAGCGACTTATTATAAAAAAGTGAATCCAGAATGTATGGTTGGATAAAATGTGCTTAAAATATTTAAAGCGCTAAGAAATTAGGACCTTGGTTAGAACGCAGCTTATAGTAAGGTATATTATGAATGATTTTGCCAATCAAAGATGGCGTCCCCAAGGGGGTTCGAACCCCTGTTACCGCCGTGAAAGGGCAGTGTCCTAGGCCTCTAGACGATGGGGACCTTAGAACTTGAACTACAAATAATGAGCAAAACTATGCTCACCTAATCAGATCGGTAAATCTACCTACACTAATTAAACCAACACCTAAATGGCGTCCCCAAGGGGGTTCGAACCCCTGTTACCGCCGTGAAAGGGCAGTGTCCTAGGCCTCTAGACGATGGGGACTTAGAACGTATCCATCAACACATACATCGCTGATGGTGGAGCCAGGCGGGATCGAACCGCCGACCTCTTGCATGCCATGCAAGCGCTCTCCCAGCTGAGCTATGACCCCAAAATTAAGTATGGCAGTGTAAAGATCTGCATGGGTACTGTCAAGTCTTTTTAACAGCTAAATTCATTTTGAAACAAACCTTAAATACCTCACATTTGCCTAGCAATTTGCTTTATGCATGATATATGATTTGGAATCATAATAGATATATTTCGCGCAAAAATAAGATTTACTTGAGGATGCTAACTATGAGCCTATTGTTAAAAATTTTTTGAAACAATTGAATAGATGGGATTCGCACTATAGGGATCTTTACCTGACATACGACCCCATCAGAAATTCTAATGTACAGTATGACATAGACTATGGTTTTTATATTAATTACATTCCTATCAATAACCGACAATTATTGGCCTATATTTCAGACTATTATAATATTCCTGCAGTCCGGGAGTTGAATGAAGTTATAGCAAAAGAGATGAGTTCCACAAAAAATATTATTGCTACTTTGCTGGCAGTTAATGCACAAGCCAATTCTGATCCTAGCATTGCTCATGCTATAGATCCCCTGCTTTCTCAAATTTTAAGTTTTGCTTCCATACCACAAGTATCTTTTGACGCTTTACTAAAAGCTCGAAAAGACATAAGCACCATAAAAGTTAATCCTCCTAAAGCACAGGCATTGGTACAAAGTATGAGTTCCTCAGGAGGACCACTGCAACAACACCCATCCAAGGCGCCGGGACAAACCAACATTCCAAGCACTCAAAATATAGCACTTCGCATAGTTGGCGAATAAAAATCTCTGCCTAGGGCTCTTTAAATGTGGTAAAAGCATAGCACATTGAATTAAAAATCCCTTTTGGATCCCATTTTTTTTTCATCTTGATCCAATGTCCATACTCTTGACCAAAGTGCTTTACCCAATTTTTATCTACCATGTAGCCTGAAAGATAGCGTTTGGAACCCAAAGGGAGAAAAAAAGAATCAAGTCTTTTTATTGCATGGATACAAGCATCTTTCTGTTCAACAGGCAACCCAGGATTTAAAATCATCAAAGAGCAAAACGACTCAGACTTTGGAAGTTGTAAAAAACCTGCCTTTTGTTTGGAGATAGGTACTACATGGACGAGATTGGCATAATGTACAGGTAATTCCTTTAATATTTGAGGCAGGTGTTCTTTTAAAATTTGAGTGGATACAAAACATTCATACCAAGGGTGAATCAAATCCCATTGTCCTGAACTCTTCATTTGGTTTATACGCGACTGGTGCCTTAGCATATAAGACGCAATGGGCTCTTCATGACTGCTGAGTATATTACAAGGCTTTAATTGTCCAATAACTTCTGCAGCGGTGGGTGCTTGCTCCTCGTATTCCATAGAGACATGCATGGCGTACAACCATTGCACTAAAGGTAGGCGCTCATTTTTTATTAAGGTTGCACCCAGAATACAAGGAGAACAAAAAAGTTCCAAATAATCCGCTTTATTTTTGATGTACTCAAGATCCTCAAACCATTGATCAATGGATGTATAGACTAAAGAGAAGGTTTTAACATGGGACTTTACAGGTCTTAATTTAATTTTGGCTTTGGTAATGACACCAAATAGGCCTTGCCCTGAAAGACAGGCATGGAATAAAGTGGATGTATCATCAACTATTTCTTTGTTACCTAATCCATTGATTACCTCAAGTGCTTCTACATGGGCACTCACAGTGCCATATTTGAATGAGGAAGCCCCTACTCCACCAACAGATAATAGCCCTGCCACCGATAAACCGCAATTATAAGGCAGTACATAAGGCGCTTGCTTGTGTTGCAAAGAACACTCTAAAATATCGGCCCAAGTTGCATTTGCTTCAACCCAAATTGCATTATTTGCTATCTCACCAAGGCTTGTAAAGTGCTCCATAGAAACACTAAGACCACCGACCACTGGTAAAGATTGACCACATTGGCTTAACCCTTTACCACGAATGGTGAGTGGTAAATTATTTTCTAGAGCAAAAGAAATCAATGTCATTAAGTCGTCTATCTGGGTAGGTGCATACACTGCGGCAGGTGTGGAATGAAGGAGGTGTCCAAAGTCATGACTAAACAAAGCAAGCCTTTGTTCATCTCTTAACAAGGCTTGCCCGGATTGGATTTCAAACTGATTAACCTTCGATGTATCCCACTGGTTGTTTAGATGGGATGACTGGGCTGCAGGCATACTGAATTCCTTCTTTTATATTGACTCGTTTATTACAGGCAATTACCAATCCATCAAGCATTTGATTAAAGGCATCATAGCAACGGTCTATCATTTTGATGGCTTGTCGACGTTGTGATATTGGCAGTTTTCTTTCGAACAATTTACGTTCCATTTCTTCTTCAAACAAAGAGTGCGCAAGTTCCACTTCTAAATGTGAACTGGAAAAATATTTCAGATTCTTATCTTCACCAGTTTTTTTCACTTGTTTGACAACATTTTTAAAAAAGACATGTCCAGTAGATTCTATGGTTAATAATAGCACCACATTTAAAGACTCGTCTTCAAGTTTGAAAATTTCAGACATGATGGCGTAAGCAGCATCACGAATCAGTTGAGAGTCTTTACTATATAGCCAGGCTATATCATCATTATCACGCCTATCATCAGATTGGCTGATGTATTTTTTATCACTTAAGAACCATTTTTCGTGCCCTGCATCTTCTAATCTATGATGTCGTGCAACTTTTTTTAAATAAGGATCTTTTACACGTTCTTCATTGATTCTCAAGATGTCTTGGAAAGTCATGGCCCAGAAGGTAAGTTCTGGCACAAAATAATTGATCTCTTCAAGACTGTTTAATTTTTGTAAAATATGAAAAAAAGGATGTTTACTAAATTCATTCTGTTTGGTTTCAATATAAAGTTGGACATTTTTCATGATAATCTCCCAATAAAAGTTTGTGGAGTTGGACAATTATCATCCTGCATTGTTTATGCCATTTTATTTATCATTTTTAAGAATAATAAACCTATAAATCCCACGTTTTTTTTAAAAACACAGGGTAATACCTTCGGTAACGACAGAAATTTGTCTCCGAATAAGCTTTTTCGACAAAATTTTGACTATCACCAGCCTTGCTAATCAAGGGTTGTCTGATGTTTCGCCAAATTTTTGCCATAATTACCCATTAATTTATCAACTTTTGACCAGTCTAATTGATTTAATGCCTCAATTGGCTTACAAATCTCATCTAAAAGTTGTTTTTGTAATTCGCCAATTGCATGTGCAGTTACATAGGACGTGTTTGTAAACATGACCAACACATGTTTAGAGACATATAACTCAGGATATTTGTGCATGAGCGCAAGCTCTACCTGCTTTCTTAAAATAAATTGGGGGCTTTTAATATCTGAATGAATTTCATGATAATTATCAATAGACATCATGGCCACGGCATTTGTATTCTTCTTTCTTTGTTCGTAGAAATTTGGCATTACTGTAGACCAATCATCTTGATGTTGTTCCAACAAGGCATCTAAAATTCGACAATCTTCAAAAGCACAATTCATTCCCTGTCCTAAAAAAGGGATGACGCCGTGTGCAGCATCTCCTATCAATAAACATTCATCGCGGTAAAACCATGGGTCACACTGTATGGTACTTAAGGTCCCAGTTGGATTATCAAAAAATTCTTCTATTAAATTTGGCATGGCTTGGAAAGCATCTGGGAATTCTTTTTTAAAAAAAGAAGTCAATTTGTCCTCATCATCTAATTCAGAAAAGCTATTGGCGCCCTCATAGGCTAAAAACAATGAGCCGGTGATAGAGTCATCTGGATTTGGGTTACCTAGTAATAGAAAAGAATCCCGGGGCCACAAGTGCAAATGTTCTCTCACAAAGTTTGTGGAATGCATTTTGCTGATTGATAATTCCTTGTATCCATGTGACAAAAAGTCCCTTTGCCCTATCATTAATTTCTCTTTAATTAATTGCTCTCTTACAATGGATGAAGCTCCATCAGCAGCAATTAAACGGTAGTATGATACTTCCCTGGGACCTTCTGGCGCATCAAAATGCAATTTTTTATTATATATGTCCACATGTTTTAACTTCATCTCAAAATGCAGATGAATACGTTTGGTGTATTCTGCCTTGTTAAGTAATAAGGCATTTAGCTCATTGCGGGATATGGCATTGATGTATTCATTTTCATGTCGACCAAAGGGTTGGAACTGAACCTTGCCATTTGAGTCATGAATGGCACGGGCACGCATGGGTACCATGATTAACTTAACTTCATCCATCAAATCCATGGCTTTAAGGCCAGTTATGCCTCGGCAGGATAAGGCAAGGTTGATGGAGCGTCCATAATCGCAAGGGCTGTTTCTAAGATCGGTTCGAGATTCAAACAAATCCACTTCATAACCACGTTTTGCCAAATAAAGAGCACACAGGGAACCTG
The DNA here is from genome assembly GCA_013697625.1 of Legionella sp. Taxonomy (GTDB): domain Bacteria; phylum Pseudomonadota; class Gammaproteobacteria; order Legionellales; family Legionellaceae; genus Legionella. Next base: position 20,197 of record JACCWN010000163.1, read on the forward strand.
CCAAACCAGCACCCATCAGGCTTATTTTTTCCATTTATCCTCCCCGCCTATAAAAAAGCGTTATATCATTAATGAACACCATGCAAGAATCATACCCAGTACACTTAATAGGCTTTTGCGAATTCTTTTAATTAGGCATGGTATAAATATGCTCAAGGTTATTATTTTCCCCAGGTAATTTTTTGAATATTGAATAAACACTGATTCATATTTTTGCAAAAAAAACTTGAAAAATTAAGTCTATAGCATACAATGAAAAAAATTTTAACCACTAGAACTTATGACAACATCTATCCAAAATTTAAAAAAAATCAGTCTTATTTTGTTGATTATGGCAACACCTACGTCTCTAATGGCAAGTCCTGCTCCAACCAAATATATATCTTCTATACATCGCCTTGCTGTAGATCATACATACTTACAAGAACACAAAGCGCCTACCTATTGGAGAATCAGTCCTTATTATCAGGCACAAAGAAACGAAACCTCTTGTTCTTTGGCCTCAGCCACCATGATTGTGAATGCGGCCCGAAGTATGGACCCCAAATTTGCCAATCAAAATTTGGCTACTCAGGATACTTTACTTAAACTTGTAAACCTTAAGGCTTGGTCCAAAGAGGTTGCCCCAGATGGCAATGGTGTAACTTTAGACGAATTATCTCACTACGTGCCAGCAGCTTTGGAGAAATTTGGAGTTACTAACTTTTCTATTAAAAAAATTCATGTCTATGATAATTCAGAAAAAAGCCTTAAACGGTTCCAAGATGAACTTATCAAATTAGAAGCCGGTAAAGCCTTTATCCTTGCGAATTATAATTTAGCCTATTTTACAAATGAGCCAGGTGGCCATATAAGCCCAATTGCAGCTTATGATGCAGCAAACCAGAAGGTATTGATTATGGATGTTTACAGATATAAGTTTGAGCCCTACTGGGTTCCTGTTAAATTGCTATTAAAGAGCATGGGAAGCCTTGATAATACCTCTTCTACATTCAGAGGGTATATAGTTATTACTTTCATTAAAAAATAAGATACATTTTATATTTTTTGAGCTGATTGCTGCCATATATATCGTCCTAATTTTCTAGCTATTTTAGGACATATAACTTATATTCTCTAATTGCATAAGCAGCCTTAAAGCTTGTAAAAAAAACATTTGGATTATATTTTTTTGGAATAAATGAATGAGTTGGTTAAAAAAATTATTACCTTCAAGAATTAGTACAGAAACTTCGCAAAAAAAAGGGGTTCCTGAAGGTTTATGGCACAAATGTTTAGGCTGTAATGAGGTACTTTACAGCACAGAACTGGCTAAAAATTTAATGGTATGTCCTCGATGTAATTTCCACCATAGGATCACCGCACGCCTACGAATTGAACAATTATTGGATGAAGGGAACCAACAAGAGATAGCGCCTCTACTAGAGCCTATAGACAGGCTTAAATTCCGAGATTCAAAAAAGTACAAAGACAGAATAGCCCAAGCTCAAAAAGCCACAGGAGAAAAAGAGGCTTTGATTGTAGTCAAAGGTTCACTATTGAAACAACCTGTGGTCATAAGCACCTTTGAATTTAATTTCATGGGTGGCTCCATGGGAGCAACTGTAGGAGAAAAATTTGTTCGTGCCATCACGCAAGCCACCCTTGATAATAGGGCATACATTTGTGTGACTGCAAGTGGGGGTGCCCGTATGCAAGAAGGCCTTTTTTCTTTGATGCAAATGGCAAAAACCTCCGCAGCACTAGCAAAATTTTCAGAAACAGGCCTACCCTTCATTGTTGTTCTAACTGACCCCACGATGGGCGGAGTTTCAGCAAGTTTTGCAAGTCTTGGTGATATTATCATTGCTGAACCCAAAGCATTGATTGGGTTTGCAGGTCCAAGAGTAATAGAACAAACCGTTAGACAAACCCTACCAGAGGGTTTTCAACGCAGCGAATTCCTCCTGGAACATGGTCACATTGATATGATTGTAGAGCGAAAAAATTTACGTAACACCATTGCCGAATTAATCTCGAAATTAACAAAATATTAAAGGCGATTATTTTGGGCACAGATCATAGTCAATGGACATTGAGTCACTGGTTGGAAACCCTAGAAAAAAGACACCAGCAAGAGATTCAACTGGGTTTAAGCAGAGTACTGACCATTGCAAAACGATTAGACCTGCTAACACCTAAATGTCAAGTAATCACGGTTGCTGGCACCAATGGTAAAGGATCTACAGTAACGGCTCTGGAGGCAATTTATGATACTGCAGGCTTTAAGGTAGGCGCATATACCTCTCCACATTTAATTTCTTTTAATGAACGCATACGGGTAAATAAAACTCCTATCTCTGATACACAGCTTTGTTCAATTTTTTCTTACATTGACAATATGGGGGGGGCGAATCTCACTTATTTTGAAATGACCACGCTTGCCGCTTTGTACTATTTCAAACAAAAAAAACTGGACATCATGGTACTTGAAGTCGGGATGGGGGGTCGTTTGGATGCTTGTAATATTATTGATGCTAACCTTGCCATCATTACCACCATTGATTTTGATCACCAGGATTTTTTAGGCGATACTTTGGATAAAATAGGCTTAGAAAAAGCTGGGATCCTTAGACCAGGTATTCCCTTTATTTATGCAGACACCAATCCACCAAAAAGTATTTTAGCAGCAGCCAAACAATTACAAGTGTTAAGTTACTATTTTTCTAAAGAGTATGACTTTGTTCAAACTGATGACACTTGGGTGCTCAATTGCTTTGATAAAAGTTTAAATGTATTGCCTAAACCAAACCTCAATTTAAAGGCTGCAGCCGCAGCAATTCTTGCTAGTCTATTATTAGCAAAGGGTTTACCAATCTCATATCTACAATTGTGCGACGCTATGAAGTTTATTTTCATTCCAGGCAGATTACAATTGCATCAGGGGGCCATTTCTGTGTTATTAGATGTCTCTCATAACCCACAATCAGTACGGTTATTGGCGGACCGAATCAAATCTATACCCTCAACAAAAGTGCATGCGGTATTTTCAGCACTAAAAGACAAAGATATAAAAGGCCTTATTCTTCCTTTAAAAACGAGTGTACATCATTGGTATCCTGCTATTTTAGAATCCAAACGGGCTGCAACTGATTATATTTTGCTCAAAGCCTTAAAAAATGCAGAAATTCCTGTAGATATTTGTTATAATACCCCTCTCCAAGCCTTTGAAGCTGCTTGTACTTCTGCGAATACTGGAGATCTAATTGTTGTGTATGGTTCATTTTTAACAGTAAGCTCGGTGATATCTGCTCAAAGTAATCGAACTAATCTGACAACAGTATAAATAATTTGGCCTAAAGGAGATTGAATGAAATTAGTGATGGATGAAAAATTAAAGCATCGATTAATTGGTGTAGCCGTTATCATATCTTTGGGTGCGATTTTTGCCCCTGCCATTTTTCGTAAATCAACTCATAATTTAGAAAATATCAATGTCCGTATTGCAGTCCCTCCAAAACCTTCCGCTCCGAATGTGGCAATTAGACATGATGAAGATTTATTTAAAACAATTAAAATAGCCAAGGTTGATTTATCAGATGATCTCACTGTAAAACAAGCCTCAGAAATCGCTCAAGCTGAGAGATTAAGTTCTGAACTCCCAGCCGCCCCTCAAGTAGCTAAAACAGATTTAGGCATCAAAGCAGAGCCCTTAAAAATTGCTTCAAATGATTTAGAAAAAAAAGCAATTTTAAAGACAATTACTAAAGTCGTACCACAACCTAAATCACATGCTGTGCTTGTCGCTACCTATAAAATGAAGCCCAAAACAGCTGCCATCCGCCCAGCCCCTAGTCTTAAAAAAGACGCTTATACTGTACAATTGGCATCTTTTTCCAAATTAGCCAATGCACAAGAGTTGATTAATAGACTTCAGGCTAAAGGCTATAAAGCGAATTTAACAAAAATTTCAGGCAGACAGGGTCTCATATATAAAGTTTCTGTTGGTAAGGCTTCTAATAAAAACTCAGCCTTACAATTAAAAAATCAATTGGCAAGTGTTGTTCGGTTAAATGGCTTTGTAGTTAATACTGGGATAAGTTAATGCAATTATTATGGGTTGACATCACCATCATAAGCCTCATCACCTTATCGGTGGTGACTGGCTTGTTCAGAGGCTTTGTTAAAGAATTGGTGGCGCTCTGCGTATGGATTCTAGCTCTGTGGTTGGCTTATCATTATTCAGCAAAACTAGATCCTGAGTTAACTTCATATTTTCATGATAAAACCATGCGATCCGCAGTCTCATTTCTCCTCATATTTTTCGCCACACTGCTGGCTGGTGGTGTTTTCAATGCTATATTAAGTTTCATCATGAAACGAACAGGTTTAAGTGGCACAGACAGAGCCTTGGGGTTTGGATTTGGCCTACTAAGAGGTATATTTATTGTTGCATTGTTGATGGTAGCAATCAAATGGACTGCCTTACCCTATCAACAATACACGGAAAGTTCAAAACTTTACGCCCAATTTGATCCTCTTGTGGCTTGGTTATATGGGAAAGTTCCCCAATTCATATCACAAGTAAAAAACCTTGATGTCAGTGAAGCTGATATTGAACAGGTCCCATTAATTTTAAAAAAGAGTCTTTAGTAATACCCTCAAATGAGACTCTTATAGTTGGTACAATGGACCTAAAGTATTTTTTTAAAGTGTCGATAATACCTATAAATTACTCTATGAGATGCTGATGAGATTTCTAAAGTATATGCTCATTGTCCTTATTCTCATTCAAACCATGGTTTGTGCACAAGCTTATACCCCTAGATACGGGGAAAGTTTATGCCATGCACCAGATTATTTTTGCATGAAAACTAAGTCTGGCGAAAGCTGGAGCACCCTTTTTCCCAATCCTGAAGAAAGAGATATTGTTCGCCGTATCAATCGCATGAATATTGCACTTCGACCTGGCATAACCATCGCAGTTCCTAAAAATTTAGAACGTTTGAGCATCTATGATGTTTCACCTTTTCCCCGCTACATTGAGCCTACTGGTCAAAAAACAATTTTTGTAAGCCAACAGAAATTAGCCTGGGGTGCTTATTCTCAAGATGGAGAACTTGTTTGGTGGGGACCCGTATCCTCTGGCATGGGTAGATGTCCCGGAGTTCTAGGTGGCTGTGAAACACCTTCAGGCTCCTTTAGAATTATTAGAAAACAAGACATTGATTGTGTCTCTACAGTTTTTCCACGGAGAGCCTATAACAGCGGAGGCGCGCTTATGCCTTATTGTATGCATTTTCTAAGAGGGTATGCGCTTCATGGCAGTCAGGAGCTTCCTGGTTACAGGGCAAGTCATGGTTGTGTCCGACTGTTTATTGAAGATGCACGTTGGCTTAATGAGGAATTTATCGAACTACCTGGCATAGGCATGAAGGGTACCCGTGTAGTGCTTGACGCCCCCTAAAATTTCAAAAGTAAATATTTAACTCAAAGCATTTAATCTATATTTCAGAAGGTTACTATTTTATAAAAAATCAAATTAAAAGACAAACATAGACAAACCTTTTAATATTGCATAAAATGCAGCCACTATTAGTAAAGAGTAACGGACCTATGAGTAAAAAATTGTTTATTAAAACCAATGGTTGCCAAATGAATGAATATGATTCTTCAAAGATGGCAGAAGTTTTACTTCATTCTCATGGGTACATCTCAACGGACAATGTTGAAGAAGCTGACGTCATCTTACTAAATACCTGCTCAATTCGTGAAAAAGCTCAAGAAAAAGTATATTCTCAATTAGGCCAATGGCGCAAATTAAAAGCTAAAAATCCTAAGATTTTAATAGGTGTGGGCGGGTGTGTTGCTAGTCAAGAAGGCGCAGATATCATCAAACGTGCACCCTTTGTTGATGTCGTCTTTGGACCTCAAACACTTCACAGGCTCCCTGCCCTTCTGGATGAACGTCTTGAAAAACATAAATCTGTGGTTGATATAAGTTTTCCTGAAATAGAAAAATTTGATAATTTACCCGCCCCAAGAGCTGAAGGACCCACGGCCTTTGTTTCCATCATGGAAGGCTGCAGTAAATATTGTAGTTTTTGTGTAGTACCCTACACACGTGGAGAAGAAATCAGCAGGCCCTTTGATGATGTTTTGGTAGAATGTCATCAACTTGCAGCTCAAGGTGTCAGGGAAATCAACCTATTAGGTCAAAATGTGAATGATTACCGTGGACTCATGGATAATGGAGGCATTGCTGATCTTGCTTTATTAATCCATTATGTTGCTGCCATAAAAGGTATAGGACGAATTCGTTTCACAACCTCCCACCCCTTGGCTTTTTCTGACAATTTAATCAATGCCTATGCTGAGGTTCCTGAACTTGCAAATCACTTGCATTTACCCTTTCAAAGTGGGTCAGATCGTATTTTAGGCTTGATGAAACGAGGATATACAGCGCTTGAATACAAATCAAAAATAAGAAAATTACGTAAAGTACGTCCAGATATCCGATTATCCACGGACATCATTGTTGGTTTCCCAGGAGAAACTGATAAAGATTTTGAAGACACTTTGAATTTGGTCCATGACATGGGATTTGACACTTCTTATAGTTTTATTTATAGCCCAAGACCAGGAACTCCAGCAGCCAATTTACCTGATGAAACCCCCTTGGAAATTAAAAAACAAAGACTTCTTGTATTACAAGGTCGCCTGTTAATACAATCATCTCAATATAGCCAATCAATGATAGGCAGTAAACAAAGAATTTTAGTCACAGGCTTTTCTAAAAAAGGATTAAAACAATTGTCTGGGCGCACAGAGTGCAATCGAGTTGTGAATTTTGAAGGTATGGAATCATTGATTGGACAATTTGTTGAAGTACATATCAACGAAGCTTTGACCAACTCATTACGAGGTCGCCTCGCTGAATTTGAGGCGGAAACCTCCTAATGATTGATCACATTCAAAAAAAACTGACGGTTTTAGATGCACATCACAATCAACGGATAGATTGGGTGCTGGCACAGCTTCTGCCTGAATACTCTCGCTCCTTATTAAGCAATTGGATAAAAACAGGTGCAGTCACCATCAATCATAAAACTTGTAAACCTAAGGATAAAGCCCTCGCGGGTGCTCAAATTATAATAAACGTAAATTACCAAGCAATAAATCATGACAGCAGCCTGTGTGATGCCGAAGACATTCCATTAGACATTGTATTTGAAGATGAGGATCTTTTAATATTAAATAAGCCAGCAGGTTTGGTGGTACATCCAGGCGCAGGTAACAGGGAACACACGTTGGTAAACGCTTTGCTGCACCATGAACCTCAACTCTCACATTTGCCACGAGCTGGCATCATTCATCGACTGGATAAAGAAACCACGGGTTTATTGATTGTAGCAAAATCTTTGATTGCCCACAGTGCTTTAATCCGACAAATGCAGTCACGAGAAATACAAAGGCATTATATCACCTTGGTCCAAGGTCATCTTATAAGCGGAGGCACCATTGAAACCTGTTTTGGGCGATCTCCTAGAAACCGATTGAAGATGTCTGTCATGACGCAGGGTCGACAAGCCATCACCCATTATAAAATAAAAAAACAGTTTCATGATTATAGTTTACTGGATGTAAGCTTAATGACCGGTAGAACACACCAAATCCGAGTTCATTTGGCACATATCAATCATCCTGTTGTTGGTGATCCTCTCTATGGAAGTCGCATGCGTTTCCCACAGTCTGCTGAAGAGTCCTTACGGTGTGCACTTCAACAATTTAAAAGACAAGCTTTGCATGCTTGTTCGCTGGCCTTTATTCATCCAATAACAAAGAGAGAGCTTCTTTTCAATGCCCCTTTGCCGGATGATTTTCAGATGCTTTTAAATCTATTAAATAAACATTATGAAAAATAACATTGCTAATTGGAATGCTCCTAAACATATTCATGCCTTGAGCACAACACGCTTCTCAGGCTTTAGCCAAGTGCCTTATGATTCCAATAATTTGGCCTTACATGTGGGAGATGACAATGCATCTGTGTTGCAAAATCGCCAACAATTGGTCCAATCTCTACAACTGCCCTGTGATCCTCTGTGGCTAGAACAAACGCACAGCACACGCTGCATCATTGCAGAGCAAGCAGGCAATGACAGAGATGCCGATGCAGCCATCGCACACTCTTGGCAACATCCTTTGGTAATTCTCACTGCAGATTGTTTGCCGATAACGCTTTGTGCAGTAGTAGGAGATGAAATTGCAGCAATTCATGCAGGTTGGAGAGGGTTAATTGACGGAATAGTAGAAAACACCTTAAGTAAGATGCATAATCATAGGGAACACATCATTGCATGGATTGGCCCTTCAATATGTGAAAATTGTTATGAAGTAGGCGAAGAAGTTCTGGACTCATTTGTAGGAAAATACTCAAAAGCGCAGGCAGCTTTTAAACCGCATAATAATAAATGGTTGGCTAATTTACCAAAAATTGCAGAGTTCATACTTAAGTCAAATGGAATTCAAGCAGTGTATCAGTCAGAGTTATGTACTTTTGAAGAGAAAAATGGGTTGTTTTCCTATCGAAGACAAAAACAAACAGGTAGAATAGCAACATTGATCTGGATTAATAAAACCTTACAGGATTCATTACATGAAAAATAACATAAAATTATTTACATCTTTCTTCCTTGCCTTGGTATTAGGCTCTACTCATGCAGCGGATGGTACCCCCATAGCCAGCTTAGCCCCAGTTCTAAAGACCGCAATGCCTGCCATTGTCAATGTTGCTGTACAAGGGTATATGCCCACTACACCGGGTGCAGAAAAAGAAAACGAAAACAAAGATTCGCCAAAACAACAAGAGGAATCAGCCGACAAAGGTCGAAAATTTGAAAGCATAGGGTCAGGCGTTATTATTGACACAACAAATGGTATAATCATCACCAACAACCATGTGATTCGTAATGCCAGTCTTATTACAGTTACACTTGAAGATGGTCGTCGGTTAAAAGCAAAATTGATAGGATCAGATGGTGAAACTGATGTTGCGGTTTTGAAAGTTGATGCTAAAAATCTTAAATCAATACCATTGGGAGATTCAGATAAACTTGAAGTTGGCGATTTTGTGGTCGCCATTGGAAATCCTTTTGGTTTAAATAGTTTTGGTAACAGTCAATCAGCCACTTTTGGTATTGTCAGTGCTTTGAAACGAAGTGATTTAAACATCGAAGGTGTTGAGAATTTTATTCAAACAGATGCCGCCATCAATCCTGGAAATTCAGGGGGTGCGCTTGTGAATACCAAAGGTGAGCTCATAGGTATAAACACAGCCATCATCTCCCCCTATGGTGGAAATGTGGGTATTGGCTTTGCAATACCCATTAACATGGCTAAAGATGTTGCGCAGCAAATTATAAAATTTGGATCAATACATAGAGGATTGATGGGCATTTTTGTTCAACCATTAACACCTGAACTTGCACAATCCTTAGGGTATTCAGGAACTTTCCAAGGGGCATTGGTATCACAAGTTAATGAGAATTCACCTGCAGAGCAGGCAGGTTTGCAGGCAGGCGATGTGATCACCCAAATCAATGATACTAAAATAACCCAAGCGACTCAGGTAAAAACCAGTATCAGTTTGTTACGTGTTGGAACAACTGCAAAAATAATGATACAACGTGATAATAAGCCTCTTACAATAAATGCCCTTGTAACAGATATTAAAACCCATGAGCAAAAATTACAGGCGGAGAATCCTTTCCTATATGGTTTGGCTTTGAAAAATATCGAACAAGAGTCCCCTCCCCATGGCAATGTTATTGGGGTTCAAGTTTTGGGAGCCTCTGAATCCAGTGCAGGATGGCGTGCTGGTTTAAGACCTGGAGACATCATCATCAGTGCCAACAAAAAACAAGTCAAAGATCTTAAAGATTTACAGTCAATAGCCAGTGAGAAAAAACAAGAGTTATTAGTCCAAATTTTAAGAGGACCTGGTGCGCTTTTTTTATTGATTATTTAGGATTATTGACAGTTGACTACTATATACGCTCCCGTGGATCGTCTGCGGGACAGATAAGGCATTCATATAAAGTAGATATACCTCACGTACTTGTAGGATTTTAGGCTTAATTAGTCGCTGGAGGGTAATAGATTTTTACCCAGTCCGACCTGCCATGGGCATTACCATTGTATCCATCTGATTTAGGACGGCGTTATGATGGTATTATCAGGATTAACAGCCAATCAAGTAAGGGGGGTATACTTACCCAAATTCAAAATCTCCGCCTCTGTGGCAATATGCACAAATATTTTTAGACAACCCTTAGGTAATAGTTCTCTAGGACAAATTGCCCTCTTTTATAACCATATTAATTATTATAATGTTAATCATTGCAATCTGACTAAAATATGGTAGAATGTTTATAATTTATTCATATTGGTTTTAATGGGTATTACTATGCTGTCTCCAGAAAATAGAAATAAAATTGTTCAATCTGCTAAGTCAATTTATTGGGCTTATTTGAGATTAGAATTTGCTTCTCAAAAAATTCAGTCGGGCGAGTTGTCTCTCCAGGCACAAATCAATGCCGCTATCGTAAATCACACGAATCAGCAGGGACATATTCTAGGCACTTTGGACTTACGAGTAACCATAGGAGGAAAAGAATTTCGTGTTGAATTAAAGCCTTTGCTAGACTCTGAATCGAAAGACCCGGAATTGAAAAGTTATGATGTTAGTTTTCTAGATAGCCCATTTATACCTTTGCCCACCAAAATTACAAATTTAAAAGCATACTCCAAATTACAAAAACAAAAAATACTCACAAAATCTAGCTTTCAAGCCCGTCGACATCCATCTACAGGGGTATATCATTTAGAATCCACAATTACTCATAATAATAAATCAGTTCCAATTGGTGGACCTGACAAGATCAGTCTGTATGCATCACACATTGCAAATCTTGGTATTTTTATAGAAAAGCTTCAGAAACCAGGTAAACATGGGGCTGCCATGCTTGCAGCACTTGCAACCGGTTCTGGGAAAAGCTTTACCCAAGCATTATGGATTCTAGTATTGCATATGGCAGATCTTAAAGGATTATTCGCAGTGCCAAAAAATTTAGTATCCCAGCTTAAGACAGATGTTGGCCGGTTATTACCAGATGTTGTTACCCAAAATATTTCCACAGAAGAAATCAAAGGACCTTATGAACTCAAAAGAGATTTAGCCGATGAGGAGGATTCTGAAGATAAACCTTTTAAAATCATTTCATATGAAACTGTATTTTCTAACGAATTCAAACCTAAAATGGATTACGTCTACACCCCAGACAAAACGCTACTGTCCTTCGATGAACAACATCTTACTAATGCACATGAAAATTGGACTGTTAAGCTTCGAAATTACGTCAAAAGATACACTGCCATCATACTGAGTGCCACGCCCAAAGAAAATACCTATGAGCTGTCTGGAAAAAGAACAACTGTAAGCATGTCAAGAAAGGAAAAGGAAAAACAAGGGTATGCAATTCCATCTGAAAATATAGAGAAAGTGGCTCCTGATTTTAATAACAAAATAATGGCCTCAAATGAATATTGGTTTACCAGAAAATTTTACAAGCTCCTCTCAACCTTTGCCAATGCTTTGGTGAATGAAATCAGCTCCCCTGTTGATGAGATGATCAAACAATCTCAATTCAGCTTTGTAGCAAGACCTAAACTATCAAAAGATCAAGAATTAGGACATTATTTACGTTGGAATATCGCTGTTCCTTCTTCTGAAAAAATGTTAATAGTAACCCACGATCAAGACACTTTGATTAATTTAATGAGAGGCCTGGAAGATAAAGATACAGCACAAGCCATTTATAAGGATGGTACCCTGGTAGAACGGACCTGTATTTATGATTTATTTCAAATCAATAATATCGAAGAGACGATTACACAAGAATATAATATGAATAGAAGGCTAGCCTTTGAAAATAATTTAAAAAAACACCTTAAGAAAGTAGGGTATAAACAAATATCACCAAAAGATGAGCCTATTTTAAGAAAAATGACTGATGAAAGCTCGATGAGAGATAAAGCAAGGCATGTGGTTTTCACAAATGTGATAAATAACACTTTAAGCCTCATTACCGGGTATGACACCATTGCATTGGATCAAATGCGTTTTGAAGACCTAGATGCTTTATATAAGGAAGTGAACTCTAAGCTCAATTCATTTACGAAGACAGAGGCCGAAGTGTCTCATGGATTTATAAATGAAGGTCTTGATGAATCCACAGCACAGAAATTATCCGCTGATGTTTTTAAAGTAATGAATTATTTAAGAGGGTACGCATCTTCTGTAAATAAAAAAAGTGTTGTTGATAATTGGATAGTGGAAGCTTCGGAAAATATTAACAATGTTTTTTCAACACGGGGTGGATTTCACTGGGAAAGTTATCATAGCCGCTTTCTATTTGAAAACCTTGAAAGAAATCATGAACAAGCCATCAGAGACAAAATAGTGTATTCAGGTTTTACAGAAACCAACAGCCCCTTGCGAATTGATGGTAATTTTAATCCAAAAAATAAAAAACGTCAGCACAATGCAATTGAAATATTCAATGATCAAATGAATGAGTATTCATATACACCAGTTCCAGACATAACCATGACACCGGACCAATTAAAAGCCGCCTTTAAAAAGGGCCTAATTCCTTACTGGATAGGCAACACAATGGTTGAAGGTTTTAATGATCCCAATTTAAATGTCATTGTGAATCTTATCCCAAAAACTGCAGATGCATCCAATCAGCCAGATAAAATAATACAAGCCTCTGGCAGAAATAGATGTCTGAACCACCATAAAATTCCTATTTTTATGCAAATATTTGCTGATGGTGTTGCCTCTGTATTCTCATTAAACTCCTTAAACAAAATGGATTATGTGCCTGATTTTTTAAAGGGTACCTCAAAATATAATCATCTTATTTTAGACCCTCAGGGTAGAAAGATGGCTGAAAAAATAAAGCATTGGATTTATGAACAAATAGATACCCATGGCTGTATTAAGACAGAGGAAATAACCAAATATGTATTCACTCTGGCCAAAGAATCTTTACTTGAACTTAATAAAAATAATGATCATGACATAGAAAAATCGCGTAAACAATTCATTAAAGTATTAGATTCCTTAGAAAATGAATTAAGTCAAATACGATATAAAATCAGTCATGGTTATGAATTGTCAAGATTTGTTAATTTTATGGGCAATCTTTTAAATGCCATTGGAAACTTCATGTATCGTTCTTGTAAAAAAGAAGCCTTTACTAAATTAACGCAATTTTGTAACCAATTTAAAAAAGACAATGAAGAATCAGAGAGCCAAGGGGAGCACAAAGTAACCCTACAAAAAATGCAGCTTTATCAAAAAATAGTTAGCAAAGATTTCTCAGTCATTCAAAAAAATGGCATGGTCTTTAGTATGCTTGGTGATATGCTAAAAGATCAGGCAATAAAAATCCAAGTAGAAGCCGAAGCTAACCCAACAATATTAATAGATTCGAACATCTGTGGTCAATCTGTAAAGAAGAATCTCATTGATGCTTTTGCAGCAGCATTTCGAACCGAAGGTTTTCAGGAGAAAATTCCCTTCAAATGTTTTAAGGATACTATCAATGCCAAAGATAATAATGAATTATTCAATGAATTGGTGTCCTTACATAACAAGGAAGAAAAAAATAATTCCCCTATGCAGGTACCTATTTCTTATGAAAAAACACTGGAACTGTTAGAGCAAAACGCAGAATTGGGAAATCTTTTTAAACAGTTAAAACCAATGGATAAGGCAATAGTAAGTAGATGTTTATTAGACAAAGTGAAAAGCAATTCCATTGAAAATGATATTAAAGCCTATTTGAATATTTCTTTATGTCAGCATTATAAAACTTTTAAAGCTCTGATCCACAATCCAATTTTTTTAAGACTGATTGAGCAAACACTGACCGGGTTTAGTGATAAAGAATTAGAACTGATGTTACCTACAAATGAAGGTTCACCTGAGTATGAAAAACTCGAGCGTATTCATAATATCAAATTAATGGTTGATGCGCTCAAGAAGTGGCGTAGTGATGATTTTGATGATAAATTTATAAAATATCTCAGAACGATGGAAAACTCAAAGCGTATTCTTGAGGATATCAGCACCATTTTCAAAATTCAATTTGATAGCCATCTCTATTTTCACCAAATCAATAAAAAAGGTGTTATGGATCCCCACTGCAAACTGCCCCTTCTATTTCAAAATTCGAACTTGGATGGCCAACATGTCCTTAGAAATGAGTCCAGTTTCAATGGTAAAGCCACTCAAATTTTCTTCTTAAAAGCTATTAAAGACAGCTTACCTGACCTTAATTCCATCAATGACGTCATTCAGCTTGAGCAAAAAGAACAATTGGCTAATGTTTCTCGAAATCTTGTAGCCCCATTGCGCTCTACAATAAATAAAAACTGGGAACTGTGTATGTTCAAAAAACCAAATGCCATGCAAATAGAGGCCAAAAAGTTTGGAAAACAAATCAATGAAGCCCTTCCTTTAAATGATGAAACAGCTCAGAGTCAAGAAAATTGCTTAAGTGGTATCATCTTAGGCTAATGAACTTTCATAAGTACATAAGATTGGCCTATAAAAAAATCTGTGCAAATAAAAGTAGCCCGTATTAGCGCAAGCGTAATACGGGACATTGGTTGTATTCAACAAGATTTTCTGCCTATAAATTCAAATTCTTATATGATTTGTAATTCATAATCCTGATGTTTATAATGAAATCTACATTATAATCTTTATGTACAGCCATAACCATGGATCGTGAACGTTCTCAAGGATCAAAGTATGAATTATTGTACTACATTACTGCTGTCATTAGGTTTTATCTATAACACATCAGCTCAAACAGTACCTGAAATCAGTTTACATGACAAAATTGGTCAAATGCTCATAATTGGGTTTAATGGAAAAACCGTCAATGGTCAATCACCTATTGTAAAATCCATAGAAAAAGACAATATAGGCGGGGTCATTTTATTTGATTATAATTACCAGACCCAAACTTTTGGTAAGAACATTGAAAGCCCAAAGCAAGTGAAAACTTTAAATCATGACTTACAAAGGGCTGTTTTTCAAGCAAATTTAAAATTACATAGACCACAATTGCCACTACTTATTTCAGTAGATTATGAGGGAGGGAATGTAGCACGGTTATCAGAGCAGTATGGCTTTCCTAAAACCACCTCACCCGCTACCATTGGGAAGGGATCTGGTGAGAAGGCGATTATTGCCGCTAAAGCAATGGCGAGTACATTAAAGCAAACAGGATTTAATTTAAATTTTGCCCCCATGCTTGATGTAAAGGTGAATCCAAAAAATCCAATCATTGCAAAAAAAGGTCGGAGTTTTTCAAGTGACCCTGGGGTAGTTACACGTTTTGCAGAAATATATAGTAAACAGTTTCTAAGACAAAATATTCAATGTGTTTACAAACATTTTCCCGGTCATGGGAGCTCAACGACAGATTCACATTTAGGGTTTGTAGATGTAACTACCACTTGGCATTCTAATGAGTTAATACCTTATCAGCGTTTAATACCTTCGAAAAATAGCTGTGGTGTGATCATGAGTGCACACATTGTGAATAGGCAATTGGATGATTCGGGGCTACCTGCAACTTTGTCATATAAAATATTAACTGGCCTTTTACGGAACAAACTTAAATTTAAGGGCCTTATAGTGACAGATGATTTGCAAATGAAAGCTATTTCCGAGCAGTATGGACTTGAAAAATCCATAGTATTGGCTATTAACGCAGGTGCAGATATTTTAATTTTTGGTAATAATCTAAGGGTGAAGGCACAAGATCCTTCAAAGATAATAGCGATCGTTGAAAAAAATATTAAAGCTGGCAAAATAAGTATAAGCAGGATAGAGGAGTCTTATTATCGAATCAGTAAGTTAAAATCTGAACTCGAGACGAACAGCAATTAATATTTGTCTAATATGAAACAAATATGGCACTTTTTATCGATACCCGTAAATCCATTTCATTCTTAAGAGGATGTTTGTGACTTTATTTCACAGTCAAGTCCTCTACTCATCATCTGTTTCCAGTTTTTTAATTCAGTTATCTCGCAAGCTGAATCAATTTTTCTTTTTTCAAGAGATTGTCTAAAAGATTTTGCAATATGATTGAAAAAACCTGAAGCGCCACCGACAACAGAGGACTGGATGATACTACTCAATGTTTCCCAACCTTTGCCTTGTTTATAACCAACTTTAAACCCAAACCACAGACCACCTAAGACCCCAGTGCCAGCCAGTAGGACGGTATGTAAAACAATGATTGCCTTATGAAATAAAGAAATTTCATCAGTATTTAATAATAGGCTGAAATCATTTGCTATTTGAAGAGAATTTACACCAATATTGATTAACAATTCGGGGTTTAAACGACGCACCCCTGTGATCGAATCCCCTAAATTATTCATCAATATAAAACAGGAATTTAATAACTGAAAACCACTGGCAGCCAAGTTAATAAATTTAAGAGAGCGGGCATAATTATCAATTTTTAATTGATCATCCAGGAGCGGCTTTGTAATTTTTTCTTGGAGAGAATCTACTGATTGCCGCATCACTTTTCTAAGAACGAAATTGTCTTCGATTTTATGCTCCTCATTTTACAAGACCTGGACCTCTAGCTAACAGTCAAATTACTTGCTACTCTATATGTTCATTACAAAGTCGTGGAATTCATTGAGTTATAGAACCAGTATATCATAAAACCTACTTGCAATAAAAAAAAGAGCACTTCATACACAGGGCTACCGCACGTGTGCTTAAAAACAAATCAATTGCAAATTAATTAGGAAAATATAAAGTTTTTCTTGACACAGTTTTATTCGATTTTAACTGATTTATTATTCAAATTTAACACCCTATCTA
>JACCWN010000008.1 GCA_013697625.1 Legionella sp.
ATAAATTGTATTACATGTATTATAAGTATAACATATTTTTTTTAAATTGAAATACTGTAGTTCAGGACATAGAGACTTATGTTTGAGATAGATAACGTACCTTATCCATCACAAACAGGGTATAATGGGGAAAAATCAGAATAGGCAGGCTATGCATTTGCTCGATCACCAAAATGACAAAAATCGAAAGTTTGTGATGGATAAGATTTTCCATCCTTTAGATGTGCATTTTGATACCAATTCACTATCGGCTTGGTTGTCTTATTATTACTCAGTGCATGTGAAGGGGGCTCCTGAGAAAACCGAACAAGCCAAAAAGAAAGACCTGTCAAAATTCATCCTTTTTTTTCAAAGCGAAGTAGGGCATGACTTGGTAGACAATTGGACGCCGGCAGTGAGTAAGCAATTTCAACGTAATTTAATTAAAATTATTTCGGAGAAAACCGGCAAGTCTTATAAAGCCACATCCATTAATCGTACTATGGCAACCATTAGGCACGTAGGACGTTGGTTGCATCAGCAAAGACCATTACTGGCAGGTGACCCTTTAGCACAAGTCAAAGATTTACAAACCGAGGCGCCTGATTGGAATGGCCTTACTTCAAAACAACTGATGCGGTTAAAGTCAGCTTGTGAACAGCGTCTTAAAAGTTGCACCCGGAAAAATCAAAATCCTCTCATGGAAACAGCATTGTTTTACCTGCTGTTAGGAACAGGCCTTAGAGAATCAGAAGTAGTTTCTTTAAATGTTAGCCAATACCAAAAAAAAGGATTAAGTGAGGTGCTGCGGCATAAATCCAAACGCATCAGTCAAAAAATTCCTTTACCACAAGAGAGCAGGGCGTATTTAGATCAGTATTTGGAAACCAGAAGCACTGATGAGGATGAACCTTTATTCATTAACCGTTATGGTACTCGCTTACAGACCTTGGATGTTTATCGAATAAGCCAGCGGGTCTTAAAGCAAGCTTTGGCATTCTTGCCCGAGCAGGAAAAATTTGAATTTACACCTCATAAGCTTCGACATACTTTTTTAAAGAAAGTAACGGATAAGCATGGGGTGCATTTGCACAGGAGCTGAGTGGAAATGTTTCAATTAAAGAAATTTTTCGCTACGCTAAACCAAGCCAAGATGAAATGCAGTCAACAATTGAAGAGTTATTTGAAAATTAAGATTTTCATGGCCAAAATTTTTTGATTAATCCGCTCTGTCACTTAATATGATAATCACTTTCTTGCATTTGTGTGTGTATAGTGTGTATAATTACAGATATGAAGAGCACAGAAATAATAAAAATAATTGAACGCAATGGTTGGATACAATGTCACCAAAAAGGGAGTCATTGCCAATTTAAGCATCCAACAAAAAAGGGTAGGGTGACAGTACCGCATCCTAAAAAAGATTTACCTATAAAAACGGTGGCCAGTATCTTTAAACAAGCTGCCCTTAAAAAGGAGGATACAAAATGAGATATCCTGTAGTGATACATAAAGATGATCATAGTGATTTTGGCGTGAGTGTCCCTGATATTCCTGGGTGCTATTCTGCTGGGAGTACCTATGATGAGGCATTAACTAATGTGATTGAGGCGATTGAATGTCATTTAGAAGGGTTGCTAATAGATAATGAGTCCATTTCGGTGGGTACTACAATTGACCACTGGATTAATGATGAAGAATTTCAAGGTGGAGTATGGGCATTTATTGATATTGATTTAAGTCAAATATCAGGGAAAGCAAAACGTATTAATATCACAATGCCAGAGCGCGTTTTAAGTCTTATAGATCTTTATGCAAAAAATCATGCAATAAAAAATCGGTCATCTTTTTTAGCAGATGCAGCACTAAGTTACATGGAAAGTCATAAGTAGGCCCGTGCAGGGAATTAATAATTGTCACATTAAACATCATGAAAATATCAAAATTAGAAATCCGCTATAGAGTCGAATAGCATATAGCATATAGCATATAGCATATAGCATATAGCATAAAGTGTAATGAGTCCGGATTATACACAAACACTGGCAAGATCGCCTCTCCATGGTTAATAAGTCTCGATAATTCCAAAGAGTCTCCACTATTAAATTTTTAAAGGAAGAAAAACAAAATTTACGAAAGACGATAACTCAGAATTTAGAACTCCAAAATCATGAGTCATTATTAAAGAGTCAAGAAAGCTGAGTTATAATATTGTATAGTAACCTATAACGATTTTTATTATAATTTCCTTGGGATAACTGAGAATACTTATGACATCTGAGTGTATTATTCGTAAAGCGCTGATTGACGATATGCCAAACCTCCTTCCTTTGATGGAGCAATTAGGCTATTCACAATCTTTAGAAGTATTAAGAGCCCAGTTCGATATCTTTACTAAACAAGAAAATTATGGCATTTTCCTTGCTGATATAACTGGCATGATTGTTGGATGGGTTGCATGGTCTAAAAGCCATTTATTTATTTCTCCAACCATACGGCTTCATATTGAAGGTCTCGTAGTAGACAAAGCATTTCGTGGGCATGGAATCGGAAAAAAATTAATGAATCAAGTTGAAGATTTAGCCCAGCAAATAAGCCCTTGTATAATTGATCTAACTTCCGGGTTAAGACGGGCTAAAGATGGTTCTCATGATTTTTATAAGTCTCTTGGCTATCATAATGAAGGCCATATGGCAAAATTCGGAGCGAGTCAGGATACGTGCGTAAATAGGACTTTTCAATTTTAAAATCGTCTATAACCCTTTACCTATATAGGTCTTTCACTTATTTTAAACAGTGTGAAACAACCCCAAGCCCAATTTTTTGGTAACTAATGAAAACTGGACTGATATAGTTAAATCCATTAACTATATCAGAGTCACTACTAATTCACTTAGTTTAAGAAAAATAACTATAGGCTGCGTATGAAGCTAAAGCACCTCCAGCTAATGTGGCTGTTTTAAAAATTCCTATACTCTTTAGACAATTACTAAATGTTGGTTTAGGATTATAATCTTTTAATACAAGAGCGCATTCAGATAAATTTTTATTTTTACCTGCTAATTTTTGATGATATAAATTTATAAAAATGCTTGCCTTATCATTTGGATTAAACTCGCTGGCTTTAATTTCATTATCAAAATGCATAGATCGTAAGGTCGGTCTAACCTCAATTTCTTTTAGCAAATTAATTTTATTTTGTGTAGAGCGATCTTGTAATCTATAACTTAAATTCAACTGTGTAAAATCAAATTGAAGACCTCCTTGCTCTAAAAAATCTACAACTTGATGAAAGGCAATTGCTGATTCGTTATTATAAGGAGCTATCTCCCCATTATATACACGGAATAATTCAGAGCCCTTATGACATCCAGGAGTTACATCTACTTCAACATGACAGTCTTCTGGCAACATAGGCAAAAGTGGTCCGTGACAGGCAATATCAGGTAATGGTTCATTAGTAAACAAAACTTGTAACCTACGAATATTTTTACAGTTCCTTAGATGGGGTTCTTTACAGGAAGGTACGAAATTTCCGGCAGCTCCTTATAATCCTTTGCCAGCCTAGGCTGTAGCCAATAAATCGATTTTTTTATTGTCTATCAGCTTTTCTATAACCTCATGTAAATTAAGACATTCTCTGTCATTATAAAATTCATAAATTCCAATCAAGTTAATATGCTGCCATGCAACAGGTGACAAACGAATCACTTTTAACCATTCTCCCTCCATTTTGTTCTTTTTGTAGTATTCATATAATCCGGATAGAAGGGATGCATTGTAGAAAATAATACAGTTAGCCAACAAGCGTGCGCATTCATTATTAATGGTGAGCTCAATTTCGGTTTTACCAGCCAATTTTCTACTACTTATTCTGGCAATAGCCGATCTTAATTGATGATATGACTCACCCCTGTTTAAAGAACGATGTACAGTTTTACGCATCTCTTCATCATCAATATAGTCAAGCATGTACAACGTCATAATAATTTGATCCAGTTCAATTAGTGCCCGGAGCGTATCATTAGACTGGTAAGACGATAATTTTTTAACAATGGTACTTTGGCTGCTTTTTTTAAGCCCCAATGTTGCCATGATCCTTAAAATATTATCCCACTCTTTAATGATTAATTGCACATTTACTTTTTTGCTTGGCTTTACCAAAAGTCCTTCATATAACTTGGGATCATCAAAACTGACAAGATTATTAGCCGCCTTCTTATCTAATTGAGTAAATCGCGGCATAAAACGGTACCCAAATAAGAATAGTATGATAAAATTTACACGGTTTATACTGTGCATGTCTCCAGATATGGCTGCGATTTCAATGTCGCTTGTGTTACTGTTTAACATATCAAATAAATAATGGCTTTCATGTTCGTTTGCACCAATAATTTTAGTGCACAGGGGAAGCCAGTTCGCACACATTGTATAGGCAGATACCCCCTGGCCAAACCCAAAATATTTTGTTGAAAACCGTGCCCTAATGGAATTAAATTTGGTTTCTAGCTTCTGGCCATCAATGCTTGCATGAATTCCATAGTCAGCAAGGGTATATTTTTCAAATATAGGCAGTTTCTTTATATGATTCATTACAACATCACTAGCTTGCGTTAAGGTCATATGTCGAATAAAATCAGCGTAAGTTGACTTGAGGTCCTGCTCTTTAACATCACAGATATTTTTCATTTTTTCAATATCAATACCAGTTCCTTTTGCAACCAGACAGGCTGATAATGCCTCTTCACTGACTTGTTTTACTACCTGTTGGTAAAATATGAGTGAATTTTTTTATAAGACCTGTCTGGTTATTCGTAAACTGTATAATTTCACTGATGCTGGTTAATGGTAAGTGTTCATAAAAAGGATTATTAACCCCATCGTCTGATTTTTTATATGGCAAAGTCCAACGAACTACCTCACCCTCCTTATTCTGTTTTAATTTGATTTTGTTATTTTTTCCAGAGGTAATTTTATTATTTACTTCCTTGTAGCGCGGGGATAATCGATTTGTCAGTTCTTTAATGAGGTCATTTATATCTGTTGCCAGTAGTTTATTCTCCAACTGTTTAATAATTGAAATTTTGTTTTTATCCCAATCTTGTTGCGGATGCAGTTCATCATTTAACGAGCGATAGGATAGGCTATTATAAATAGTGACTGAGCCTGATTTAATGCCTTTTTCAATTTGAAGGTACAACATAACCTCATATTTATCTCGATCAATACATTTTATTCTTTTACTAGTCTTGCCTACCCTGATTTTTTTTATGATATGACGCAGGCATACCTTGGGTATAAATCCAATTGGAATGTCTTTAAATTGATATGAACTAAATAATTTCTTACTGGCATAATGTTTTTTCAAAAAGGTAATTGCTGCTTGTAACTCTTTATGTTTACTCTGAAAATCCAATGCCTTAAATGCAGCACGGGTATTTTTTTTAATGGTAGATGCAGACTGGCTGTAGTATTTCCAGCGATAAAATTCAGGTGTGAAATTTGGTTTTTTAATTTTTTGTATAAACCGTTGAAATTTTTCCTTGGGCACAATCTCATAGGATTTTGTCCTTATGTCTTTGTCTAAAATTTTTTTATTGTTTACCACCGATAAAATAGCTGCCGCGGTATTGCGATGATCTTTATCTTCATCTTTCGCATTATATATTGCTTCGGCTTGATAGGTTTCAGCCTCTCCTATGTAATAATTTATCTTGTGAACAAAGCTACTGACTAGCTGATCGCTAATTTTTAAATAGCGATTGTTCGCATAGCACATGAGATAGAGTCTAGCTAAATTTTTTTGTTTCATGACCCGTAAACCATAGACCGTGATGTACACAGCAAGCTCAGCATAATGGATTATATTTTGTTCTGAAATATCCAGTTCTTTTATGATTTCTATGGATTTTTGGTATAACAATGATAAAAATTGATGCTTTTTGATGGAGGAGTTGATTTCTTTAGTTGTAAAATCCTTTTGGTCTTTTTTTATGGTTGTCAGTTGATAAAATAACTCATCTTTTTCCAAAAACGCAGCTAATAACCCCCTGAAAGGCTTATCTATTAGAGTATAGATCTTATTGCTTAGCCGGCATTTTTCATTGTTTAAGATCTCAGAAACTCATTCTTGTAGTGTCGTGTAGGATGGCCGGACAATTTTATGCTGATGGAAGTATTCTACCAGCGAATCAAATAGATATTTTGGCACGGCATGTTGTTTAGTCAACTCTTTAGCATAACGGATAGCCTTCTCCCTGTGCTTACTTGTGTAGAGAGATACGCCGTATTTTTTTAAAATAGCCTTACGATTATTATAATGATGCCAGTTACTTATTTTTGATTTTGGGAATTTTTCTGATGGGAAAAATGTTTTAATTACATACCAAGTATCTTGTCTATTCCCTTGAAATGTCACATTATAAAAATTTTGCGTGATTCTAAAAAATCCAACCTGTAATATATAATTTATCTTTTTGGGGATGTCATCAAAAGAATTCAGATATTCTTGATCCTTTTCGTCTAATTCAAATACAAAAGGCCTGTCGCTATCATTTAACTGGGGTAATTTGTATAGTTTATTAATATCGTCATTAGAGAGTATCTGTAACCGGGCCATAAACTACCTTAATGAATGCGCATAACGAACGTTTTAATAGAAGCCATATTGTACTATAATAGATCGCATAACACAATATATAATACTATTGTATTAATTACCAAAAGAGTAAGAGGTAAATCAATACAGTTTGAGTGATAAATTATGATATATGGATATGTGCGAGTGAGTACGCAAGAACAAAGCGTGGACAGCCAGAAAAATACTATTAGTCGTCATTGTATTGAACAAAAAATGATGGTTGATGAATGGATAGAGCTGGAGATGTCTTCTCGCAAATCAACTGCATTACGGCGAATCGATGAATTATTAGGTAAACTACAACCAAATGATACGGTTATCGCTTCTGAATTATCAAGGCTTGGACGTTCAATCAAGGAAACCCTCAATACCATAGAGATAATACTGAAGGATAAGCAGTCGCGACTTGTTCTTATCAAACAAAATCTAGACTTGAATCCCAACACCCCAAATAATATGACCAATAAAATACTCATCACTGTGTTCTCGATGCTGGCAGAATTAGAGAGAGATTTTATCTCGGAACGAACTAAAGAAGGGCTTCGTGCCAGTGTGGCCAAGGGGATTAAGCTGGGAAAACCCAAAGGAACCATACAGGGATCCATGTATGATAAAGATCGAGAAAAAATTTTTAATCTTTACCATTTGGGAGTGCCTTTTAAAAAAATCATTGAAGTACATTTGGGGTATGGGAAGTATTTATCCCTTAGAAAATATATCCGTAAGCGTTTTGATGAGATAAAAGAAACTTAAGATAATCACACTTAAAAATATGAATTTAATTACAACAAAAAATATATTAATTTACATGAGGTTATAGAAAAATTGATAAGCAATAAAAAAATCGATTTATTGGCTACATCCTAGGCAGGCAAAGGGTTATAGGGATGCTTCCGGAAATTTCGTACCTTCCTGCAAAGAACCCCCAAAAGTAATAGTTAAAATTATTTTGGAAAATTTCCCCCACATAATTTTTTCCAGCTCCAGTAAGGGCCTGTCATTTTAAGTGTGTAAGTAGCCATAATCCGGTAATATCGCGCTATCGGTATATTACCAAGCACTAAGGATAGTAATATGGCTATTACAGATGAGATGTTAGATGAAATGATAGGAAC
>JACCWN010000019.1 GCA_013697625.1 Legionella sp.
CAAATACTCTGGTAAGTATGGTTATATCCTTACCGAGTTAACGAAGCCCCAGAGGGAAATCTTGGAATGTTTAAATATTGAACCGGCCAAGTAAAACCTAGCGATAATTTTTCGGGAAATTAGGATATACCTTATTTCAAAGTCTCACATTATTGATTTTAAAATTTTCATCGCAAACAGCACACCAATATGTTGTGTTATCTTTAAATTTGTACTTTTTAATGTTGTATTCTATACTTGAAATTATAGACTAATAATGTCACTTGATTTGACGCATGAAAATTTAGTGTTTAAAGTTTTTATTGTCACAAGTGGATTGACAGAAGTTTTTATTTTGAAAAATATGATTTTAAAACTAAAAGGAGGTAATTATGAACAACTCTAATAATGATGGCAGAGGTTCAAATTTAACCCAAGAAGATAGAAAAAAAGGTGGTGAAAATTCTCACGGTAGTCAAAATGCTGGTTCTAGTGGCAGCAACAGTTCTAACAAACAAGGTAAAGGTTCAAACTTAAGCCAAGAAGATAGAAAAAAAGGTGGTGAGAATTCTCACAAAAATAATTAAGTTGAGCCAACCGCCCTCTTACTTATCTGTAAAAGGGTGGTTACAAAAATCTGGAGGGCGTATGACCCAAGGTGATAAAGCAAAATATACAAACAAACAAAAAAGAAAGGCTGAACATATAGAAGAGGGGTATGAAAAAAAAGGAGTACCTAAAAAAGAAGCCGAGAAAAGGGCATGGGCTACTGTTAATAAGCAAGACGGTGGCGGTAAAAAACAAAACCAACCCGTACAAAGTTTATCAGAGATTAAGTCTCAGCTCATGGATAATAAAAAGATGCGTTAGTAAATTTGGCAATAATACAAAAGGATATTGCCAATTTTACTAAAATAGAGCTTAGGCACCCTGATTTTGTTTTTCTTTGATTTCTGACAAAGTTTTGCAATCGATACACAAGGTGGCTGTAGGTCTTGCTTCTAATCGCTTTAATCCGATTTCAATGCCGCAGGCCTCACAATAACCAAAGTCTTCATTTCTTAAACGTTCCAAAGCGTCTTCAATTTTTTTAATGAGTTTTCGCTCTCTATCTCTGGTTCGTAGTTCTAAACTAAATTCTTCTTCTTGGCTGGCTCTATCAGAAGGATCTGGAAAGTTGGCTGCATCATCTTTCATATGCAAAACAGTCCTATCAACTTCTTCCATAAGCTCTTGACGCCAAGCCAGCAGGATTTTTTCTATATGGGCAAGCTGGCGCTCGTTCATATATTCTTCCCCTATCTGTTCTAGATAAGGAGTAATACCCATAAAATTAATGTCTTCGGTTTTCACGTCTTTTAATCTCTCATTGAAGTTATCTAATTGTTTATTCAGCATTTGCCTCCATCCCCCGCTACTATTTTTAACTCATCTTTGGGGTTTTGGATAGGCTATATATCAAAAAAAGTAAGTTTCAGCAACAAAAATTAAGGTCCAGGAAACCAACCACCACTTATCCTATCATGACCTTGAAAATCCTGCCAGCAGTGTCTGTTTTGAAACCCTGTCTTGTTAAGTATAGTACTGATGGCTTGTTCTTGTTGATACCCATGCTCTAATAAAAGTAAGCCGTTGGCTCTAAGGAAATGAATGCTGTGGGCTATTATATAGTGTAGATCACACAACCCATCTTGACCACTCTTTAGTGCGATTTTAGGTTCATAGGAGAGATCACCTTGCGAAAGGTGCGGATCTTTTTCAGACAAATAGGGAGGATTTGTCAAAATTGCATGATATCTTTTACATGGAATCTTTTTAAACCAATCGGACTGGTAAAAACTGACATTGTTAATTTGGTGTGTTTTTGCATTGGCTTTAGCTATTTTTAAAGCCTCTGCACTGATGTCGCAGGCATCAATGTTCCAATTGGGGCGCTCTGTAGCTAAGGCCAAAGCAATAGCACCGCTTCCAGTTCCTAAATCTAAAACCTGAATGTCCTTTCCATTGGGAATGAATTCTAAAGCAAGCTCTACCAGCTGCTCAGTTTCATGTCTTGGGATTAAGGTGTGTTGGTTAACTTGCAAACTTAAAGACCAAAATTCTCGTATCCCCATAATATAGGCAATTGGTTTTCCCTCTGCTCTTTGATGAAGACTTAAGAGATAGTTTTCCCATTGTAAATGGTCAAGAAGGGCTTCAGGATGTGAAAATAGATAAGCCCTGTTTTTTTTTAAGATCCAGCTTAATAAAATCTCAGCTTCAATGGGGGAACCAATTAAAAAACATGCCTGCTTCAGAGCCTGACCAATATCAATCATGACGCCCTAATTCTGCCAAAAGCTCAGCATGGTGTTCGCGTTTTAAAGCATCTAATATCAAAGATAAATGACCCTCCATAACATCATTCAGTTGATAAATGGTTAAGTTGATGCGGTGGTCGGTCAAACGTCCTTGAGGGTAATTATAAGTACGAATACGCTCTGAGCGGTCGCCTGACCCAACTAGAGATTTACGGGTTTGTGCTTGCTCTTTTTTTTGTTTGCTTTGTTGTGCATCCATTAAACGGGTCTTAAGTAATGCCATGGCCTTTGCACGGTTTTTATGTTGAGAGCGTTCATCTTGACATTCAACCACTAATCCAGAGGGGATATGGGTGATTCGGATAGCTGAATCTGTTTTATTAACATGCTGACCACCCGCACCTGAGGCTCTATAGGTATCGACACGCAGCTCATCAGGACTTATCTGAATTTCATCAATTTCATCCACTTCAGGCATAATGGCTATGGTGCAGGCAGAGGTGTGTACTCGGCCTTGTGATTCTGTTTCAGGTACGCGTTGTACACGATGCACACCTGATTCAAATTTTAATTGTGAATATACCGAGCTGCCGCTGATGCGTGCTATGATTTCTTTGTAACCTCCATGTTCGCCATGACTTGCATGGATTAATTCTAGCTGCCAGCCTTGGTGCTCTGCATAACGGTGATACATCCGATACAAGTCACCTGCAAAGATAGCTGCTTCATCTCCACCTGTGCCAGCTCGGACTTCCAGATAGATGTTGCGTTCATCATCGGGATCTTTGGGAATGAGGTGCCATTGTAACTGCTCGTCTAAAATTTCAACTTGTTTTTTAGCAATAGGAAGTTCTTCATCAGCCATGTCTGCTAATTCTTTGTCATCATTGTCAAGCATATCCTGCAAAGATGCCACTGTGTTTTCAGCAGTAATATAGGATTCATAACAGGTAGCCACAGGCTCAAGTTGGGCGTATTCTTTTGATAAGCTCTTAAATTGGTTCTGATCCGCAATGATAGATGCCTCAGATAATAACCGACTGATTTCTTGAAAGCGTTCTAACATCTGCTGTAATTTTAACTCAAGTGATTTCTTCATAGGAGGCTAATTGGTTGGTTGATTGAAATAAATATTGGGCCAAGACAAGCAAATCCTCTCTATCATCTGAGGCCAGTTGCTTAAGGCCAACAGTTGGAGAATGTGTTAATTTATTGACTAAGCGTTGGCTCAATTCGTTCAAGACGGCCGATTGGCATTGGCCTGAGGTTAATTGTTTAAGCGCACGATTGGCTTCAAATTGTGCTAATTGATGCATTTGCATGCGATAATCACATAATAAATTTTTTACTTTGAGGGTGCGGTGACGGCGTAGGTAATTATTAAGCTCTCGCTCTACTAACTGTTCAGCCTTTGAGGCTGCAAGTCGCCTTTCATCCATTCCCTTGGTAATCATACAATGTAAGTCATCAATATTGTAAAGATGGACTTGATTCAATTCACTTACGTTTGCTTCGATATCTCGAGGCACTGCTAAGTCAAGTAAAAACATAGGTGCATGATTTCTTTTAAGGAGTGCTTGTTCAACGAGGCTTTTATTAATAAAAGGTAAGGGACAAGAGGTTGCAGAAACCAACACATCTGCTTCAAAAAGATATTGGGGAATATCGGTTATAGACACCGTTTTACCACCATAAGAGTTTGATAATTTTTGAGCATTTTCTGGAGTGCGACTGGCAATCAAAAATTGTTGTACCCCTTGTTGGTGCAAATATTTAGCCACAAGCGCGGTTATTTCACCAGACCCAATGAGAAACACTTTGAGGGTTTTGAAGTTTGAAAACAATCGACTGATCAATTGTACCGCAGCATAAGCTATGGAAATGGGGTTCGCACCTATACCACTTTGCGTTCTAATGCGTTTACTGGCACTGAATACTGATTCAAAAATAGGCCCAATTTGGGTTTGAACAGTACCTAACTCACGAGCTTGCTGATAAGCGCGTTTCATCTGCCCTAAAATTTGCGGCTCACCTATCATCATAGAGTCTAAGCCACAGGCAACACGCAACATATGTCTCACGGCTTCGGGACCTTGATAGGTATATAAAAAAGGCCTTAAGGTTTCAATGGATAATTGATATTCCAAGGCCAAGCCTTCAATCAAGCGGTTTGGCTCAGCGATGTCACAATAAACTTCTGTCCTATTGCATGTAGATAAAATTGCCGCTTCCGAAAGTGTATGCACTTTTAAAATGTTATAAAGGAAATTCGCCTGTAAAGTCGCAGGCAGAGCAACCTTTTCTCGCAGGCTAAGTGGGGCGGTTTTATGATTAAGCCCGCAAGCAACAAACACCATAGGAAAGTCAATGAATGATTAAAATGATTGGTTTATTGTAAACCATTTGTAACCAAATTTGAAGGTCTTAATATTTTCTTAAGTCCTATGCAGTAAAAGGCTTTGATACTTGAAGGGGAAGAACAATTTCTTTCAACAAAAAGAACTAAAATTAGTACTTAAAATGACACCTAAGAAACAAAGGGTTCGCTCTTAATATTTTATTAATTCTCCGCTATAATAAGTTTCCCTGTCATTCAAAGGTTTATCAACATGCGACATTTATTTTTATTATTCTTCATAACAGTGTTAGGCTTAGGCTTAATCACTAGTGAAGCTTCAGCTAAACGATTTGGTGGTGGCAGAAGCTTTGGCGTACAACGCTCACAAAGCAGCTTATCTAAACCCTTCGCCTCTCCCAATTCATCTGCGTATGGACGAAAAGCCAATACAAATCGCTGGGGCGGTATTTTAGGTGGCTTGTTGGTAGGTGGATTATTAGCAAGCTTGTTTATGGGCAATGGCTTAGCCCAAGGTCTGCTTACTTGGATAATTTTAGGTGCGGTTGTATTATTTATCATTGGTTTTTTTCGCCGGAGAATGCAGCCAGGATTACAATCAGCGCAGGGTAGCCCCTTAAGACAGGACTCATTCAGTCATTTTACCAAACCTGTTACTGAATCCAGCAGCAACGGAAACTTTTCTGATTATCCTGCTCAATTTGATGCGGACTCTTTTTTACGACAAGCAAAGGTAACCTTTATTCGCCTTCAATCAGCTTATGATGAAAAAAATCTTGATGATCTTCAAGTCTTTACTGCACCTGAGGTTTATGGCGAAATCAAAATGCAGCTTGAAGAACGAGGAGATGAACCTAATAAAACTGAGATTGTGACTCTTGATGCTAAATTACTGGACGTATCTAAGCAAACTTTATCTTATCTAGCTTCTGTTCGTTTTACTGGTTCTTTGAAAGAAAACGATGGACCAATAGCGCAATTGGACGAAATATGGCATTTCAAACAATTTAGTAATACCAAGGACTGGGTTATAGCGGGCATCCAGCAAGAGATTGTGCAACCAGTATAGTCTTAAGCACCTGTTTTCATAGAAAACAGGTTATATAATTGAAAGCTCTGAATGGATTACACGGATGTGTATTTTTAAAAGACAAGGCCCAGGCATTATGCTGCGTAAAGCGGGTTTTGTTATTTTATCATTCTATATTAAATAAAATAACAATCCTCAATCTACTACAGGGTAAACGCATCTAACTTTCTAGCATAAATTACTCACCTTTACCTACGGACCGTGCTTTATGCACGGTATCCAAAGGATCCTAAAGACAACTGCTGGATTTTGCGCATAAAGCGAAGCGTAGGTATGGTGACTTCAAAATATGCGTGCGCAGGTGAAAATTTATAATTATTTAAAGTCATCATGCACCTAATATTGGTATAAAAGCATGTGACCTTATCATTAGTCTTTTTCGTCCTCTGTATATCGTACGGCAATAATTTCATAATCTACCAAACCCCCAGGTGTATGAACGGTTACACTATCGTCTAATAGTTTTCCTATCAATGCTCGGGCAATCGGTGAGCTGTAGGAGATTTTATTTTCTTTGATGCTGGCTTCATCTTCTCCAACAATTTGATAGGTACACTCGGTATCTGTGTCAACCCGGCAGATTGTTACAAATGAGCCAAACACTACTTTGCCAGTATTAGGTAATTTACTGATGTCAACAACTTGAGCATGGGACAATTTGGATTCAATTTCTTGAATTCTGCCTTCATTAAACCCATGTTGTTCTCGTGCTGCATGATATTCTGCATTTTCTTTGAGATCACCATGAGCGCGAGCAGTTGCCACGGCATCAACAATTCGAGGGCGCTCTATTGTTTTCAAACGATGTAATTCTGCGGTCAAGGCTTCTATGCCTTGTTTTGTCATTGGATGTTTATTCATACTTCACCTCTGTGCAAATCTTGTAATTTGGTTATTGTTTCTCGGTCTTCATATTTCATAGCCAGACAGGCAGCCTGAGCTCCTGACAAAGTAGTTGTATAACTGACTTTGTATTGTAATGCATTGCGTCTGATTGCAAAAGAATCTGCGATGGCTTGTTTGCCTTCAGTAGTATTTACAATGAAATCAATTTCTTTATTTTTGATACAATCTAGAATATGGGGCCTGCCTTCGTTTACTTTAAATACGCGGCGACAATCTACCCCAGCTGCTTGAAGCGCTAAGGCTGTACCACGGGTTGAAATGATTTCAAAACCTAACTCTATTAAACGTTTGGCAATTTCGCCAACCCTTGTTTTGTCTGCATCGCGCACAGAAACAAAGGCCTTACGTCTTTTAGCTATGTGGACTCCAGCGCCCAATTGTGCTTTTGCATAGGCTTGTCCAAATCTCTTTGCTATGCCCATAACTTCGCCTGTAGATTTCATTTCAGGACCTAAAATTGAATCCACACCTGCAAATTTAATGAATGGGAAAACTGGTAATTTAATAGAATAAAAAGAAGGCATTGGTCGATGTGGGTTGATTCCCTGGGCTTGTAAGGAAATACCAACCTTACATAAGGCTGCGATTTTAGCCAAAGGCAGGCCAGTAGCTTTTGATACGAATGGCACAGTTCGTGAAGCACGGGGATTGACTTCTAATACAAAAATATCATCCGCTTGAATGGCAAATTGTGCATTTATCAAACCCACAACCCCTAATTTCAATGCCATTTGCCGCAGTTGCTCCATTAAATCTTGCTGAACTACTACACTGATACTGAAGGGCGGAAGCGTACAAGCTGAATCTCCTGAGTGTATTCCTGCCTGTTCGATATGTTCCATGATGGCACCGACAAATACTTCTTTGCCATCACACACTGCATCGATATCTACTTCTATGGCATCATCTAAAAACTTATCAAGAAGAACGGGTGAATCATGTGATACAGCCACTGCATGGGTTAAATAATAACGTAAATCTGCTTCTTGATAGACTATTTCCATTGCCCTTCCGCCTAGTACATACGAGGGACGGACTACCAGAGGGTAGCCAATGCGCCGAGCCAACTCAATGGCCTCAGTCTCTGAACGCACGGTGCCATTGTCTGGCTGTATTAATTTTAAATCAGCTACTACTTGTCTAAATCTGTCTCTGTTTTCAGCCATATCAATGGAATCTGGTGAAGTCCCAATAATAGTTACCCCATTGGCTTCTAGGGCTTTGGCTAACTTCAAAGGCGTTTGACCACCATAATGCACAATGACGCCCATTGGTTTTTCTACATCCACAATTGCTAATACATCTTCAAGGGTCAATGATTCAAAATACAAACGATCAGAGGTATCAAAATCAGTTGACACGGTTTCAGGATTACAATTAACCATGATGGTTTGGTAACCTGCTTCTCTTAATGCCATGCATGCATGTACACAACAATAATCAAACTCAATGCCTTGGCCAATGCGGTTAGGTCCACCACCGAGGATCATGATTTTTTTCTTACTATCATCTGGTCGTGCTTCGCAATTTGTATCATAAGATGAATAGAAATAGGCCGTATCGCTTGGGAATTCTCCGGCACAAGAATCAATACGTTTGTAAACAGGCACAATGTTTAATTCAATGCGTCTAGCCCTAACCTCAGCCTCGGTGCATTGCATTAATTGTCCTAAATAGACATCAGAAAAGCCGCGCTGTTTAAGCAGTCGACAGGTTTTTGAGTCTAACTGACTAGGCGATTTATGAAGCACCAAAGTTTCAAAGCGCACCAATTCTTCAATTTGAGCTAAAAACCATGGATCGATGTGGCTTTCAAGGTGAATTTCTTCAAGTGATATATTTTGTCTGAAAGCATCTGCAATGTACCAAAGTCTATCGGGCGTAGGCTCACGCAAATGTCCCCGTAGACTGGTAAGATCCCCTTTGCCATCTTGAGTATGCAAGCCATAACGACCTATTTCTAAACCGCGTATCGCTTTTTGCAAGGATGCTTGGAAATTAACACCGATGGCCATCACCTCACCCACAGATTTCATCTGCGTCGTAAGCGAAGTTGAGGTTTGTGGAAATTTATCAAAGTTGAATCGAGGTATTTTTGTCACAACATAGTCAATACTGGGTTCGAAAGCCGCTGAATTTTTCCCACCGGTGATTTCATTTTGAAGTTCATCCAGCGTAAATCCCACAGCTAATTTTGCTGCAACTTTGGCAATGGGAAATCCTGTAGCCTTAGATGCCAATGCAGAGCTTCGGGACACCCGAGGATTCATTTCTACAACCAGCATTCGCCCATCTTCCGGGTTAACAGCAAATTGCACATTAGAGCCACCGGTATCTACACCTACAGCACGTAACACTTTAATGGCCGCATCCCGCATGCGTTGGTATTCTTTGTCAGTCAAAGTTTGAGCAGGCGCTACGGTGATGGAATCACCAGTATGTACACCCATAGGATCGATATTTTCAATTGAGCAAACAATGATACAGTTGTCTTTACTATCGCGCACCACCTCCATTTCAAATTCTTTCCAGCCTAAAACAGATTCATCAATCAAAAGCTCGTGGGTGGGGGAAAGCTCTAAACCACGGGTGCAAATTTCTTCAAATTCTTCCTGATTATACGCAATTCCACCGCCACTGCCCCCCATGGTGAAAGAGGGACGGATGATGGCCGGATAACCCAAACTGGCCTGAACTTGGATGGCTTCTTCAAGACTATGTGCGATGGCAGAGCGTGGCATTTCTAAGCCAATACTTATCATCAATTGTCGAAATTTTTCTCGATCTTCTGCCTTATCTATGGCTTCACGTGTAGCGCCTATCATTTCAACAGAATATTTTTCTAAAATGCCTTCGCGCACCAAATCAAGGGCACAATTTAAAGCGGTTTGTCCACCCATCGTGGGTAATAAAGCATCTGGACGTTCTAATTCGATTATTCGTGCAACTTCTTGCCACAGCACGGGTTCTATATAAGTTGCATCCGCAAGTTCGGGATCAGTCATGATGGTTGCTGGATTGGAGTTAACCAAAACCACCCTATACCCCTCTTCTTTTAAAGCACGTATTGCTTGAGTTCCAGAATAATCAAATTCACAGGCCTGGCCAATGATGATAGGACCTGCACCTAAAATTAAAATTGTTTTAATATCTGTGCGTTTTGGCATGATTTTCTTAAGTAAATAATGAATAGGATATATGTTACCGATTTTTATGTGAATATTATACATCTTGAAGCCCTAGGTTACTTGATAACTATGGCATTTCCACCTTTCTTGCGTATAATCACAGCATTATTTTAAAAAAGATATAAACCTGAAATGCATCTAAAGCAATTAAAACTGGCTGGGTTTAAATCCTTTGTCGAACCCACCGTGGTGTATTTCTCAAGTCAACTTGTTGCTATTCTTGGGCCTAATGGCTGTGGCAAATCCAACATCATAGATGCCGTCCGTTGGGTAATGGGGGAAAGTTCGGCTAGAAACTTACGCGGTGAGTCTATGGTAGATGTTATCTTCAATGGCTCTTTAAAGCGCAAATCCTTAGGTCAGGCCTCTGTAGAATTGTTGTTTGACAACAGCTTGGGGCGGTTGGCTGGGCCTTATGGAGGCTATGCAGACATCTCAGTGAAGCGTATCGTCACACGTGCTGGGGACTCAACTTATTATCTAAATGGCACACGGTGTAGACGTCGTGATGTCACGGAGCTTTTTTTAGGAACAGGTGCCGGTAGCAGAGGGTACTCCATCATTGGTCAGGGCACTATTTCACAGTTAATAGAGGCCAAGCCTGATGAGCTGCGTGGTTTTTTGGAAGAAGCTGCAGGTGTTTCTAAATATAAAGAACGTAGACGTGAGACCTTACAACGAATTGCTCAAACGCGAGACAATCTTAACCGACTCACGGATATTCGAGAAGAGTTGGAAAAACAATTACAAAGATTAGAGCGTCAAGCCAAGTCAGCTGAGCGATACACTGATTTAAAAAAACAAGAAAAAATATGTAAGGCTGAAATTTTAGCACTAAAATGGAATGATTTAATACAGCAGCAAAGGCTAAAACAACAAGCATTGGCCCAACTTTCTTTGAAGTATGAACAACAGCAAGCCTTGGTAACCAGTGCTACTCTTGAAGTGGTGATTTTGAATGAAACCATTCAATCTATCACAGATAATGCCCAACAAATTCAAAATACTTTTTACCAAATGGGTACGGATATTGTGCGTCTTGAAGAAACCATCCGGCAACTAGAACGCGAAAAAAAGCGTTTGGAGCATGATCATAAACAACTTCAAAATGAATGGGGCTTAAGCAATACACAGTTAATACAAGATCAATTGGCTTTAGAGCATTGTCTTGTTCATAGTCAGACCTCAGCCCAACAGCTACAATCTATACTCCTTACCCTTGAGCAAAAACAAGCTAACTGGCAACAAACTGATGTTCTCTATAAACAATTGGAATCGGATTGGCAGGAATTTCAAGTTAAAGCCAATGGTAACAAAGAAGCTTTGCAAGTGACTCATGTAAACTTAAAACATACACAATCCAGGCGTCAGGACATACTGATAAGGCTAGAAAAGAGCATCCTTACCCAGGCCTCTTGTGATATAGCCAAGTTACAAACAACCCAACAAAACTTAGTAGAAAAGCTAAAGCTAACAGTTGATAGTGAGCAGACAGATGAGAAGCATGTCATGGATCAAACCCAGTATGTTCATCAGGTACGTATCTCCTTACAAAACCACCAACAACAGCTTCATCAATTACAAGACGCCTTTTATCAAGCAAATAGTGAATACAAAGCTTTATTAGCAGCACAAGGTGCTGTCAAACAAAGTAAGCCAGGCTATATCAAAGCCTGGGAGGAGAAACTTAGATTAATGGAGATGATACAAATTGATCCTCTATGGCTTAAGGCTTGTGAATACATTTTAAAGGATGCTTTGTTGTCTTATGTATTAGAAACTATGGACGAGTTGTGGCCCCAATGGCAGCTTTGTGAAAGCCAGGCTCAGAATATCGTAACATTAAGACCAGCTGTGGAGTCGATGCAAGATTATCCTCGTCTTGTGGATAAAATAAAACCTGCAACACCTGCTACACTGCCTTATTTAGAATCAATTTATACAGCCACCGACTTTGAGGAGGCCCGTACTTGGTTGCCTACGCTTTTAGATCATGAATCTATCATTACACCTACTGGGATATGGATTGGTAAAGGGTGGGCTAAATTTCCTGAGGTTACCGAGGAAAATGAGTTAGGCATTTTGAGTCGTCAACAAAAAATTAAAGACCTGTCAAAGAGCGTTCAGGATTTACAACATGAATTAGATACTTGTCGGATTGCACGCGATCAATATCAAACACAATTACAAACCCATGAATCACAGTTACAGCTTGCTCAAAATAAATTAAAGGCAAGCAGTGGCGAATCTCATTTTGTAAAACTTGAACTCAATAAAGCTAAACAAGCACTGGAAAATGCTGAGCATTTTATCAAACAGGCAGCCCAAGATAACCATGCCTTACAGCTTTTATTAGAAGAGACGCACTCTGAGCTGCATGTGCTTACAGAAAGCCAAACTCAGTTGTCCAGTCAAGCTGAGATATTAGGTGAACAACAACAGCGTTTCTTGGATGAAAAACGAACCCTAAGCCAATCTTTAACCCTAGAGCACACCCAGCTTGAAGACTGTCGTCGTGCAAAACATCAGGCTGAGCTGGAATATGATAGAGCTTTGAATAAAAGTCAGCTACTTCAAGAGAAAATTGAAAGACAAACTATTCAAGTACAACAGTTGAAATTAAAATCTGAAGCCTTGGCTGTAAGTTTACTAGCAGCTCAACCAGACCATGACATTCAAAGGCAACTGACAACCTTGCTTGGGCAGCACAAGGCATTGGAAATACAGGTTGGTTTGAAACAGGACGAACTTCTGCAGATACGCGCAAAGTTAGATTCCTTAGAAAAAAGCAAAGTAGCGCTGATGCAGGAGGGAGCAAGTATTCAAGTTCAAATTGCAGACATTAAAATACAAGAACAAACTTTATTGGTACGAGCCCAATCCATTGAAGAGTTGTTGGATGAGATGGCACTAAAAGCTCCAGAACTTTTGAGACAAATTCCAATCGAGGCGACTCAATGTAATAAAGAAGACACCTTAATAGCGATTACCAATAAAATTATAAACTTAGGCGCTATTAATTTGGCCGCCATTGATGAGTTTGATACTGAAAGTCAGCGCATACAGTATCTAGATGAACAACAATCTGACTTAAATCAAGCCTTAGCCACCTTAGAAATAGCAATTGAAAAAATGGACAAAGAAACGCACCTTCGGCTAGAAACGACTTTTGAGGCAGTGAATACAGCCTTTAAGTCACTTTTTCCACGTCTTTTTGGTGGGGGAAGGGCACAGCTTGAATTAACTTGTGATAATCTGTTAGAAGCTGGTATTGTAGTAATGGCACAGCCACCTGGCAAAAAAAATAGCAGCATTCATTTGCTTTCTGGTGGTGAAAAAGCTATGACTGCAGTTGCATTGATATTTGCGATTTTTCAGTTAAATCCTTCGCCATTTTGTATGTTGGATGAGGTGGATGCGCCTTTAGATGATATTAATGTTGGACGATTTTGTGATTTAGTAAAAGAGATGTCACAATTCGTACAATTCTTATTTATTACCCATAACAAGGTGACTATGGAATTGGCAGATGATTTGATTGGGGTAACCATGCGAGAACCTGGTGTTTCGCGTTTGGTTACAGTAGATGTAAAACAAACTGTAACTATGGAGTAAAACATGCAAGCAAATTGGAGTTTAATTCTTAATGTCTTGTTGTTACTGGGGGTAATGGTAACAATTGGACTTCTAATGAAATCTAGGAGGCGGCAGTCAGTAAGCCAACTTCCAAGAAAGCCCACTTTAGGTCCAGTAGAAGCGCTAAAACCAGAAGCTACAATCTTTAATGATGATATCATTGCCGTGCGTAAAATCCAACAAACCACGGATTTTGACAAGAGGGCTCCACACCTGTCTCCAGTCAAAAGCGCCCCATCTCCACAGATTGGGTCTCAAGTTGTAGCCAAACCTATAATAGAACCACAAGAAAGTCATAAAAGTAAATCATCTTCATTGATGATGTTTTTGTTGGCCAAAGAAAATAGACAATTCGCAGGTTATGAATTGTTACAAACCGTCTTGGCTTGTGGCTTACGTTTTGGAGAGGAATATTTATTTCACAGACATCAGCTTGCCAATGGACAAGGGCCTGTATTATTTAGTCTGGCTGCAGCTACACCGACAGGTATTTTTGATTTACAAAATATTGGTGCATTCAGTGTTCGAGGATTGTGTTTGTTTATGAAGCCTTCAGATAATCCTGGCATTGACAGTGAACGCTTTTCTATCATGCTTGATACCGCTAGACAATTAAGTGAGGGTTTGGATGGACTTTTGTTAGATGATAAACAAAAACCCTTAACAACTGAACGAATTGATAGATACATGAAAGATTTGCAAATTCTTGATTATGAACCCCAGTTAATTTAAAGGTTGGTATATGAACTTACATACATTGGCATCGCTTTTATTAGAATCAAAAAATGAAGTGCATTCGCCTATTTCTGAGAAGGTGTTTACAGATACAGGGGACTCACAGTTAAATTCAGTGGACACATCGGGTCAGAAATCCTTTCAATCGAGCGAAGTGTTTAAAGATATAACTGGATTTTGTATTGATAGTCGTATATTAGAACCGGGCAACCTGTTCATTGCCATACAAGGGGAACACTTTGATGGTCATAAATTTGTTCTTGATGCTCAAGCCAAGGGCGCCATCGGGGCGGTGGTAAATCAATTTATTGCCGGTGTTCGCATGCCGCAATTTCTTGTATCTGATTCCTTGCAAGCTTTAGCAACCTTAGCCACATATCATAGAAGCACCATGCACTGCCCTGTAATTGCCCTTACTGGTAGTAACGGTAAAACCACGGTAAAAGAAATGATAGCCGCAATATTGCCGACCCCCTCCCATGCTACACATGGCAATCTAAACAATCATATCGGGGCGCCTTTAAGTGTTTTAAAGTTACAAGATACACATCAATATGCTGTGTTTGAATTAGGTGCCAATCGTGCTGGGGATATTGCTTATACGGTAGCAATGGTTCAACCTGAGGTCACTTTGATAAACAACATCGCACCCGCCCACATTGAAGGCTTCGGTTCTATCGATGGGGTTGCCGTTGCCAAGGGTGAAATACACGCAGGTCTTGCATTTGGTGGCACTGCGGTTATTAATGACGACGACTCTTATGCCCATTTTTGGGATGAGATGTTAGTGGATAAACAAGTATTACGCTTTTCTTCTGTACATCCTAGAGATATTTATGCACGTGATCTATGTTTGGATGCACAGGGTCGTGGCCATTTTTCTTTGATTACACCTAAGGGCAAGGTTGACATTTCATTGCTAGTACCTGGTCTACATAATGTACAAAATGCTTTAGCAGCTGCGGCTTGTGCCTATGCTGTAGGCATTTCTGCTGCAGATATTCAGCGAGGTCTTTCTCAATTTAAAGGTGTCCCTGGACGTATGACTTTCTTAACCGGGAAAAATCAATCAGTAGTTATTGATGATACCTACAACGCCAATTTACGTTCAGTGTTAACTGCTTTAGACGTATTATCTAAGTATCCTGGTAAGAAGATATTTGTTTTTGGTGATATGGGGGAGTTGGGTTCATGGACTGAGCAACATCACCATGAAGTAGGGTTGTCTGCCAGACAATTAGGCATAGATATGTTGTTTAGTTGTGGTATACACAGCGCTTTCGCGTCAAAAGCTTTTGATGATAGTAAAAGACATTTTGTTTCTCAAGACGAATTGGTACAAGATTTGCTTGAAGAGTTAACAATTGATACTACTGTTTTGGTTAAGGGTTCACGTTCTAGCGCCATGGAAAATATTGTTTATAAATTGCTGAATGGTTGAATGGTTTGTGATATTCTTGGCCGCTTTTTTATCTAAGTTAACTTTCAGGTTTGTTGTGTATTAAAATTAAGGAAAAAAAATGCTCTATTGGCTAACGCAATTATTCCAAGGACAGTATCATGCCTTGCGAGTGTTTCAATATTTGACTTTGAGATCTATTTTAGCCTCTTTAACGGCCTTGATGGTTGGTCTATTCTGTGGACCTATTTTAATTCGTTGGTTGCATAACTTACAAATTGGGCAAATGGTAAGAACAGATGGCCCACAATCTCATTTGGTTAAAACTGGAACACCAACCATGGGCGGGGTGCTGATATTATTGGCAATAACAGTGAGCTGTTTGCTGTGGTGTGATTTACAGCAACCAGGCTTATGGCTTGTTTTGCTGGTTACTTTAGGCAATGGTATGGTGGGTTGGGTGGATGATTATCGTAAATTAGTATTGAAGAATAGCAAGGGCTTGCCGGCACGTTGGAAATATTTTTGGCAATCTCTGATTGCTCTCATTGCTGTATTTTATTTATACAGTACAGCCAGTTTGCCTGTACATACCCAGTTGACGCTGCCTTTTTTTAAATCCATTACCTTGGAATTGGGCCTTTTATTTCCTGTGCTTGCTTATTTTGTTATCGTAGGTGCTAGTAATGCTGTAAATTTGACTGATGGTCTTGATGGCTTAGCTATTATGCCTATAGTGATGGTAGCAGGGGCCTTGGGCGTGTTCGCTTACGTTTCTAGTAATGCGGTTTACGCTCATTATCTTTCTATGCCCTTTGTGCCTGCTACAGGTGAATTAACCATTTTTTGTTCCTCTATCGTAGGCGCAGGACTTGGGTTTCTTTGGTATAACAGCTATCCCGCACAAATTTTTATGGGGGATGTGGGTTCCTTAGCTTTGGGTGCCGCCTTAGGAATAGTTGCTGTGGTCATCAGACAAGAGCTCATTTTGTTGATTATGGGTGGTTTGTTTGTAGTTGAAACCCTATCTGTTATTCTGCAAGTGGGCTATTTTAAGTTCACACATGGGAAACGGTTGTTTCGAATGGCCCCTTTGCACCATCATTTTGAATTAAAAGGATGGGCTGAACCCAAGATCATCGTTCGTTTTTGGATCATTACTGTCGTATTAGTTTTGTGCGGATTAGCTACATTGAAACTGCGATAAAGGTGCATTCATGAACTCCCTCTATTTGGTTGTAGGCTTTGGTAAAACAGGTCTTTCAGTAGCTCGTTATCTGCATCGCAACAATAAAACCTTTGTTGGTTTTGATACCCGTTTAGAATCACCAGGGTTAAATGAATTTAAAACCAGTTTTCCAAATGTGCCTGTCCATCTGCAAACATTTCCCGAGGAATTACTATCTCAAATAACAGACATCATTCTGAGTCCTGGCCTGTCTTTAGATTTACCCTTTTTAAAAAAAGCTAGGGAAGCAGGATTGTCTATTTATGGTGACATAGAATGTTTAGCGCAAGAAATCAGTGCTCCTATTGTTGCTATCACCGGGACCAATGGCAAATCAACAGTCACTAGTTTGGTGGGGGAAATGGCTCGTGCCGCCGGTTTTAAGGTTGCCATAGCAGGTAATATTGGTACCTGTGTATTGGACATGTTGGCAGATGGTACTCATTATGATTTGTGGGTATTAGAGTTATCAAGTTTTCAACTGGAATTGACGCATTCATTAAGACCCGCTGTTGCTACGATTTTGAATATAACACCTGATCACTTGGATAGACATCACAGTCTAGAAGCCTATATAGAGGCTAAACAAAGGATCTATAATCATTGTGATACAGTTATTTTCAATCGAGACGATGAATGGACACTGCCTCTTAATACCCCCCCTAAGGCACCAATTTCTTTTGGCCTAAGCCCAGCGTCCTCAAGCAATTGGGGACTTATTAAATTTGAAAATAATGATGAGACCTATTTGGCCCAAGGTGAGGATTATTTTTTTCCTGTAAGTGCTCTCTTAATCAAAGGGGTACATAATTGGTTGAATGCATTAGTAGCCTCGGCATTAGCTCACACTGTGGGTGTGCCTAGACAAGCCATGGTTCAAGTACTTAAAACATTTCCAGGTTTAGCGCACCGCTGCCAATGGGTACGGACATTGGATGGGGTTGATTGGATGAATGATTCAAAAGGTACGAATGTGGGTGCAACAATTTCTGCAATCAATGGCATTGGTAGCGCTTTGACTGGAAAAATTGTATTGATTGCTGGGGGGCAAGGAAAAGGGGCAAATTTTTCAGAACTCACACAGGTAGTGAGCGATTTTGTAAGAGCACTGGTACTCATTGGTGAAGACACGAATGCCATTGAGTCAGCGCTTGGCAGTGTAGTACCTACGCTAAGGGCATGCTCACTTGAAGAGGCTATCGCTGTTGCTAGAACCAAGGCTCAACCTGCTGACGTGGTTTTACTATCCCCAGCTTGTGCCAGTATGGATATGTTTTGCGATTTCAATCACAGAGGGGAAGTCTTTATGGCTTATGTAAATGGATTACAATAAATGATGCAACCAAGACATTTAAATCAAAGGGGCAAGCCTGTTAGCGGCCCAATATCGCTCTATGATAAATGGTTGATAGGTGCCGTGTTGGGTTTGTTGATCATTGGTTTGATGATGGTAGCTTCAAGCTCTGTGATGATTTCTACAAAATATTTTCATCAGCCCTTTCATTTTTTAATCCGACAAGTTTGTTATTTAGTGACTGGCCTTGCGGTTGCTTTGATTGTTATCAGGACAGAAAGCAGTTTTTGGGAGCGTATTTCGGTTCCCTTGATGGTTATTTGTTTGTTTTTACTTTTTATTGTGTTAATTCCCGGTATCGGTCGTTCTGTTAATGGAAGTCGTCGGTGGTTATCTTTTGGGCCCATAGGTATTCAAGTATCTGAATTGGTGAAGCTTACCTTAATTTTTTATCTTTCAGGCTACCTTGTGCGTCAGCAGCAAGCCGTGAGCGAAAGCGTTTTGGGGTTCATAAAACCCATGCTCATTTTGGTTCTTATTTCAGTTTTATTATTACGCGAGCCAGATTTTGGAGCCACAGTGGTTATTTCAGGTTCAGTAATGGCAATGCTTTTTCTATCTGGAGTAAAATTAAGGTATTATATAGGATTGATGTTTGCAGTAATCATTGCATTGATACTGCTGGCAGTATCATCGCCTTATCGTGTAGCTAGATTGACGGCCTTTTTAGATCCCTGGGCTGATCAATATAATAGTGGTTATCAATTAACCCAATCACTGATTGCTTTTGGCCGTGGAGGCTGGTTTGGATCAGGGCTTGGAGAAAGTATACAGAAATTATTATATTTGCCTGAAGCCCATACAGATTTTTTATTTGCGGTCTTAGCTGAAGAAATGGGATTTTTTGGCATATTATTAGTTATAACCCTGTATGTAATTGTGGTAGTAAGGGGTTTGAACATCGGTTATATAGCACACAGTCAAGACCGTTTGTTTGCATCCTTTACTGCATACGGGTTGAGTTTTTGGTTAGGGCTACAAGCTGCAATCAACATGGGTGTAAATGCAGGCTTATTGCCAACAAAGGGCATTACTTTGCCTTTATTGAGTTATGGTGGTGCTAGTATGGTCATAAATTGTATGGTCATTGCCTTATTGTTGCGAATAGATCATGAAAATCGTTGGCAATCTCTGGGCTTGAGAACGCTGAGTACTTAAGGAGAAAACCGTGAATAATTCAGGACCTTTTTTATCCTCAAGGATGGGACGAGTAGAGCAAATCCATTTTGTTGGTATTGGTGGAGTAGGCATGTCTGGTATAGCCGAGGTATTGCATAATCAAGGCTATCGGATTACCGGTTCAGACATTAATTCAAGCCCTGCCTTAGTACGATTAGAATCTCTAGGCATTTCAATATTTATTGGTCATCATGTTGATAACATAAAGGGAGCTGACGTGGTCGTGCGTTCCTCAGCTGTAGATTCAGAAAACCCTGAAATCAGGTTTGCACACGAATTGATGATCCCAGTGATTCCCCGTGCTGGAATGTTGGCTGAATTAATGCGCTTTAAGCATGGTATTGCAATTGCAGGCACCCATGGAAAAACAACCACCACAAGTTTGGTAAGCAGTTTATTAGCCGAGGGTGGCCTTGATCCAAGCTTTGTAATCGGTGGTAAATTAAACAGTTGTGGAGCGAATGCCCAGCTAGGAAAATCAGAATATTTCGTTGTAGAAGCCGATGAAAGCGATGCTTCTTTCTTATTTTTAAAACCCATGATGTCTGTAGTGACCAATATAGATGCTGATCACATGGAAACTTATGAGGGTGATTTCGATAAACTCAGAACCACCTTCTTAGAATTCCTGCACCACCTGCCTTTCTATGGGCTTGCTGTTGTATGCATTGAAGATGCAGAAATATGTAGCCTACTTCCACTCATA
Organism: Legionella sp.; assembly: GCA_013697625.1. GTDB lineage: Bacteria > Pseudomonadota > Gammaproteobacteria > Legionellales > Legionellaceae > Legionella. Next base: position 20,057 of record JACCWN010000019.1, read on the forward strand.
CAACGTCCTACTTTAACTTATGGTTTTAAAGAAGAAGCACATTATCGAGCTATCAATTGGACTCAAAAGGCCATGCTCAGTGAATTTACTGTGATTAGGCCCGCCCCCTATGCCCCCTTAAACATACAATTTCAATATCCAGGGTGTCATAATGTATTAAATGCTTTGGCTGCGATAGCAATTGCAACTGAACTGGGCGTGGATGATGAGTCGATTCTTCGTAGCCTTCAAAAATTTCAAGGCGTAGGGCGTCGCTTTCAAATGTTGGGAGAACGTCAATTTCAAAATGGTTCTGCTATCGTCATTGATGATTATGGCCACCATCCACAAGAGATTTTATCTACAATCGATGCTTTCAGACGGGTATGGCCTGATAAACGATTGGTGCATGTATTTCAACCACATCGTTATAGTAGAACCCAATTTTTATACGAACAATTTGTCAAAGTGTTGAGTCTTGCTGATGAATTGTTTTTGTTTGATATTTATGCTGCAGGTGAATTAGCAATCCCAGGTGTCACCAGTGAAGCTTTAGCAGAAGGCATCCGGACCAATGGAAAACAAGTTACCCTGGTTAATGAACATTCCTTGGCATCAAGTCTTGACGCATTCATCGCTGAGGGCGATGTCATCTTGATGCAAGGTGCCGGCAGCATCGGGCAGGTAGCGGCAAATCTAATGAAAAGAGATTGAATAATGAGCCAAATGGAGCAGGATCCCAGTGTCTTTAATGCAAGTCAAGGCAAAATGCTTTATAATGAATCTCTTGCAGAATACACCACCTGGCGTGTAGGTGGCTGCGCTGCCAGGCTTTATAAACCATTAAATGTCATTGACTTAAGCATTTTCCTATCTCAGTTACCCATAACTGAACCTATATTGTGGTTAGGCTTGGGTTCAAACTCTTTGATTAGAGATTCAGGATTTAAAGGTACAGTGATAGTGACTCAAGGATGTCTCAAAGAGATGACTTTACTAGAAAATGACAGCATTCAAGTGGATGCCGGGGTATCTTGTGCCAGTATGGCCAGATTTAGTGCTCGCAATCATCTTTCTGGCGGTGAATTCTGGGCAGGCATACCCGGAACAATGGGCGGGGCTTTAAGGATGAACGCAGGTTGTCATGGTGGTGAGACCTGGCAATTTGTAACTGAAGTCAAAACCATAACAAGAGATGGCATCATCAAGGTGCGTAAACCCGAAGAATTTGAAGTAGCCTACAGACAAGTGTTGGGTTTAGAAAATGAGTGGTTTATTTCGGCGGTTTTTAAGTTAGCACTTGGTAATAAAGACAGCTCGCTACAAATCATACGTGATTTATTAGCCCATAGAGCCAATACGCAACCAACGAATGAATATAATTGCGGCTCAGTTTTTAGAAACCCTCCTGGGCATTTTGCTGCAGCTTTGATTGAGTCTTGTGGTTTGAAAGGTCACACAATAGGTGGCGCTATGGTGTCGCTTAAGCATGCTAACTTTATTATCAACCATGAGGGCAAAGCAAGTGCTGCAGATATTGAAGCCATGATACATTTGGTGCAAACTAAAGTATACGAACAGACGTCAACAGAATTAATACGTGAAGTGCATATCATTGGAGATCTCTAGTGTCTAACATCAATTTAGTTTTGCTTTTTGGGGGGAAATCCCAAGAACATGAAATTTCTTTAATATCTGCAGCTTCGGTCTTAAGACATCTTAATACAGAAAAATATAACATCATACCTGTTGGTATGGATAAAGAAGGTGGATTCCATGTCCATCAATACAAAGATTTGGTAAGCTATATGGATAGACTACCTGTTAAAACAATACACTCAAAGCCCTTGGCTAATTTTTTAATCAAAGGATCCTGTCAGTTGAATGCACAGGTTGTTTTTCCTGTGGTGCATGGTCCTTTATACGAAGACGGGTGTTTGCAAGGAATGCTTGAGCTTGCTGGGATTGCGTATGTGGGGTGCACTGTTTTATCTTCAGCGCTTGGAATGGATAAAGACATTGCAAGACGGTTGGTTTGTATTGAAGGGCTTAAGTCTGCCGCCTATAAATCATTGTCTTGGCATGCCAGTGATGCTGAAAAAAAACAATTTTGTAATGATATTATTAGTGAGCTGGGCTTGCCTCTATTTGTCAAACCTTGCTCCTCTGGTTCAAGCGTGGGCATTCAAAAGGTCAGACAGTCTGAGGATTTAAGAGCTGCAATCGATAATGCATTGAGCTATGATTCAGAGGTTTTAGTAGAGGAATGTATTACCGGCCGAGAAATAGAATTAGCAGTATTAGAAAACACGCAACCTTCTGGTACCCCTCGTGTCAGTATTGCAGGGGAAATTCGGGCCAACCATCCAGATGGTTTTTATTCTTATGTTGCGAAATATCTGGAAAGTGATAAGACAGAACTTATCATTCCAGCAGACTTAAGCCCCTCGCTCCAAGCTCGACTAAAAGAGGCTGCGGCCAATATTTTTACTCGATTGAAATGCAAAGGCTTGGCTCGTGTCGATTTTTTTGTTAACGATGCACAAGATGAAATTTATTTTAATGAAATCAATACATTACCAGGATTTACCTCTATAAGTATGTATCCTAAATTATGGGAGGCATCAGGCATCTCTTATCCAGATTTGCTAGACGAATTGATATCTATTGCGATGATTCATCACAATTGTCGCCAACATTTAGTGACCAATTACCTGTGAGTATACCTACTAGAAAACAAAATTTTAATTCAAAAAACATGCGATTTGCAATTTTGTTAACCTTTCTAATCTTTTTTGGGACTTTCTTAGCAGGACGTCTGGCTTACCTGTATCTGGCAGATGCCAAGCGGTTTCCAATTAATACTGTAAAGGTTGCAGCGAGTTATGCGCATATCAGTCATCAGCAACTTGAAGCTGTTTTATCCAATCATTTAAAAGAAAGTTTTTTTTCTTTATCAGTAAATAGGTTACAAAATGAGTTAAATGAGATAAATTGGACTGATACAGTGTATGTGGAGCGTGTTTGGCCTGATATTTTAAAAATAAAAATTGTAGAAAAAAAACCTGTGGCTCTTTGGAACGGAAGTCTTATGACTGAAACAGGAAAATTGTTTCAGCAAGGGGTAACAACTTTTGATGTTGATGTACCAAAACTCAAAGGCCCCGCTTCACAACAAATGGAAGTCTTACAAGTTTATAAAAAATTGAGTAAAATACTGCTGTCATATGGCTTAAAGACAACTGGCTTACATTTAAGTGAAAATCAATCCTGGATATTAGTTTTAGGCGATAATACTAAAATATACTTAGGAAAGAAAGAGTTAAGTGCAAGATTGAAGCGTTTTTGTAAAGCATATCCGGCGGTGTTTGCCCAAAAGGCTGAGCAGTTAGCTAGCGTTGATCTACGTTATCCGCGGGGTATGGCTGTACAATGGAAACAACAAACGGAACAATAATGGCTAAAAAAATAGAAAAGAACATCATTACGGCCCTGGATATTGGTACATCAAAAATCATTGCCTTGGTAGGTGAAGTCGGAGTAGATGGGGCAATTGAGGTTATTGGTATTGGACGACATGTGTCTCGTGGATTAAAGCGAGGAGTGGTTGTTGATATAGAGGCTACTGTTAATTCCATACAGCGTGCTGTACAAGAAGCTGAGTTAATGGCGGGGTGTGAGGTTAGAACTGTGTACGCTGGTATTGCTGGAAGCCATATCCGTAGCTTAAATTCGCATGGTATCGTTGCCATTCGTGATAAAGAAGTATCACAAGCAGATATTGAAAGAGTCATTGATGCCGCAAAAGCTGTGGCAATTCCAGCTGATCAGAAAATTTTGCATATTTTACCACAAGAATTCATTATCGATCATCAAGGCAGTATTCGTGAACCTGTGGGTATGGCAGGTGTGCGCTTGGAATCACGAGTTCATATCGTGACAGGTGCGGTTAGTGCAGCTCAAAACATCGTAACCTGCGTGCGCCGTTGTGGACTTGAAGTGAATGATATTATTCTAGAACAATTGGCCTCAAGCCATGCTGTGTTAACAGAAGATGAAAAAGACTTGGGTGTTTGTTTGATAGATATTGGTGCTGGTACAACGGATATAGCTGTGTTCTTTGAAGGAGCTATTCAACACACGGCAGTGATACCAATTGCAGGTGATCAGGTTACCAACGATATTGCGATGGCTCTTAGAACGCCAACCAAGGATGCTGAGTCTATAAAAATCAATCATGGGACAGCCATGGTTGAGCTAGCAAATGCAAGTCAAATGATTGAAGTCACCAGTGCCAATGATAGACCTGGCCGAAAGATATCTTCCAAAGCTTTAGCTGAAATTGTACATGCTCGATATGAAGAATTATTTTCACTTGTAAGCAATGAATTGCACCGCAGTGGGTTTGAAGATGCAGTTGCTGCCGGCATTGTCTTGACCGGTGGCGCTTCTAATGTCAGTGGTGTGATAGAGTTAGCAGAACTTTGTTTTGAAATGCCGGTTAGAAAAGGATGCGCCCATTATGTTTCAGGCTTAACAGAGGTCACTGAAAATCCTTCATTTTCTACCAGTGTTGGGCTATTACTGCATGGGGTAAAGCAACAATATGATGGCAACTTTAAAAAACAAGCTAGAATTGCTAATGTGAAAGGCATGTGGTCTCGGATGAAAGATTGGTTCCAAGTCAATTTTTAATAAAAAATAAATGAGTGTATTCGTCGATAGAACGCGACAGATTAAGGGGAAAATGGGTTATGTCTAAGGTAGCGGAAAATAATAACAATAATAATGCCGTGATAAAGGTCGTAGGTGTTGGCGGCGGTGGCAGCAATGCAGTAGAGCATATGCTCACAGAGAATATTGATGGTGTAGATTTCATTTGTGCCAATACAGACGCTCAAGCTTTGAAGGGTTCTAAAGCAAAAATTCATATTCAGTTGGGTGATGAATTAACCAAAGGCCTGGGTGCTGGTGCCAATCCACAAATAGGGCGAGAAGCTGCTGAAGAAGACAGAGATCACATCAGAGAAATTTTATCTGGTGCTGACATGGTTTTTATAACAGCAGGTATGGGGGGAGGTACAGGAACAGGTGCAGCACCTGTTTTTGCTGAAATTGCAAAAGAGCTTGGTATCTTAACCGTGGCTGTCGTTACCAAGCCTTTCTCCTTTGAAGGCAAACAAAGAGCTCTGGCTGCTGAGGAAGGTATTCGCCGTTTAGCAGAGAGTGTTGACTCTTTGATTACCATTCCAAACAACAAATTGTTAAGTGTATTGGGAAAAAATATAAGCTTATTGAATGCATTCAAAGCTGCCAATAATGTCTTGCTAGGTGCGGTCAAAGGTATTTCTGACTTGATAACCAGGCCAGGTTTAATCAACGTTGATTTTGCTGACGTTAGAACTGTGATGTCTGAAATGGGTATGGCGATGATGGGTACTGGAACTGCGGTGGGTGAGCAACGAGCTCGGAAAGCTGCAGAAGCTGCCATTGCGTCCCCTTTACTCGAAGATGTTAATTTTTCAGGTGCGCGTGGGATATTAATCAATATCACTGCAGGTCTTGATATGTCCATTGGTGAATTTGAGGAAGTCGGAGACGTTGTAAAAGAATTTATATCAGATGATGCCACTGTTGTTGTAGGCACAGTTATTGATCCTGACATGTCCGAAGAAATGCGTGTTACAGTGATAGTTACAGGTCTTGGTGATGTAAAGGCACGTCAACAAATACAGCAACCAGCCTATAGAGCACGTCTGGTGGAATCCACAAGAAGCGATGGTTCAGTTGATTATCGACAACTGGAAAAACCTGCTGTACTTAGAAAAGCACAAGCCGTGCATGTTAAAAATCAAAAAACAGCGGTTGAAACTGCACCTGATGTGGATTATTTAGATATACCAGCCTTCTTGAGACGTGAGGAAGAAGCATAAAAGTTAGGAAATTTAACAATAGACTAGTAAATAAATTGTTGCTAGAATCGAAAACTTTTTTGTGCTAAACAAAAGGCGAGCACTGAATGAATCAACAAAGAACTCCTAACACTGAAATCCAAGCTACTGGTGTCGGATTGCATTCAGGTGAAAAAGTGCTATTAACTTTAAGGCCTGCACCAGTGGATACAGGGATTATCTTTAGAAGAGTGGATTTGTCTCCAGTAGTCGAAATACCCGCATCTTATGAATATGTGGGTGATACGATGTTATGTACTACTTTACATCATAACAATGTTAAAATTGCGACAGTAGAGCATTTATTGTCAGCCTTGGCTGGATTAGGTATAGATAATGCTTATATAGATGTCAATGGACCTGAATTACCTATAATGGATGGAAGTGCTGCCCCTTATGTTTTTCTCATACAATCTGCTGGTATCAAGATACAAAATGCTAATAAAAAATACATTAGAATTCTTAAAACCATTCGTATTGAAGATGCAAATGGAAAATACGTACAATTCAAACCACACAATGGTTATAAAGTATCTTTTACCATCGATTTTGATCACCCTGTTTTTAATGGAAAACCTCAAACCTTAAGTTTTGACTTATCAGATACTTCATATGTGAAAGAAGTATGCCGTGCCAGAACTTTCGGTTTTCTTTCTGATTACGAAAAATTAAGAGAGTCGGATCTTGCCAAAGGTGGAAGTTTAGATAATGCTATTGTGGTAGATGATTACCGCGTGTTGAATGAAGATGGTCTGCGATTTGCCTCAGAATTTGTAGCTCATAAAGTTTTGGATGCCATAGGTGATCTGTATTTATTAGGATGCAGTCTAATCGGGGCCTTTGAGGGGTATAAATCTGGACACGAACTTAATAACCGATTATTAAGAGAATTGATGGCAAGACAAGATGCTTGGGAGTATGCACATCTTGATGAAAAAGAGTATTTTCCTGTGTTACAACCCGATTTTTATCCCATTGAGGCCTAGATGGGTTTTATTTAAACATAAATGGAAATTTCATGAACTATATAAAAGGATTTTGGATTTTAGCCTCATTTTACAGTATTTCTGCCTTTACTACGCCAACGCCAACGTCTGCTCCTACTCTAACCGATACTGAACTAACTTATAAAAATGCACTTAACTTAGATTGGATTGATCCCAACATTTCTCCAGCTCAGGATTTTTACACCTACGCCAATGGCAGCTGGCAAAAGAAAAACAAAATTCCTGCAGATTATTCTTCTTGGGGCACCTTTAATATGGTAAATGATAGAGTGCAAGATATCATTCATCACATAGTAGTAACCGCAAGCCAAGAGTCAAATGCCCCTCTAGGAAGTTTAACTCAGAAAGTAGGGGATTTTTTTTATAGTGGCATGGATGAAACCAATATCAATCATTTAGGTATCTCACCGATTATCAATGAATTTGCCAGAATCAATGACCTCACCGCTACTAATTTTATAGATGAATTGGCTCATTTACATTCAATAGGTGTGGGGGCTTTTTTTTGTTTCGGCAGCATGCAAGATTTTAAAAATAGCACTCTAATGATTGGTGCGGCAATGCAAAACGGACTGGGTTTGCCAGACAGGGACTATTATCTCAAAGATGATCCGAAATTTAAGAAAATTAGGGAGGTCTACTTAGATCACCTAAAACAGATGTTTATTCTATTAAATGATACTCCAGAACAAGCGGCTGCAGCAGCAACTACCATCATGGCAATAGAAACAAAATTAGCACAAGCCTCCATGTCTCAAGTAGAACGACGTGATCCTTATGCAATCTACAACCCTATGGATAAAGTTCAGTTAAACCAATTAATGCCTGACTTCTCTTTAGCTCAATATTTAAATGCAAGAGGCCAAGGCGATTTAAATCAAATCAATGTAGCTATGCCACAATTTTTTAAAAAATTAAATGAGCTACTTAAAACGACGCCTTTGGCTGACATAAAAACATATATGCGCTGGCAATTGTTGGATACATATGCATCTTATTTATCAAAGCCCTTTGTGGATCAAAATTTTAAAATGGTGACGGCTATCAGTGGAACAGAGAAAATTTTACCTCGTTGGAAACGAGTAGTTAACACTGAAAATGGACTATTAGGGTTTGCTATAGGTAAGCTTTATGTAGAAAAATATTTTCCTCCCCAGTCAAAACAAGAAGTCTTAGACATTTTAAAAAATATACGTGCTGTGCTTATGGAAGATCTATCCACCCTAAGCTGGATGAGCCAGGAAACACGGGATCAAGCCATTAAAAAATTAAATACTATGGAAGAGCGAGTTGGGTATCCATCAAAATGGTGGGATTATTCTAAATTAAAAATAGATAGAGGCGCTTATGTGCTTAATGTATTAAGAGGAAAAGAATTTTTAACCAACCGAGATTTATCCAAAATTGGTAAACCTATAGATCGTACTGAATGGGTTATGACGCCTCAAACAATCAATGCCTATTATGATCCCTCGATGAACAATTTGAATCTTCCTGCTGGTATATTGCAACCACCTTTCTTTGATCCTAAAGCACCAGCAGCAGTAAATTATGGTTCAATTGGCTTTGTTATGGGCCATGAAATGACGCATGGTTTTGATGATCAGGGGGCCCAATTTGATGAGCATGGTAATTTAAAAAATTGGTGGAAACCAGAGGATTTGGTGAGATTCAAAAAAGCTACCCAATGCATTGTTGATCAATTTTCCAGTTATGTAGTCGATGGAGATTTGCACGTTCAAGGTAAATTAGTTGTTGGTGAAGCTACTGCGGATTTGGGTGGTCTTATGTTAGCATTCAAGGCCTTTAAACGGTCTCAGGATTATAAAGACGCTAAAACCATCAATAATATCACACCTGAGCAACAGTTCTTCTTAGGAGCAGCCCATATTTGGGCAGTAAATATGCGGCCACAGCAAGAGCGCAACCTAGTTACCACCGATCCACATCCACCTGCAAAATTCAGAGTTAATGGGACCTTTGCCAATTTTCCCGAATTTAAAAATTCTTTCTCAATACCAGAAAATAGCCCCATGGTAAATAAAAACAGATGTGTTATCTGGTAGTATCTAAAATATGTAATTAAGGAGGGGGGCATGATAGAAGTTTACATCTGGATTGGCCCCTGGTTTGTATATGAAATTGATTCAGATCTTAGGATTCATTACCTAGAAGCCAATCCACATTAACTTCTAACTCTGATGCTAGAGTGAGAAGGATTGGGTCATCTTTATTAATAATACCATTGATTAAAGATTCAGCTTTAAATTTAGGTATTTTAAGTAATTTCGAAAGAACTTCTATACGCTCGGCTATTGCCTCAGGAGCTTCAATGTTATCAAGTTCTTTATTAAGTCGCTCTGAAAATGTTTTATTTAACATTTTATCTCCTGAATGAGGTTGTTATTTATACCTACTCCTTTCATATAGCATAAAGCCTTAAATATGCAAGAAATTTAATCATTAATTAATAAAATATTTAAACATGATTGATTAAGGATGTTTAGACTCCAAAATGGTATGCAAGCTAAGTTCGCTATTAAACTCTAGGCTTCTTCAATTGCCCAACCGGAAGCAGCGGGAAATATTGATGGGTATATGGGAAGGAAATCTTAGACCTTTAATTGAATAGGTGCATCTTAAAGAAATGGGTGGGAATAATTCTAAGTTAATTTATTATGACCAAGAGACTATAAAGCAAATCCATTTTTGTGGAAATAGATTATTAACAAGAGCAGATTTCCTCTGATGAAGTGAACTATGGTGGTACCCTTAATAGAGATAAAAGCGCTAAGGCGCTTGAATATAATATCTGTCTTTAAAAATTTAGGCAAAAATATCGGAAATCACAAAGGGCATTTCGGTGTCCCTAAATTTGAGTAATAAACCAATACTCATCTAAAATAGGACTAAAAGTATTTTAGTCATTATTTCTTAGGATAAGGCAGAGGGTAAATAGTAAGTGAATTTAGTAAAATTTCATCCTGTTGTCTCTTGTTCATTGTTAGCGACCACAACATTCGAAGCGTGCATCCCGCGTTCACCTTTTGCAACTTCATATTGTATCATTTGCCCAGGTACCAATGTCTTGTATCCGGTGCCCTGAATTGATGAAAAATGAACAAAAATATCATCACCTCCACTTTCAGGTATGATGAAGCCCCAACCTTTAGCGTTATTAAACCACTTGACTTCCCCTATAGCCATGTAATCCTCCTTTTGCAAAGCTATTTGCCGATCAACTATCGCGCAATTTTATTTATCCATAAATAACAATTGTTTTAAACCTAACTCATGTATCGATAGGTTATTCAACATAACGCACAATGGTATCATTACTCAATAGATTTATTAAAATTTATTCAAATTTTAACTGTGCTGAATAATAGTCCTTTATAATGTCTTTAAGAGGGCAGACCTGCTCCATACAATATTTAAATTTATTTTTAGGGATGTTACCTAATAATACCTTAAGAAAATTATGGTATCTTTAACCTTATTTATAAAGTTTATGGGGACTTTCAAATGGGTGAAGTAAACAGTACTTCTAAGATGTTTGTTAAAATGGGACACTTTATTAAAGATTCTTCACAAGTTGTATCAGAAACTTACCAAAAAGAGCCTGTATATCTAGATGCTTTACCAAAACCGACTTTAACACCCAGCAATGAAATGGGTCATATGATTTCTAATATTTTAAATAGTCCTAACTCAAAAAAACTTTCTCCATTAGATTAAATAAAATAATAAAAATTCACAGATGTTTTCAGGACATAATTAGGTGTATACTTTATTTATAACCTCTTACTAATGATGGTACTATGACCGGTAATTTTTCACCAACAAGTCATTGGCGTGATTCTGCTCGTAGCCCTCGGTTTTTTTTAATAGATGCTCGAGCTGTTTTCCCAGTTTTCTTATTTCTCATGCGTATTAGAGTTTGGACTGGTGTATTGGTTTTAGTGACAACAGTTTTTTTTGGAATTATAGAACATTACGGCTTTACAGTACCTGTGTTTTTGCGTTGGTTACGTAATTTTTTTGCAGGTCCTAAAAAAACCGCAAGACCTTGGTGGAGATAATGGACAGAAGCATTGGCAAATGTCTTGCATCCATTGCGGCCAGCATGAATGCAAAATTTTACCTTAATGATAGATTTGTAAGTTTTGAGGAAGTTTTCTCTGAAACTGGGTTATTGCCAGCAATAACCAAAAGAGCTGATCAATTATGTTCATTGTGTCTTGGCTATGGATTAGGAGCTACCTTTGATGAAGCAGAAGGCGCTTTACTGGGTATACGTGTTTTATATGATGAAGTAACACCCAATGTTTTACGGTTACTCTGCATGACTGATGTTTTAAATGAATTGATTCAAGGGGGCCCCAGTCGAGATTATACCCCTTTAGATGAATTGATGTTTGACTAAATTTTGTAAAGAAATCGAAAGTTTTAAAAAAAATACGCTTTCTTTATGAATTGTTTGTTAAACTGAAACCCAATAATAAATAAGTTTGGAGTTGTAAAATGTCTAAATTTTTCGTTGCCCACACTGTAAATGGTTCTAGCTTACCCAATGATGTTGAACGTGAAGCTAGAGAAGTAACCTTTGGGAAGATTTCTAGGTTATTAACCATCGCAAAAAAAGCAGAGCAATTAAACCCACAGAAACCAGAAAATAAAGAGGCAGTCAAGACATTAGAAGCCTGCGAACGTGCTTGCATTGGAACACAACCTTTAAATCATAGTATTGAGACTAGTAAATCCAATTTGAAGGATGTGTCTGGAGACAGGCCTGACGCCAATCCATCTGTCAGTGCTTCCTATCGCCGAGGATAATCAATTAAATCGACAATAGTTTTTATTATCCTTGCACTGAGTCATACTTTAAGTTATTTTTGAATGAGTAAATTGCTGACTAAAATAAAGATATAATGAACGATAAATTATCAAATGATCAAAATAACAGCGTCCTAAAGGCCTTAAATGAAGCCATTGCGCAAGGGCCTTGGGATAAATCAAATTTCTTAAAAATGATTGGTAAAAATTTAATAGAGATTCGCGATGGCTTTTTAAATCAGCTTGATCCGGATAATCAATCACAACTAAAAACCCCATCTCACATTGTCAATCGCATTGCCCTGCGAAGCGGGCAACAGGAAGTTTATATTTCCCTGTATTCAGCTGACGGAACAAATCTTCAATCCTGGGAAAGAATCGTAGCTAACTTGCCTAAACAAATGATTTCCAGACCTATTTATGCAGATGAAGAAGATATTAAGGCTGTATTGAGACTCAAAGAAAATAAACAAAATGAAGCGTATGTTGCCATATATATTAATCAAACTGATATATTACCCTCCTCCGATAAAGTATTAATTGATAAATTAGGCAAGACCTTACTCAATCTCAAAGACAAAGTCCTAAACAATGAAAATATAAGCCGCTTTGTGCATGCCTCCGGGGTTTATCGTTTAAATTATGGCCGGTTAATTAAATTATAAAGCTTAAGTCGTTCAAACCTATTTCCACTCAACAAAGTGAATTCACTAAAAGTTTGATTGAATTGGGTGTATACTAAAATTATCAACTCTTAAAAGTTTCTACCCATGGCACAGCAGCAACAATCAGGTGGTGGTGGCAGTTCAGACAATTCGATGGCGCCGATCTGGATTACAGTATTGCTGTTTCTTACTGTTTATTTGATTTGGTATGCTGGCCATCAACACATCGTCTCTGTCATATTTGCGATTAATGTTTTACAAGCCAAGCTTGTCAATTTTTTTATCAGCGATCAATCTCTAACAAATCAGATCAATTTGATGCAAACTTTAGATCCAAACACGGTCGATTTTAATCAAATGCTATCTTTGACACGCGGTGTTGGTGACTTTATGAGATACCCTGTGGTCCTACTTATGATTGTTTTGGCATTTATTTTGTATTCTTCCAATATAACTCTAAGGTTTCGTAAAACACATAGTATGAAAACTCTTAGAGACCAGGAGCAGTATAATTGGCCCGCGATTATGCCAATTATCAAAGAAGATTTGGTGAGTCAGGATGTTAATAAAGGTCCTTGGGCAATGGCTTTAACCCCTTTTGAATTTGCTACAAAGTATAAACTTTTAAAAAAAGAAGATGTGTTGCTCGATACGCCTATTCCAGGACAAGAAATGACTGCTGGTATTAGACGTGGAGATGCAAAGCGGGTATTTACCATGCAATTGGGACCTTATTGGGACGGTTTTGAGCGATGCTCCCCTCACACCTATGCCTTGGCTGCGGTTTTTCTTGCAAGGATAAACCGAGATCGGGACGCTGCCAACAATATTTTAAAGGCTTTAGATAAAAGCTTTGTGACTGGCAAGCCAGATTTTTCAGTTGCAAGACCGATATTAAAAAAATACCAGCACTCTGAATTGGTTCAAGAAATTTTATCTAAACATGCATATACACTCACAATCATGGCCTCCCTAATAGAGGGTGCTCGGGATGATGGCGTTGTGCCTAGTGCGGAATTTTTATGGCTTAAGCCTGTAGATAGGCGCTTATGGTATATGCTTAACTGTATAGGCAGACAAACCCCTTTTTCCGAGGTGGGCGGGCCTTTTGCACACTGGCGTGCAGAAAAAGCAATGGGCAGACGCTCTTTGGTACCTATGATAGATGAAGCCATAAAAGCGCTGGAAATTGCTATCAAAGAAATTAAATTAAAACCTCGTCAAATGGAGGATCTACAGCCATGATGCGCGGAATTGATTCTCGTAATGAAATAGACCCTACGCTTCTCCTAAGGGATACTCGTTCTTTGACCCAAAGGATTGCGCATTTCTTTGCTGACCCAACAAATGTCTCCATTATTTTGTTTAGTTTAGCAGCAGCCTCATTTTATTATCCAGAAACCGCTACACTCTTACTCATTTTTGGCGTTTTTTCCTTTATATATAGTTACACACGCAAACAGAAATTGCCTTTCAGACTTCCTCAAATTGCCCGTGTAAAAGATTATAATGATCTAAAACCAGGAATTAATAAACCTAATATTTCTCGAGGTATTTCCTATTTTGGAAATGAACGTAAGTCTGGAGAAGAACTATGGTTCGCTAATGAAGACATGCGTACACATGTATTGATTTTTGGTTCCACCGGTAGTGGTAAAACCGAAGCCTTAGTCTCCCTGGCTTATAATGCATTAATTCAGGGTAGCGGATTTATTTATGTTGATGGTAAAGGAGATAACTCTCTGTACGCAAAAATATTTTCCTTGACTAGAAGTATGGGGCGTGAAGATGACCTGTTGCTGATTAATTTCATGACAGGTGCTCGAGACATTGTGGGCCCTCAAGAAAAAAGATTATCTAATACGCTCAACCCTTTTTGCCAAGGCTCTTCTAGCATGCTCACCCAATTGGTAGTCAGTTTGATGGGAGGATCAAGTCAATCTTCAGATGGTGATATGTGGAAGGGGCGGGCCATAGCTTTCGTTGAGGCATTGATGCGGTTATTGGTTTATATGCGAGATGAGGGTGCTATTTTACTTGATGCCAATTCAATCCGAAATTATTTTGATTTGCAGCGATTAGAATCAATCATTATAGACAAAGTTTTTCCTAGAGATGATCAAGAAAGTGTCAATATTGAGCAAATTCCTAAACTAGTAACCGACCCCTTGCGCAATTATCTTAATACCTTACCAGGGTATAATAAAGAGAAAAAAGGCAAACAAGTATCGCAAGTGTTAGAGCAGCATGGATTTATTACCATGCAGCTTGTGAGAAGTTTTTCATCATTAGCTGATACTTATGGACATATCATCCGTACGAATTTAGCAGAGGTAGACTTCAAGGATGTGGTATTAAATAGAAGGATTCTTGTTGTACTGTTACCTGCTTTAGAAAAATCTCCTGATGAACTATCTAACTTAGGAAAAATAATTGTGTCATCATTAAAAGCGATGATGGCTGCAGGATTAGGTGAAGAAGTGGAAGGTGATTACAGGGATGTTATATTGCGTAAGCCCACGAATGCCCCAACCCCTTACATGTGCATACTTGATGAGTACGGATACTATGCTGTTCAAGGCTTTGCTGTTGTGCCAGCGCAGGCAAGATCCCTAGGATTTTGTGCGGTTTTTGCAGGACAAGATATGCCAGCCTTTCAAAAAGCATCCAAAGAAGAAGCCGCATCTATTGGCGCG
The DNA here is from genome assembly GCA_013697625.1 of Legionella sp. GTDB lineage: Bacteria > Pseudomonadota > Gammaproteobacteria > Legionellales > Legionellaceae > Legionella. Next base: position 35,191 of record JACCWN010000019.1, read on the forward strand.
AACACAAATATAAAAATTTGTATGAAATTAGAAGATCCCACTGAAACTTGGGATTTCTTTACGAAAACTGCAGGTGAAGCTTATGTTACGAAAGTAGACTCTTTTCAGACAAAAGACGGTAGTGTCGCTAACAGTTATATGGATACAAAGAGTTCTTCTTTCGAGAAGCGAGCGCGTGTAGATCTGTTGGATCTAAAAGAACAAACAGAAGGTGAGGCGCATATATTCTTTAAATCGATCATTGTCAGAGCACGTATGTTTTATGCAAATCCCAAGCCCGTTAAACAATTAAAAATCAATCAATTCTTGAAAGTCGAGCCACCAGCAGATGATTATCTTATGAAGCTGCAAAAACAATTGATATCTTTTCAAAATATCATTGCAAGTGGTGATTTGAGTATTAATAAGTATGTAGAAAATGAAGAGATCAATGCCATCACCAAAGCCTTGCGTGATTCCACTATAGTAGAACCAATTGAACGAGGGGTTGCAGCCCTGATTGCTTATCATGGTTTGAATGAGCCCGAACCAGTAGAGAATTTAATTGAAGAAGAAGTCGAAGGCGCACTAACCATCTTTAGTGGCTTAAGAATCAATACGAAGGCCCCACCCCTTTTAGTCAGTGATAAGGTACAATTTGCTTTGCCATTATTGCCTATCAATGAAACTAGAAATCACATGATGTTGATCGAACGTTTGACAGGCTCTAAAGACAAGTATGCAGGGACTGTATCCAACGAATTAATTAAGGACTTCCAGTTAGCAACCAGTTACCCTCCAGAAGAAAGAGACGTCATTCCACCTGATGAATTAACCTACATTGTCAGCCAACTTTCTGAAAAATTTGCTGCTGAAAGAGCAAAAGCGATTAAAAAAAGCGAAGAAGAACCTACTGAATAATATCTTTATACAAATTATGTGTATAAATGGTAATAAATCTTTTACCAGATTACTTTATTTTCATTCTAACAATGCGGTTAAATAATTTTATTAGATAAAATTCATCAATTACTACCGAAGGTGTCTATGGAAATACGTATAAGCACTAGTAATTTTTAGTAATTCATTGTAACTTAAACGATATGAAAATTTTACTTTGTATTTATAAATGTATGCTTGGCAAGCGCGTGGTCTTTCTAAAATTGAGGATACTGAGTGAAAGTATTGCTTAGTAAGGCTGTGATCCTAATTCAACTCCTAGGGTTATTTGCTTTATTGGAAATAAGTGGGTGTCGAAGAGCAACTTATGTTAATGATGTAGTACCAAGTTTGCCTTGTAAGGTGGAAGGGGCTTGTGATGCGACTATCATTAAATTTATAGATAGTCTCACTAAAAGCGGTATAACAGTGATTACTATGGGTCAGTCCTTTTTAATCAGTATTCCTGCTTGTGCTTTGTTTGAAGATGAGACGCCCCATTTAGCCTGCAGTTCTTATGGATTGTTAAACGATATAGCATCTTTTTTAAAACAATTTCGAAAAATAGAAATACATGTTACAAGTTACAGCAGTAAATACATTTCTGTTCAGAGGGAGCGTGCTTTAACCTTAGCACGATCGCGGGTTGTTGGTGAATATTTATGGTCACAAGGAATAGACAGTCGTTTTATTTTTACCCAAGGACTAGGTAGTGATAAACCGATAGTTAGTTCCCTTTTGGGGGGTGATAGATCACCTAATGCCCGAATTGAAATTACTTTTAGACGAGCGGTAGCCTGATAGTAAATTGTTCGATGTATATGATTGAGCAATGTACTCAAAGAGGATTACATGAATAGAGAAGCATGGAATTTAATTAAGCAAAATAAAAACTTTTATATTCATGTGTATAGACGTGGTATAAAAGTATTGATTGGTATGCTGATAATAAATGGACTTTTACAGTTATTAATTTTTTATTTTTACTTAGTACAGCCTGAGCCTAATTATTATGAAACCAATGGGGTTACAGAACCTAGGCAGTTAAAACCACGGTCTATTCCTAATTATACATCGGTCCCTTTGTTAGAGCCTGACCCGCCGCCAGAAAATTTAGAAAGAGATATACCCCAATAATTTAGAGGTTTATATGGCTGAAGACGCCTTAGTTACGGTTGGTTTGAGAAACAAGTTTTATAAAGACAGTCAGCGTAAGGTAATTCTTGCATTATTGATTGCTATTATTATTAATTTGATTATGGGATCTATCTTACTATATATCTTGACCCATCCCCCTATGCCAAAATATTTTGCTACAAGTATTAACGGCCGAATCACGCCGCTTGTGCCTTTAAATGAACCTAATCAATCAACGGCAGCTATATTACAATGGGCAAATCAAGCAGCCATAGCGGCATTTTCATATAATTTTGTTAATTACAGGGATGAGCTTCAAGCGGCAGCTGGTTATTTTACAGATGCTGGGTGGACGCAGTTTAAACAGTCGCTAAAAGATTCAAATATAATATCCGCAGTAACAACGAAAAAATTAATACTTTCTGCTGTTGCTACCCAAGCCCCCATTGTTATGGAAAGTGGGGTATTGAATGGCGTCTATTCATGGCGTGTACAAATGCCTATATTAGTGACTTATCAAAGTGCCAGTCAGTTTACCCCAGAAAATTATATTGTTACCTTGTTAATCACCAGAGTGTCAACCTTAAGTACGTTTAGGGGCATAGGAATAGCACAGATCGTAGTAATGCCTTCTTCTGGTGGGGTTATTCCATGATTCAAAAGATGAATCAGTATTTTAAATTCTTTTTTATTATGATTTTAGCGATGCTTCAATTTTCTCTTTGCTATGCTCAACAACAAGACGCACAGCAAGCTTTACAACAATTAAGACAATTACAACAACGTTTGTCTCAGAAACAAGAACCAACTGCTCCTCCCTCTAATACAGGAGCATTACCACCTGCAAGAGCTCAGGCCAGATCACAGGTCCCCGAAGCGCCTAGGGTTGAACCCAATGCCCCGGTACAAACGGTACCTGATGATGCAACGGAAATAATTGAAAATAAAGCATTTAAAGATATGTCCAAGAGCCTCTTTCCGCTTAAACCTGAACAGATCGTTCATTTAAAACAGATGTATCATACAAATGAATACGCTCAAAATTCGCCAGTAGGGACCCCCCCTAAGCCCACGGCCACGTCTCAATTTGTTAATTTATCTCCTGGTTCCACTCCCCCCGTTATACGATTATCACAAGGATTTGTATCCTCTTTGGTTTTTCTTGATTCTACCGGTGCTCCATGGCCAATAGCGGCTTATGATTTGGGGGATCCAACGGCTTTTGATATACAATGGGATAAAACCAGCAATACGCTGATGATACAAGCGCTCAGACTGTATAATTACGGTAATTTAGCCATAAGATTGCGTGGTTTGAATACACCTGTCATGTTGACACTGATACCTGGTCAAAAAGCGGTGGACTACCGTGTAGATTTACGTATTCAAGGATTGGGACCAAATGCTAAAAGCATGCCACTAGAGGAAGGAATTCCACCCTCGGCAAGTGATTTGTTGCTCCATGTTTTAGATGGGGTTCCTCCTGCTGGAAGCCAGCGGCTTATAATCAGTGGTGGAGATGCACGCGGGTGGCTTTTAAACGAAAGAATGTATGTTAGAACCAATCTTACTATATTGTCACCAGGTTGGGTAGCGTCTATGACTAGTGCCGATGGAACTCATGCCTATGAAATGCATAAGTCCCCGGTTTTATTAGTTTCCTGGCATGGAAAGGTCATGCAACTTAAGGTAGAAGGGTTATAAACAAATGGCAGGCAGAAAAGAAAATTTAAAATCGCTCTTTTCCAATACTCGAACACGAGTGATTATTTTATTTACAGTAATATTACTTCTATTAGCTGTTGGAATAGGCTATTTAAAATTTCGATCCTCTATACAATCCTCGGTTGAAACTTCTCGTATAAGTGGCTCACCCGATATTCAGTCAATCCCTGGATCACCAGATCCCAACCCGCAATATGCGAAAATTCAAGAAGAGCAAAATCTTGCACAAGCAGCCTTAGCTTTAAAGACTGGGCAGAGTGCACTTCCGACTATTATTCGTACACAAGCTATAGGGGAAGGTGTGGGCGTCATTGGTTCACCAGAAGGCAAAGCAGGTGTCGGTTTTGCTACATTGGCAAGATCAGAATTAGAGGGCAATCAGCATAGCCTTTGGCTTCAATCACTACAAAATTCAGCTTGCAGTCAAGCTGCTATACAAGCTATTTTGGATCAAGGGGGTCAGGTTTCTGATTTAAGAAATGGATGTACCTGTTTGCAGCTAAAAAATCATGGTTATACATTAAAAGATCTAAAACCAATTTGTAATTGCAAGGATTTAAAAGCTGCAGGGTTTCTAGTTAAAGACTTAAAGGACGCAGGTTTCACTGCTGAGAGTCTAAGAGTCTGTGGCTTTACTGCTTGTGAACAGCACAGTGCTGGTTTTAGCGCTGCAGAAATGAAAAAAGGCGGCTTTTCTGATGGTGAACTCAAAGGCGCTGGATTTTCAGATGAGGATATAAGAAAAGTCAGTGGGTTACCAGATAACGTTTCCCTTCAGGATGTTCGAAACTCAGGCTGCGATCCAATAGCCCTAAAAAAACTTCAGCTAGCAGGTGTTTCTGCTACAGCGATTAGAAATATCAGTGGTTGTTCTGCTGAACAATTAAGAGCTGCTGGTTTCAGTGCCAAAGATCTTAGAGATGCAGGCTTTAGCGCTGCAGACTTGAAAAATGCTGGTTTTACTCCAGAAGAATTAAAAGCTGCAGGTTTTAGTGCTCAAAATCTTAAAGATGCAGGATTTACAGCCGCTCAATTAAGAGCTGCAGGTTTTAACGCCAATGATCTTAAAGACGCGGGCTTTAATGCTGAGCAATTAAAAGCCGCAGGTTTTAATGCCAAGGATTTAAAAGCTGCAGGTTTCAATGCTGCGGATTTAAAAAGTGCAGGATTTTCTGCAGACGATTTAAAAGCAGCAGGTTTCTCTCCTCAGGAAATAGCCAATGCCTTAGCGACTCCTGATGCAGCGGCAACGGTTGTAGGTACACCCGCTAGTGATTGTAGTGTCGATTCATTAAAAAGAGCAAGGGCGAGTGGTGTGAGTGCTGCAACCATCAAACAAACAATGGGTTGTTCAGCAAGAGCCTTAAAAGATGCAGGTTACAGTGCCAAGGATTTAAGAGATGCAGGGTTTACTGCTGCTGAGCTTAAAAATGGAGGCTTTACCCCAAAAGAGCTAAAAGATGCGGGTTATTCTGCAAAAGATTTATACAATGCAGGAATTTCTGCCCAAGCATTAAAGGATCTAGGCTATGGTCTTGGCGATCTAAGAGAGGCTGGGATAAGTGCTGCTGATTTGAGAAAAATGGGTTTTACTGCCGAACAATTAAAAGCAGCAGGCTTTAGTGCCAAAGATTTAAAAGCTGCAGGTTTCAATGCTAATGATTTAAAAGCAGCAGGCTTTGACGCAAACGAGTTAAAAGCCGCGGGATTTTCTGCAGAAGATCTTGCTAAAGCTGGTTACAGCGCAAGAGATTTAAAAGCAGCTGGGTTTTCTGCGGACGATTTGAAGAAAGCAGGTTTTAATGCAAGAGATTTAAGAGATGCCGGCTTTTCAGCAACACAACTAGCACAAGTAGGCATGAATACCACAGATGACTCAAGAGTAGCTGGTCTTGATCCAGTATCTCTGCCTGCAACTGGAGCGCGGCTTGACAAGATCCTCAGTAGCAGTGCGCCGGGGACCGCTCAATCCGGTGGTAATACGAAACAACTGAATGATATTTTAGCAAAGCAAAATCAGCAAATGGCTGAACAAAAGTATCAACAGACAATTCAACAAAAAACCACTGAATTATTAAGCGCTGCAAACGCCTCCTTGCAAGATTGGAAAAAAATTGCTACACAAAGATACGTTGCCGGTCCTGAGGAAAAAGTTGTAGCTGTAGCGGCACCAGGTGCGGTAAGAGGAATCGCGGTGCCCCCTGTATTACCACCTGGACCTTTGGGACCAGGACCTGTTGCCATTGCTGATCCCGCTTCAGTCATTATTAAAACGGGTGATATTTTATTTGCTGTTTTGGACACTGCTGTAAACAGTGATGAACCTGGTCCCATTCTAGCCACCATCGTCTCTGGAAAATTAAAAGGTTCTAAACTTATAGGTAGTTTTAATTTGCCATCGAATTCAAATAGAATGGTTATTTCCTTTAACTTAATCTCAATGCCAGGTGCAATCAAAACAAATTCGGTGTCAGCTGTTGCAATTGATCCGAATACAGGGAGGACTGCATTAGCAAGTAGGACAAATCATCATTATTTGATGCGGTATGGATCCTTATTCGCTTCATCCTTTTTAGAAGGGTTTGGTAATGCCTTTCAATCAGCAAATACTGCCATCACCATTGGTGGGACTGGTGGTGGCAATAACATAACAATCCAATCTGGTATAGGTCAATCCACCTTAGAAAATGCAGTGATTGGTTTAGCTACTGTCGGTAAGTCTTGGGGACAGCAGGCACAGCTTCTTATGAATAGACCTACTACAGTGTTGGTATGCGCTGGTACAGGAATAGGGGTATTGTTTACCCAAGACGTAAGCTTAGTTTAATTAATGGCAGGCTAATATGATAGATAAAGATCCAGACAATGATGAATATAAATTTGTAGAATCCGATTTTCAAGAATCTTCATCCTTAGATAATAGGTTAGAAGACTCTGAAAATGCCTCCACAAGTCATGCATTTTCCTCAAATCAAACAAATAATATTAGGCGTAATGCTCTAATTACCATTGGTTTGATCTTTTTAGTTTTTTTTCTTTATCTATTTTTTTCAAGAAATAAACCAAAAATTGAACAATCGAGCCTACCACCTGCTACCCAAATAGCAACCCAACCATTAGTTACTGCAAATTCAAATATTGCTCCTCAGCCTGTAGCCAACCAAGTAGATCCGGATTTAAAACAAAAAGTTGCTACTATTGAGACAAGTCAACAAAGTTTCTCTGCTCAGGTAGCTTCAATGGGTCAGCAAATTGATACCATCAGTACAAATGTAAATAATTTGAACACTGAAATCAGTAAACTCAATCAAACCATAACTACTTTATCAAGCCAAGTGGAAAAACAATCGTCCGAAGTACAGGTGATTATGTCTCGAGCCAAGGTTAAGCCCGCTAAAGTACATGTCATGCCAGGGCCACCACCTGTTGTATATTTTATTAAAGCAATTATACCAGGGAGGGCTTGGCTAATAGGTTCAGATGGTTCTACACTTAGTGTAAGAGAAGGATTAAAATTATATGGCTATGGAACAATTAAATTAATTGATTCCCTTCAAAGTCGTGTGGTAACTAGCTCAGGGAAGATTATTCGATTTAGTCAAGACGATAGCTGAGGTAACATTCTATGGGTGGGATAACTGATCAGGTTGATATTCTAACAAACTTATCCAATTCCTTGGGCCCCATTGAACGCCTTATAACTGGTGCTGGATATTTAATAGGTTGTATGTTTATATTCAAAGCATTATATAGCCTTCGGATGTATGGTGAATCTAGAACAATGATGTCTAATAGTACCAGCATAAAAGAACCCTTACTGTATTTGTTTGTGGGTGTGATGTTAATTTATCTACCAACTGCTATGTCAATATTATTAGAATCCACTTTTTCTGTTAGTAGTCCGCTTCAATATGCCCCTGTGAATAGTAAAAATGTAGGCATTAACACGCTCTTTGGTAGCGGCAGTGCTATAGGTAAACCACTGTCGATGTTCATTCAGGTCATTGGTTTAGTTGCCTTTGTAAGGGGATGGGTTCTACTTGCTAGATCTGGTTCTCAAGGACAGCAACCAGGAGGTGCTGGTAAAGGAATGATACATATATTTGGTGGTATTTTGGCTGTAAATATTGTAGGAACTTTACAAATGATTAATAATACATTGTATGGTTAATTGAATAATAACGAGGAAATTTTGTGAATAATTATAATAATAAATCAAACAATAAACTTTGGTTAATAAGTACAATTTGTATGGGAATGATGTTTTTATTATGTCAAGACCTTTCGGCTTCCAGCGAAATGACCATTGGCTCAATGGCCGCAAAGATTACAGGTTCTTTTGGAAATTTAGCTAAACTTATTACTGCAGGCTCATATTTGGCTGGTTTAGGTTTTGCAGTAGGCGCCATAATGAAATTTAAAGCTCATAAAGACAATCCAACACAGGTCCCAATCGGTACTCCTATCGCTCTAATATTTATTGCAGCAGCTTTATTGTTTCTACCTACCATTTTAGGCATCACTGGCGCAACAATGTTTGGTGGCGCTGGAAAGACTGCAGGGCCTACAGGTACCATATTTGAATCAGGTAAGTAGTTATTATATAAGGCACTTATTCCAATGAGTCGGGTTTATAATGTGCCTTATGCCTTATTTAGCAGAGAAGTGTAAGATGATTTCAACATAAGAGCCTACAATGGCAAATAATTATCAAAGCAAAGAATTAAAATTAATTGCCTCGCCGGGTTCATGGCGCTTATATTCAGCTAGAAAAGTTGATGAACGTTTTAAAGAGTATGAAAAAAAAGTATTCTATAGAGACCGTTATACCTGCCAATTTTGTGGATTTCAAGCAAGACTATTTCAAGAAATAGTCAATTTAGATCAAAATTATTCTAATAATAAGCTTTCTAATTTAGTTACTGCCTGTTGTTTTTGTGCCCAGTGTTTTTTTATTGAATCTGTAGGTGTGGGCGGTTATGGCGGGGGTACACTTATATACCTACCAGAACTTACACAGCCTGAACTAAACAGTCTTTGTCATGTCTTATTTTGTGCTATAACAAACGATACTGGATATAAAGTAAGTGCTCAAACCATTTATCGAAGCTTTAAGTTTAGGTCGCAATTTATAGAAGAAAAGTTTGGGGAAGGGACCAGTGACCCAGGCTTATTTGGACAATTAATGATTGACTCAGGTGTAACAGATGACATGATTCGAGAGCAATTGTTTAAAAATATCTTATTATTGCCTTCAAGAGCTAAATTTCGTAAACAAATAGAAAAATGGGCTGCCAGCGCCTTAGAAGAAATTGCAGATTAAATATAATACATTAAAAGGTGAAAGTTGTTAATTTTCTTCAACTGGCCCTCATAGTTAAAAAAGCAAAGATACTCTATTTTTAAAATTCTTTTGGGGACATTTGATGGCATGGGCTGAATCTTTTTTTGAAGGTATCGATACATTTTTTGCTTGGTTGAGTACTTCTCTTAAACAAACAACTGAATCTTATATTTCACTCGAAACTGCCGATAGTGTGGATGTTTTAGTCAATCATGATGGTTCATTATTAACAGTCCTAGAAATAGAGGGTATAACTGCTTTAGCTGGCATAGATGAATTTGATCGTTTAGTAGAAGGCCTGACCAATGCTTTTCAAACAGCGATGCATAGGCCTGGTCATGCATTACAGGTATATTATAGTCATGATAAGCAGAACATTAAAAAGGTAATACAAGACATTTATGAACCTGCTAAAAAGACTGCTACCCGATTGGAATTAAACTTAACTGATTTATTTGAAGAAAGAGTGGATTATTTATCCTTATATTGCGCAGATGAGCGTACCTATTTTGTTTTAATAACGCGACCATTCAATTTACCCAATGATCAATTGAAAGCTGCAAATAAAAATAAAATGAAGTTTATCAGAGAAAAAAAAATTCCCCCTTTTCAAAGCACTCAAACAGTTTTTGCTGCTATTCCAGAGCTACGTGATGTTCACGATGCCTACGTTCGTTCTGTTTTGAATGACTTAGATACGCTGAATATTCTAGCCAAAGCATTGGAAGTACATGATGCAGTTTATGCAATACGAATGACCGCTGATGCAGATTTTACTGCGGAAGAATGGCGAGCCACCCTTCCTGGCGACAAACTACCAGTCAGAGAAGTCAATAGTTTTAATGGTGATCCCTCTGATTTATTATGGCCTTCACTGGCCAGGCAAATCATACCAAGAGATGCAGATGTCCTTGATATCCGAACAGTTAAAGTTGGGGAAAAATTATATGCGTCGGCTTTCATTGATTTATTCCCTAAAGATATTCGCCCCTTTGTAAACCTGTTTTCTCGTTTACTGCCTACCCACATTCCCTGGAGAATTTCATTTTTAATTGAAAGTGAAGGATTGGATACAATTAAGCTCAAAGGGACCTTGGCTTCAATCTTAAGCTTTAGTTCAAGTCAAAACCGATTGTTAAGCGACTCGGTTAATTTATTGAAGTATGTGCAGCTAAACACAGACGAGGCGGTTGTACGTCTGCGTGTAGTTGCAACAACCTGGGCTTTTGAAAATAATTTACCCTTATTACGACGCAGACATTCAGAATTAGTGAAAGCTATACAAGGATGGGGTTCAACGGATGTTGCTGAAATATGCGGTGATCCCTTTGCTGGATTTGTTTCTACCATGTTGGCTAGCACAATGAATAGTGCTGCAGTAGCCTCTGTTGCGCCCCTTAGTGATGTGATAAGCATGTTACCCATCACGCGGCCCGCATCCCCTTGGAAAAAGGGAGCCTTACTCTTTCGAACCCCTGATGGAAAACCTTGGCCATTTCAACCTGGATCTTCAGAACAAACAACCTGGATTGATTTGGTTTATGCTCGTCCAGGTTCAGGTAAGTCTGTTTTATCCAACACCTTGAATTTAGCTCTTTGTTTATCAGGTGGACTGGTCAGAATACCCCGCATAGCCATCATTGATATTGGGCCTTCAAGCAGTGGACTTATTTCATTACTAAAGGAAGCTTTGCCTGCTTCTAAGCGACATTTAGTTGCCTACCATAGATTAAGAATGTCGGCTGAATACTCAATCAATCCTTTTGATACACAATTAGGGTGTCGTTACCCAACAGCACTTGAGCGTTCTTTTTTAGTTAACTTTATGACCCTTTTAACAACCCCTTTGGGTGCTGAAAAACCTTATGATGGGATGCCTGATTTAGCTGGCATGGTTGTGGATGAGCTTTATAAAAGTATGGCTGATGAATTTAATCCTTCGCCCTATGCGCCAGGTATTGAAGAGTTTATAGACAGTATATTGGAAGAGATAGGCTTTATTATTGATTCAAAATCAACCTGGTGGGAGGTCACCGATGCTTTGTTTTCAGCCGGTTTTGTTCATGAATCTATGTTAGCTCAACGGTATGCAATGCCCTTACTAGCTGATTCTGCCTCCATATGTCGGACACCTGCTATTGAAGATCTATATGGAAAAATAACTGCACCTACCGGTGAAACATTGATCAATGCATTTTCAAGGATGGTTTCAAGCTCAGTACGTGAATACCCTATTTTATCTCGTGTCAGTCGCTTTGATCTTGGTGACGCACGGGTAGTTTCCCTTGATTTAGATGAGGTCGCTAAAAGTGGAGGAGATGCTGCTGACAGACAAACAGCCGTTATGTATATGTTAGCCCGCTATGTATTGGCCAGACATTATTATCTCACAGAAGAAAGTATGAATAACATCCCTGATCAGTACAAAGCATATCATAAGGAACGCATAGCAGAAATTAGAGAAGATTTTAAACGAATCATTTATGATGAATTTCACCGAACTTCAAAATCTTCCGCTGTGCGTGAACAGGTCATTATTGATATGCGGGAAGGTCGTAAATGGAAAGTTCAAATTGCATTACTTTCCCAATCTATAGAGGATTTTGATCCCATCATGATTGATTTTGCTACATCAATTTACATTATGGATGCTGGGCCTTCGCAATCGATAGAAAAAACCACTGCCATTTTTGGATTGTCAGAAACTGCAAAAATAGCACTTCGAACAAGAGTTCATGGGCCAAGGGAGGGAGGCGCCACTTTCTTAGCACAATTTTCAACTAAAAATGGGGTTAATGTTCAATTATTAACATTGACTCTTGGCCCTGTTGAATTATGGGCCTTCAGTACGACTGCAGAAGATGCTACAGTAAGAAACCATTTATATAGACATTTGGGGCCCAATGAAGCCAGACGATTACTGGCCACTTTATTCCCAAATGGCACCATAACAAAAGAATTAGAGGAACGTTTAGCAAATATCAAGGCACAGGAAGGGCTCATCGAAGATGAAGTTAAAGAAGGTGTGACTGTGCAATTGGTGAATGACATACTAGAGGCATATTCAAAAGATCCAAAAATAAAATCTTTACCTTCTAAAGTATCCTAAAATTCTACACATCTGCCTACGTACCGGGCCTTATGCACGAACCCAAACAATCTGGCATCAAGATCATTTCTGGATTTTGCAAACATCCTAGAACTTAGGGCAATTATGACTTCATAAACTACTTTTTTTAACCTCAACCTGGCTTGCAACGGCTTAATCTGCTTTCTAAACTAGCTTTGTTATGATGTATATTTTATCACAAATCCCAAAATCGTTCATCCATGGAATCTATCATTAATTCTGATTGGCTTAGCCTTTTTTTCAATGTATTTGATGATATTACCGGCAATATTTATGCCGGTAGCTTTTTCAATACCTTCCAAACCCGGGGAAGAATTAATTTCCAAAACCAAAGGCCCATGGTTTGAACGGATGATGTCCACGCCCGCTACTTTTAAACCCATGGTTTTAGCAGCCTGTATAGCTATAGCGCGCTCTTGTGGTGATAGTTTCACTTTTACTGCTTTGCCTCCTTGATGAACGTTTGCTCTAAATTCGCCTTCTTTTGCAACACGTTTAACTGCAGCAACAACTTTATCCCCTATGACAAAACAGCGAATATCAGTGCCACGTGACTCCTCAATGAATTCTTGTACTAAAATATTGGCACGCATTTCTTTGAATGCATTGATGATACTAACTGCAGATTGATGACTGTCTGCTAAAATGACACCCTTACCCTGAGTCCCCTCAAGTAATTTTATAACCAAGGGCGCGCCACCAACCATAAGTACCAGATCTTCTGTGTCATCAGGGGACTGAGCAAAACTTGTCAATGGCATAGGAATGCCTTTTCGGGCTAACAATTGTAATGAGCGGAATTTATCCCTTGAACGCGAGATAGCAATAGATTCATTTAAGGTATACATACCCATGGTTTCCATATGACGTAAAACCGCAGTACCATAAAAGGTAGTGGATGCACCAATCCGTGGAATCACTGCATCGAAATGAGGTAAAGCTTCACCCCCTCTATAGTGAACCTTAGGGTTAGATGCTGCCACATTCATATAACAATACAGGGGGTTAATGATGCTGACCACATGGCCAGCTGCCTCACCCTCATTTTTTAAACGCTGATGAGAATATAAACGTGGATTTGTGGCTAAAATTGCAATTTTCATGATTAAAAATCCTAAATTAAGAGGCTAACAACATATAATCCTTTGCCATTAAGTTTGCATTATGTGGCAGAGTAAAAAAAACATTTAATTGTCCTTTGGGGTTGAATAACATGATTGCACCGCTGTGTTGGATATCATACCTGCGTTTTGAGTCTCCAGATTTACTTGCAATTTTTTGATATACAATACCCATTTCCTTTGTCATGGCTTCAATAATGGAATCATTGCCGCGGGCTGCGAAAAATTTTGGATTGAATGCTTGGACGTATTGCTTTAATTTATCCAAGGTATCACTTTCTGGATCAATGGAAATCATGACTACTTGGGGCAACTCAAGTTCCTTTTTTTCAAGGATTTTATACATCTTACCTAATTCTGCCATGGTGGTTGGGCAAAGATACCCACATTGGGTAAATCCAAAAAATACAAAGGTCCATTTCCCTTTGAGTTTACTGTTATCAAAAAGTTTGTTATCTATACCCTTTAATTTAAAGGGTTGTACCGTTCTAGGTGTTTCAAGGTAGGTGCCATGAAAATGTGTTAAGTCTATTTTTTTAGGTATATGTACATGTTTGGACAGAAGAATACCTGCAATCAAACCTACGAGGCTTAATAAGCAAATACCTAAATAGTTACGGGTAGTTTTTTTTAAAAACATTTATTTTACATCCTTACAGATAGTGATCGATTAATAAAAAAACAAAAAGCAACATCAGATAAACAATAGAAAATTTGAAGGTTTGCATTGCCACGGTTAATTTTTCGGCTTTATATAAGGTATGAGCCCAATATAAAAATCGGCCACCCAATGTCAATGCCCCAATCAGATAGAAATAAGAACTCATTCCCACGATAAAAGGAAGGATACTCACCACTACCAACAAAATTGTATATAAATATATATTCAGTTTTGTAAAAGAAACACCATATGTCACAGGCAGCATAGGGATTTTGGCATCTTTATAGTCTTTTAAACGATAAATGGCCAAGGCCCAAAAGTGCGGGGGTGTCCAGGTGTATATTATTAAAACCAATAATAAAGCTTGAGGAGCTAATTCATTGGTAACAGCCGTCCATCCCAACAAGGGGGGCGCTGCCCCTGCCAATCCACCAATAACAATATTTTGTGGGGTTGCTCGTTTTAAATACCCTGTGTAAATTCCAGCGTAACCGATTAAAGTAATAAAAGTAAGCATCGCTGTTAATTTGTTAACAAAAATGCTCAATATACTTAAACCAAAAACGCCAATGATGCCAGCAAACCAAATCGCCTGAGTTACAGACACACGTCCATGAGCCACAGGCCTTTTATGTGTTCTTGCCATAATGGCATCTATACGCCTATCAACCATATGATTAATGGCTGCAGCAGAAGCTGCACACAGCCCTATGCCACTGAGGGTGGCAGTGACAAGAGATAATTCTATCCAGCCCGGAGCTGCAAGATACATACCGACGACAACAGTCAAAAGCATTAATAATACAACCTTTGGTTTACATAATTCTAGGTAATCGCGCCAGTCTATTTTTGACAAAGGAAGGACAACTTCAGTGGCCATGAGGTTGACTCCTGTAAGTAAATTGAAGCAAGCTGAACAATAGGGCCAGAAGTAAGGCTGCCACTCCATTATGTGCTACTGCTATAGGAAGAGGTAATAAATAGGTAACATTCAGAACACCCAGTATGAATTGTAACAAAACCAAGAATACCATGAGCAAGGCGCCTGTTCTTATTTTTCTTCCTCTAGCCTTAGTCAATATAAGTGAGGAAAGTATTAAAATGTAACTGGCTGTGATGATGGCTCCAAGACGATGGATGTATTGAATTGTAACACGCACCTCATTTTCCAAAATGCCCCCTTGATAATTCACTCCAAAGCTTGAAAATAGATTAAATCCTTTCATAAAAAATAATTTTGGAAACCAAACCCCATTGCAGGTTGGAAAGCCAATACATGCAAGCCCCGCATAGTTGGAGCTAACCCACCCCCCAAGTGCAATTTGCAATAGGACAATAAAAAACCCCACACTCAACCAAAGTCGCCAGCCCCTGTGATCTTGTTCAGTGCTTATCGCTATTTGGGTAAACAGTCGACATAAAAATGAAAAGATAAGCATACCCCCAATCAAATGACCCATTACAACCACGGGAAGCAATTTTAAAGTGACTGTCCACATGCCCAAGATAGCCTGGAAAACAACCAACAATACAAGGGCTATCGCAAGTGACCTTTGTTGTTTATTGCCAATTGTAAACCATCCGATGAATACAATGAGCAAAGCTAAAGTACCAGCTGCATAGCGATGTGCCATTTCAGTCCAAGCTTTACGATTTTCAAGGGGTAGGTCTGGATATTGGGATTGTGCACTATGAATCTTATCAACCGTGCTGGGAGGGGCCATCTGCCCATAACAGCCGGGCCAATCTGGACAACCCAGCCCAGCATCTGTGAGTCTTGTATAAGCCCCTAACATAACTACGAATAAAGCCAAGGCAATCGCAAGTAGCAGGGTCCAACGTAATAAAGTCCTTTGCATTTAATCTGCCTTATTTTTTACTGTATTTAATAACAACTTCAAATCTGTATACACATCATCCGGCTGGACCCCTTGTTTATAGCCCAAAATCAAATAATTATCAGGATTTGCTATAAATACCCTGACATTGGAGGACAAGGCTGTCAATTTTTTCACTTCAGGAGAAGATAAAACAGTTACATTGATTTTTTGTTGTTTTAATAAGTAGCTCAAATTATCCATAATTAAAGTCTTTTTTTCATCTACAAGGAGCGATTGACTGACTTCATAATATTTTCTTCCCAAAGCCACTCGGATTCGAGATAAGCTATCTAATTGTTGCAAGCAATTTGTATCACAATTTTGTGGCGATAAAAAAACAAGCTTCCATTTATTATCCTTGTCCAAGGTCTTTAGTAGCAATGGATGCTTAAGTAACACCCCTCTATTTACTTTGGATTCACCTAAGTAACTTGGATGTCTATAAAAAAAATACGCACCAACCCCTGGAGCAATAAATAAGAGTGCTAGTAGTACTAAAACAAAATAGGATCTGATTCGTTTATTCATTTTTTTTCTTCACATTTAAGGCAATAAAAAGTATTAAAACAGTAAAGGCCATCGCAAACCATTGAAAGGCATATCCTAAATGCCGCTGGAACGGCATTGATACAATGGCCCAATCCCGAACAAATCCATGCGCATCTTGCTTATCTAGGCGCATGATAAACGGATAGCTTTCTTTTTGCAAAATTTGGGCGATTAATTGAGTGTCAACAGTTTCAAGGATGGCCAAATCTTTATTCTTTGTTTCTATGACTTTTCCTAAAACCCATTGATTTTTGTTCGGATAGTATACTGTACCTTGCAGTTGTTGTGTTCCATCTGGTGTTTTAATCTTAGGAAATATCTGCCGCTGGCCTTTATCCACCGGCACCCAGCCTCTGTCTATTAAAATCACCTTATGATTGGCTAACACCATTGGTGAAAGCACATCATAACCAAATTGATGTTGGTGATGTTGGTTATCAAGCAAAAAAACATGCTTTAAAAAATGGCCTTGGACACCCAGGCGTTGATACTGAATGGGATTTGATTTTTGTCCATCCCACTGCATTGGTTGTTGGACAGATTGTAGCTTTGCAGCTTTTAGCATGGCTTTTTTCTCATCGGCTCTATGAAGCTGCCAAAACCCAAGTCGTGTAAACAAACTTATACATAGTAATGAAATAAGAATTGTTAACCAACTGGGGGTGAAACGTACATTAAAACAGGTTAAACTAGGCATTGTTTATCAGTTGCTCAATTGTTTAGTAGGCAGCTAATCCCAATAGGTGTTAGCAATTGTGGGAGTATAACAAATGATTACTAAAATATTTATCATTTTTATTATGATTGTTATTGCAATTTCTTTAGGGTCTGGACTCATTTATCTTATGCGGGATGGTGACAACTCAAAAAGAACAGTAAAGGCGCTAACCATACGAGTGGCCATCTCCGTGATTTTATTTTTATTTTTATTGTTAGCCTTTCATTTCGGATTTATAAAACCCCATGGTGTTTAAAGATGTTACTCATTTTGGTCTTATTTAAGGAATAAAACATGCGCTTTTTATTCATAGGTATAATGTTTATAAGTGGCTACCTGTTTGCAGATACCATTAATAATTATATGAATATTGCTAATAATATACCCCAAATGGAAATTAAAGCAGATCCACAAGCACAAGCCTGGGCAAGGTCAGCTCGGCATGTCATCACCATCACCTGTGAGAGTATTGCTGAAACAATCATACAAGCAAATGAAGCTGCCAAAAGTCAGGGGAAACCATTGTATTGTATGCCTCCAGGAGTACAGTTGAACGCCTTGGTATTAAACGAACTAATCATACAAACTTATAAAGAGCTTTCAAGCCAACAAAGCGATAAAGACAAAATGACCATCTCACAAATAGCTTGGTTAGGTATCCATAAAAAATACCCCTGTGATACTCAGACCAATAGTCAAGCCCTGGGTGCGTTAAACAATATGGCGCATGTAGCAGCGAACACGTATTAGCCTGCACCTGGAATCGATGCTATGTTTGAAGCGGTTGGAAAATCATTAAGATATAGTGAAATAGGTAGGTAATTAGTCGGTAATTAGGTCTGATTCCGCTGTTATCCATTGATGGCCTGTTTAAGTGTTTCTGTAGCTATGGTTAAGCGTTTCTCAATCTCACCAAGTTCTGTTTGTACTGACAACATGCCATGAACATTGGTAGAGCATCTCATGTGTTCTACCGTCTTCATCATCGCTTGTTGCTGGGTAAATAGAGTACTGATGTCTTTTTCTAGAGATTGTATCCATTGTTGCCTGGTACTTATCACTTCTATCCCAAATTGTCTTTTTTCATCTGGTTTGGTTTTATGACCTTGAATCTGACACACAGTGACTAAAACGTTGATTTTTCTTTGCACTCTTTTTGCAATATAGGATGCTCTGGGTTCATTGCTTTGAAGAGCTAAGGCTTTAAGATCTGATTTAATCTCATGAATGCAATCTTTAGCTGTTAACCCTACTCTTGAAATGAATAAACCTGGAGGTAACATTTGGGCACTAAAAGTGGTAAGACGGCAGATTTTCCACTCGAGCTCAGGTAAGCGACAGGATAAATCTTCTAATATATCTTTGATTACTTCCATTTTAACTCTAATTGAACATTATACTGAAGGTTCTAAACTTTGTTTAGCTTCTCTTCTAGATTGTAACCAATTACTTATAAAAGGAGGAGAACACATCACAAGTAACCCGATTATTAAAGTACTTTCATAGCGGCTGATACTGCCCACATTGATACCATCAGGCGGTATAAAACTGACAGCTAAGGTTGTTACTACACCAACAATACCTAGACCTGCTATAAAAAGCATCCCTGGTAGACCACCGGGGATTTTAAAAGGTCTGGATTGATTGGGTTGGCTCAAACGTAATTTAATGGCGGTAATGAACATAACAAAATACATGAGCATATAAAGTTGTGCGGCCAAAGCCGTCAGTAGCCAATAAGATCCATTCACACTGGGCATAAACAAAAATAAAGCCGACAAGAGGGTTACAATGCTGGCTTGGGTATATAACATAACCACTGGTGCACCATTGGCATTTGTTTGTTGAAAAATCACAGGCAAGTTACCATCTTCTGCTGCTACCAATAATCCCTTCGTTGGCGCAATGATCCAATTACTCACCCCACCAAGTCCACCTAAAACCAACATCAGGGCAATGAATGGCATCATCCAACTCATATGATACCTTAAAAAGAAGGCTTCAAAAGCTTGCATAATCCCTGCGACCAAATTAATGTCTTTCCCTGGAAGAACAACAGCTATTGCCAAAGACCCTAATATTAAAGTGCTCAATATAATACCAACAGAGTAAATCATTGCACGTGGAAACGCTTTTTGTGGGTTTTCAACATCATTGGCATGAACAGTGGCTATTTCTATCCCGCAAAATGACATGATAATCGCGGTTAATGAAACCCATACTGACTTATCGCTGATATGAGGTACGATGCTAGGGAGGTCTAAACGAATTTGTAAGGGATTGCCCTGACTAATCCAGACCGCGCTTAGACCAATGATCAGAGACATAGGCAAAAGCAGACCTGCTAATGAACAAAATGAACTAAAACGAGCAGATGATTTCATCCCCCGCAAATTTAAAAAGGTGGCACCCCAAAAAGCACTGACTATCACAGCCCAGAGGAAATAGGGATTGCTGGTCAAGGTGGGATTTATCAGATAACCTATAGTGCCTGCTACAAAAGACAAGATGGTAGGATACCAAATGACATTTTCTATCCATTGAAGCCAAATAGCTAAGAATCCTGATCGTTTGCCAAAAGCTTCCTTTACCCAAATATAGATCCCACCTTGCTTGGCCCATCCTGAAGCTAATTCAGCTGAAACCAAAGCCGTGGGTATTAAAAAAAATAATGCGCCTAGGATAAAATAGAAAATAAGTTGACTGCCAAACAGAGCGGTAGCTGGTAAATTTCGAATACTGTCTACTGAGCCCACGGTTATCATTGTTAGGCTAAAAATACTCAAAGTATGTTTTTTAGTGCTCATTCATGTCCTTCAATACAGCCAACTCGTCAAATGCAATATAATTATATAGAATTAAGCTTAAGGAAAACTTAATAATCGCATAAAAAATACACAAATTCGGGGTAAAGGTATCTAAACTACATTATAAATTTAAAATGCATA
Organism: Legionella sp.; assembly: GCA_013697625.1. GTDB lineage: Bacteria > Pseudomonadota > Gammaproteobacteria > Legionellales > Legionellaceae > Legionella. The sequence goes on from JACCWN010000019.1 coordinate 55,322, forward strand.
CATATTAAATCAAAATGCTACGCTAATAAGTTTCATTCATGAAGCCAAATTTTATAAGTTTGTTAAAATAACATAATTTGCTAAGAAAATCTCAGGCTTTTGAACTCTTAAAATAATTCTTCTTTGAATTCTGGACTGTAATCTTTTGAATTTTAGTAATAAATATTCTAGTAAACACATAGGAAGTAAGGTAAATTAACCACGGCCAATTATGGTTAAACCACGCTTAATAGACAATGGACTTATCATGATAAAAAAAATAACCTTGGTTTCCTTGTGTACCACAATCACTTTCAACGCCCCCCTATACGCTGGCTCTATGGGTGATATGGATTTCAATAATTGGGGTGCCGTCTTTGTATCTTTAGAAGGTTCTTATACTAAAAATGCTATTGAAAATTTCAATTTTAATATAATAGGAACAAACAATAGTTTTTTTTCTGTCAAGAAAAATCAATTATATGGAGCACGACTAGCAGCTGGTGCCATAGGTAAACTCATTGATGAATTTGGTGTAAGTGCTGAGCTTGGCTGGGGTTATTATGGACGAACTAAGCTTGATGGTATTGGCACTGGCATTTTTGAAACAAACAGAAGCACGCTGAGTGAAACCAATACACTAACTGGTTTTGATTTATTAGTGGGAGCCTCTTTTCTTCAACCTTGTTATAGTTTATTTCTTAAAGCGGGCGCGCTTGCCCAGACAAACAACGTTAATTTTAACTCAGCATTTTTCCCAACTGCTTTCACCTCAGACAGATTTCGTTTTAAAGCCTCTATTACCAGCATATTGCCTGAAGTAAAATTGGGCGGATCTTATATCTTTAATGAGAACTGGGCCTTAACCCTTGCATACATGCATGCCTTTGGTTCTGCATCAAAAACAACGGCAAATTTTGATCCAGTGACCTTTACATCTAATTTTGATACGAATCTTCGCAATCCTAGTTTGCACAGTGTCATGGTTGGTGTTCAAGTATCTATTTAAACTGTTTTATTCTTCAGAGTCAGGGTACTTGGAAAGGCTCATCATGGAATCTCATCCTAACCTTGACAGTAATTCTTTATTTTATTGATGTTTTCTTAAACTATTATTTTGATGTTTTGTAGAAGACTGTAGAAACAACAGTATGAACCCAACAACCAACATTCCAAAGAAGTATAAAGTTGCCCAGGCTGGCATGGTCATACCGAGGATTTTCGAAGTCTCTTCTGCACAATCACTGGCTCCCCAAAATAAAGCATGAGCTACGGTTTGCCAGGGAAAATAGCGTATCAAAGTATCAAGTCCTGGCATACATGCGGGCGCCTCACCGATAGGAAGTGATTGTAACCAAAGATGTCTTATAGAAAAATACAATCCAGCGCAGGACATTAAAATTTGTAGAATACTCAATAACTTTATCCGTTTATAAGTGATAAGACCCATAAAAAAAATGAATAGTAACAAAATAACGCATAAACGTTGCATCAAACAAAGGGGGCAAGGGTTCATTTTTTCAATATATTGGTAGTATAAGGAACTCAATAGAACAAAGAGCGTTACTAGGCTTAGGAGCAATTGTATCATTTTATAAGTTGATTTAGTCATGAGTAGGCAACATGTATTGAATTGCAGCTTTAAGATCCTCAGTTGTACATTCAAAGCAGGTACCTTGGGCTGGCATATTATTTAAACCATTCATTGCAGTACTGACTAAATCTTCAATTGTCCTGTTGGTCAAACGTAAATTCCAATCAGCTTTATCGTTGATTTTAGGGGCACCTGCAACGCCATCTTGATGACAGTTTATACAAAAATGTTCGTAAGTGTTCTGTCCATTGTCTTGCTTATTTGCTATTTTAACTTGCTTATCTAAGGCTACACTATTGGAATCATTTGATTGTTGGTTGTGCTCGGCTGTTTGTGCAAAAAAAACAACGCAATACATAGAAAGCACTACAAAAAGAAACTTCATACTCAAACACAGACAAACATAAAGTCTTAATCATACTTTAAAGTGGTCCTTTTTTCCACTTTATTTTAACTTTAAAAAAATCCCAATTTGCTACAAACTGGTGTTATCTGTTAACTAGTACCGCTATCAATAAAATTTATTTTTTCATCTTGTAAAATTTGACCCCTAAATATAAAGGTAGCCTGAATTAGACGAAGTCGTAATACAGGTAAAAGCAATGCACCAGGTGTATAATTTCAACGTAATTACAAATGTCTTCACAAAGATTGACGGCTTGATTTTAGAAAATTTATTCGGAAATGTGGTGTGTTTTCTAGTATTACGACTTCGTCTAATACAGGCTACGAATGGTTGTTTTTATCGCAAATTCTGGCATTTATTCTTTTAATTAAGCCGCATACTAAAAATCGAATGTTAATATTGTCTTAATTATGAGCAGTTATACTTAATTATGGATGCTTTCAAATAACTTTGAAAGTTGTTTAACATAATTGAGGTTTTTTATTATGAAAGAGAAGACAGTAGCTGATTTTAAAACAAAAGAAAGCATAGCTTCAGCCATAGAACATAACTTGCAGTCAGGTGGAGATATAACTTCTGTTATAACACCTAATATGATTGATCATGCTAGTACAAGGCAGTGTTTGTTGATACTCCATGAGCGTTTAAGTGTGTTACTGGGAGATAAAACGCCTGAGGTCAAAAAGCAATTTGAATCTTTACTTGATATTTTATTAAAATTCGGATCTCTACAAGGATCTTCCTCAGACATTACAAAACAAGTAATTAAAATAATGTGGAATGATACAACCTTATATAAAGGTCCCAGACAATTACTGGATTTTCTAGAGCAATCGCCTTCAGTATCTGATGATTTGAAAAAACAAATTTATGCTATAAGTTACCTAGCATTTACTCAACTACAGTCTATGATACCGAGCATTGGGTTTGGAAAACAAAAAACCGAACTTGTTGAACAGAATAAAAGAACTATTACATGCTTCAACTCCTTAATTACTCAGCAAAAACTACTGCCCCAAGATTCTAAATTACAAGAAGAAAAAAAAGTTGAAACCCTTGCTAACATAGCCCCAAATAAAGAAATACCTGAATTAAACAATTTGAAAGTAACTTTAAACAAATTGAAGGTAACAAGACATGAATTGTTGTATCCATCTGGTCTAAAACAAAGCATCAATACTAAATTGGAAATATTTGGACATTTCAAACAGTCCACAGTTAATAAAGTTGCACTAAAGGCAGAATATGATGCTTTATTTTTTGCCGCTAACTATATAGATATAAGAGATAAAAAGATTCCTGTAAAAAATGATACTAAATTACATAGGTTACTTAATGATGTTCTCACTATAATTACACCAAAATCAACTACCCGGGATGCATTACGGATCCAAACTGGTCATAGAGCTCAAGACTTTGCAAGGATATCTAAAATCAACGAATTTATGGACAGACATGGAATTTCCAGGGATGTACAACCTGTTGTAACTCCAAATACACGATGAGTTATTGTAATAACTCATCGTAAACTTCCCAGCTTATTCGCCATTTTTAGTTTGGATAATATACATCTTCAAAGATAACTAGCCGCTTTGTTGAGGATCGAAGAATTTTTTGTCATAGAAATGTTGCAGTTCTTGAAATAAACTTTTAGCAGGACTAAGCTTGGCAAAATCGCTGTTTAAATCATCTATCCATTGACCGGTTTTTAAGTTTTGAATGACGGCTAGATAGCTTGCTTCCTTGGGATACAAAGCCAAAACCCACTCATCTTTGATGATACCATATAGCTTTTGCTGATTGATTTTCTTGACTTGCTTGGTTTTGAGCTCAAGTTCGCCATTGTTTTTATTTACTTTATATAATTGTTTGCCCAAGACAAGGGCTTGTTTTTTTGAAATGTCTTGATTTGGAAACATGCCACTTTCTATAAAAAAACTTCGATGTTCAGGTAGGTTTTTGCCATTTAAAATAGAGGCAAGTAAGGAGATTCCATCCATTGAGTTATTTTTTATCTTGAGAAAATCCAAAAGGGTAGGGGCAATATCAATCAAAGCTGTACGGGTTGCAATACTAATCTTTGGATTAACAGTTTGCCCCTGGCTATTCAAATGAAAGGCTAAAATACTGTGATATTGTCCAGGGCTTAATATATCTGAACCATGTCCCACACTTTTATTCAACTCTGTTGAAGTTTTATGCTCCAAATAGTCAGCCAATGCACTGGGTAATTTGCCCTGATAGTTAGAATTATTGGTAAGCCTTGCATTTTTATCATACAGTACTTCCCCGTGATCACTGAGTGTTAGCAAGATACTAGTGTCTAATAGGTGATTATCCTTTAAAAACATATACAAAGATTCAAATTGTTTATCCACTCGAGACAAAGCGCTTATATACAACAAATCAGGATTGCCAGGATTCATCTTGTCATTTGTAAGTTCAGGATCACTGTCGGCCCAAGAATAAGGCCAGTGGGGCAAGGTGAAATGCACTGCTAAAAATAGAGGCTTATTACTTTTTTGAATTCGACCTATTTCTTTTTCTAAACTGGTATTAAAGGTTTGTGGATAATAAGAAAAATTGCTGGCACGATTCATATGATTATAAGGAAATAACCATGCACTTATGGGGAAATTGATGATTAAATTACTTAAAGGAAAATCATTGAAAGCACCTAATAAGACATCATTTACCCCTAATTTCGGTCCTAGGATGTTTTGAAATCCAAATTGTTTATCTAATCCATTAAAGCGTCTATCATCGCTTGCAAATACTGTGTTATAACCCAATTCATTCAAGGTCCAAACAATACTGGCTTTACGCCTAACTGTGGGTTTTGCCACTAAATTTTCATAGGCATGGTGATGCTTTGTATATAACCCAGTTAAAATTGAACACCAGGCAGGGAATGTTCTGGCCAGGGGACTTATGGTATTAGTAAATTGCGTACTGTTTTTTAAATGCTTAAATAAAAAGGGCATGGTGTGTGCATTTACACTTTCAAGGCTCAGGGAGTCAATACCTAAAATGATGATATTGGGCTGGGACTTTTGAACAGGAAGTACTTGAGGCACACTAAGCTCAGGCCTCTGGCTATTTAACAAGATAAAACTCAATAATACAATTATAAACAAATGGCCTATCTTAATCTTCTTAAGTCTTATCGCATCAATCACGGTTGCTGAAACAGCATACATTGTGATACAACCAAGACAAATCAGAGAAAAAGACAATAAAATCAAAAGAATTGGGGAAGGAAACAGGGAAATCAGCAATTCGCCAAAGACACTGAGTGGAAAATAATAAGCATTTGCACTCAATAAAGCACATACTGACATAGACCAAATGATTATTTGCCAGCCTTCTTTTGAAAAATAAAATGTTCTAACTGCCAATAGCTTTTGGAGAATATACCCTTGTATGAGGGACAATAAGGTGTAAAGAACCAGATGAACACATAGGGTTGCCAACAACTCTTCGTATACTGTCCATGGCATTCTAATGGCACTGATAAAACTGCCAGCTTCTGAATATACATACAATAACTGTAATCCAAAAAAACACCCATTCAGAAGTAAAAACATGTAAAAGCAAGATGCAAAGCGAAAGTGATGTTTTGAAGCGCTGGTGAACATAAACCTTACTGCCTAGGGATGGACAATTGCACGATTACGAAGTGCGCTGCTAATGGTATTGCTATCTAGAAATTCTAACTCACCACCTGAGGGGATGCCGTGAGCTAATTGGCTTAGATTGATATTTTCACTTTTAATTAACTGATTGATAAAATGTACAGTAGTTTGTCCTTCTATGCTTGGATTTAAAGCCAGAATGACTTCCTTAATTTGTTCGTCAATGATCAGTGCTTTAAGTTTGGGTAATCCTATTTCTTCTGGTCCTAAACCATCTAGGGGCGAAATTTTTCCCATGAGTACAAAATAAAGTCCACCAAAGGCGTTGCTTTGTTCTATAGCAGAAACATCAGCTGGATTTGAAACCACACACAATACAGTGGGATCGCGGTTAGGATCACAACATAAAGTGCAAAGGTTTGCCTCTGAGTAATTGTTGCAACGTTGGCAATGCCCGATGTTGTTCATAGCTTGCTCCAAACAAGCAGCGAGGTGTAAGCCTCGCTGTCTTTGGTACTGGAGTAAATGAAACACCATACGTTGCGCAGATTTTGGACCCACACCCGGTAAACAGCGAAGTGCTTCAACCAAGCGTTTTAGAGTATCCATGCCTAAGCCTATCCCTTCTCTTCATCACCCAACAAATCAGTTGGTATGTTAAGACCGGCAGTCAGCTGACTGATTTTTTCTTTAGATACTTTTTCAATTTTTCGTACGGCGTCGTTGATAGCTGCAGCCACTAAGTCTTCTAACATTTCAACGTCTTCTTCCATGAGGGAAGGCTTAATCTTAACTTCAACGACGTCATGGCGACCATTCATTTTGATTGCGACCATGCTGCCACCTGATTCGCCAGTTACAACAAGTTCTGTTAGTTGTTGTTGTGCTTCTTGCATGCGTTGTTGCATTTTTTGGGCTTCTTTCATTAGATTGCCAAGGTTTTGATTCATACTCATTTAAGTCCTCGATTAAGTTAGGTTAGTTAACATTATAATTCATCTTTTAGTGAGACAATAGAATTTTTGACCAATTCAGCTGAAAAATCTTGTTTTATTTGTTGAAACACTGGATCAGAGGCCAAAGCCTCTTCTGCTTTTTGCAGTTTATCTTGGGTGCGTTGATCTTTTTGTTGCGCAGGTGTTGTTGTTTGGCTGTTTTTTGTACTTAAAAAGAGTTTAATGGGACTTTGATAATACAAAGACAGGGCTGCTTCTATACGCATGGTTGTACTAGGTGTAAATAAGGATTGGAAACCTTTGGCAAGGCCCAGGGTAACATTGCGACCCTCTTTAGAAATGAACTCAGAATTTTCGACTGCAGTTAGAGCCAAACCTGATAATTTGAGGCTTGTAATAATACTAGACCAATTATCCGAGGTGATATCAATGGTTGCAGGGGGCATAGATAGGGAGTGGGTTGCAGGTGGTTGTATTGCCTGAGGGACAGGTGCAGAGATGGAGACTACTGCTGCATCGTTTTTGGGCATCTCAGAGAACTCAGATAAGTGAGCTGAGCTGGTTGGAGCCTGTTCATTGGTTTGGGATGCCATAGCTTGCGACTTCACCTGCGGTGCTGGTCGAAAGGTTAACATCCGCAGTAGGGTCATGCTAAAACCAATGCTAAGCGTGGGAGCAAGTTGAATGTCCTCACGACTTTTAATGGCAATTTGATAAAATAGTTGAACATCTTCAGCACATAATTGTTGAGCCAAGGCTTTCACCTGCGCTGAGGGGCTAATCAATGCATTGTTATCGCCTATACTTAAATAAACCGTCAGTTGGTGTAAATAGGTTTGTAGTTCATCCAACACATAATTGAAATGCCCACCTTCGGCTTCAATTTGTTGGGTCAATTCTAATAATAAGATTGGATTTTCTGCAGCTAAAGCTTGGAGCAATTGAATGGCATAATCTTGCTGTGTATACCCTAAAATTTGTTTAACTTCTTGAGTATAGACGGTTTTATTGGCATAAGTAATGGCATGATCTAATAAACTCAAGGCATCTCGCATGCTGCCGTGGGCGGCTTTTGCTAATAAATGCAAGGCTTCCATTTCATACTCTAATTGTTCATCCTTTAGAATGATTTGCAAGTGCTGACTGATTATGTCCGCCGGCAGGTGTTTGAGATTAAACTGTAAACAACGAGATAAAACAGTCACCGGCAATTTTTGAGGATCTGTAGTAGCTAAAATAAATTTTACATGAGCAGGGGGTTCTTCAAGGGTTTTTAATAGTGCATTAAAGCTATGCTGTGACAACATATGCACTTCATCTATTAGATATATTTTAAAACGTCCATTGGTGGTTGCGTATTGAACATTATCCAATAATTCTCGAGTGTCTTCCACCCGCGTTTTTGAAGCGCCATCGATTTCAATAAGGTCGATGAACCGTCCTTGCTCAATGGCAGTACAAGCATCACATTGTAGACAGGGCTCTGAGGAAATCCCTTGCTCACAGTTCAATGCTTTAGCTAAAATACGAGCCACACTTGTTTTACCAACACCGCGAGTGCCAGTAAAAAGATAGGCATGGTGTAGTCGCTGCTGATTCAGTGCATTGATTAAGGCTTTATTAATATGTTCTTGGCCAACCAGTTGAGAAAAGGTGCGTGGTCGCCATTTACGAGCAAGTGCCAGATAACTCATCTATTTGTTGTCGCATTTGGGTGGCAGCTCTAAAAGCCACACCTCGGCGCTCGAATCAATTATTACCGCTGCTCCCTTCCGGGCCTGACGGGGTTCATAATCTATCGCCGCGAGGGAACCAATAGAGCCACCATAGTTGAAGAACGAAGAGTAGCAAAAAAAGAAAAGCTTAGCTAGTCTTGTCTGAAAAATATTTTATGCCAAGGGAGGGGATCACTTTAAACATCCAATCCCAAATTATCCCGTTTAAAAACTTTATCCGCACGATAACTAGAACGTACCAAGGGGCCTGAGGCCACTTCAAAAAATCCTTTTTTTAAACCAATCTGCCTTAATTGCGCAAATGTTTCTGGGCTGACGTAACGGTGTATAGGAAGATGGTTTTTTGTGGGTTGCAAATATTGACCTAAGGTAAGGATATCAATGTGATGGTCTCTTAAATCATCCATGGTTTGAATGATTTCTTCATCGGTTTCACCCAAGCCCAACATCAAACTTGTCTTGGTTAATATATTGGGTCTATATTGTTTTGCATAGGCTAGCACCTTGAGGGTTTGGTGGTATCCTGCTCGACTGTCTCGGACTGGGTGAGTTAGCCTTTCTACTGTTTCAATGTTTTGTGCAAATACGTCAAGGCCACTGTCTAACAACAGCGCTATGTCTTTCTCTACACCTTGGAAGTCTGGGGTTAAGGCTTCAATTTTAATGTGAGGCATACGTTGTTTGATGGCCTTGATTGTATTTGCATAATGACTGGCCCCGCCATCAGGTAAATCATCGCGGTTAACCGAGGTCAATACGACATAATCAAGATTCATTAGAGCGACTGTTGAGGCGGTATTTTCTGGCTCTCTCGCATCCAACCATCCATGAGGATTGCCTGTATCTACTGCACAAAAACGACAAGCTCTGGTACATACAGAACCCATCAGCATGATGGTTGCAGTGCCATGAGACCAACATTCAGCAATATTTGGACATTTGGCTTCTTCACAGACCGTAGCTAATCGATGTTTTTGAACCTGGGCTTTTACTGTATCATAGACAACCGAGGTTTGATTAACAATACGTAGCCATTTGGGCTTAGGCAGGCGCTCGTGGGGCTGTGCGGTAGATTTTACCCCATCTTTGATTGCACTGAAGCCTTCTCGTGTTGTGTATTTTTTCCCACTTTCAACACGCACCGGGATATCAATCAGCTTACTCATAAATATACCTAATTTCGAAAGATACAATGATCCCAAAACAAATTACTAATATCAAGTAAATTAAGTGAAATCTAGTGTTACCTTTGAATAGCCTATGATATACTACGCATTTTCTTCGGATACTCTAACTATGTTTGATAATTTAACTGAGCGTTTAACCCGATCTTTTAAAAATTTACGCGGACAAGGTCGTTTAACTGAAGATAATATACAACAAGTCCTTCGTGAAATCAGATTGTCTCTTCTAGAAGCAGATGTTGCGCTTCCTGTCATTAAAGATTTCATTGAGCAAGTCAAACAAAAGGCCTTAGGCCAAGACGTTTCAACCCATTTAAATCCTCATCAAGCCTTTGTTAAAATCGTTCATGACGAATTAAAAGACACCATGGGCTCTGATCGCGCTGAGCTAAATTTCAAAACACAACCCCCAGCTGTTTTTTTAATGGCAGGCCTGCAGGGCTCTGGTAAAACAACCAGTTCTGCAAAATTGGCTCGTTATTTAAAAGAAACCGAAAATAAAAAAGTGATGATGGTCAGCGTGGACGTTTACCGACCAGCTGCCATCCAACAACTTAAACTTCTAGCCGAACAAGTAGATGTTGCCTTTTACCCATCTTCTGTTGACGAAAAGCCCATTCAAATTGCAAAAAATGCATTAGAAAGTGCAAAAAAACAATACATGGACGTTTTGATTGTTGATACAGCTGGTCGCATGCACATTGACGATGAAATGATGTCTGAAATCAAAGCTTTGCACCAAACAGTGAACCCAATAGAAACACTTTTTGTTGTAGACAGCATGACAGGGCAAGACGCGGCCAATACTGCAAAGATTTTTCATGAAGCTTTGCCCTTGACTGGTATCATCCTTACAAAAACTGAAGGGGATGCACGAGGCGGCGCAGCTTTGTCCATTAGGAAAATCACTGGTAAACCCATCAAGTTCATAGGTACTGGTGAAAAAATTGATGCTCTGGAACCTTTTCACCCAGAGCGAATTGCCTCCAGAATTTTAGGCATGGGCGATATCCTTACATTGATAGAAGAAGTTGAGAGAAAAACCGATAAAATAGCCAGCGATAAATTGGCAAAAAAATTAAAAAAAGGCAAAGGCTTTGATTTAGAAGATTTCAAGCAACAATTATTACAAATGAATACCATGGGCGGCATCAGTAGTCTCATGACCAAATTACCGGGCATGGGTAAAATGCCTCAACAGGCAATGGATCAAGTCAATGATAAATCCATGGCGCAAACCATTGCCATCATTAATTCCATGACGCCTAAAGAAAGACGCATTCCTAAATTAATCATTGGCTCAAGAAAAAAACGCATCGCTTTAGGGTCTGGCACTCAAATTCAAGATGTAAACCGTTTATTGAAACAATTTGATCAAATGCAGAAAATGATGAAAAAATTTACCAAACCTGGTGGCATGCAGAAAATGATGCGCGGTATTGGTGGATTGGCTGGGATGAAGGACATGTTTCCTGGGGATTTAAAATAATTCTAAGAATGTCTTCACATGTCGAGTTAATTTTCGTACAATACACAACATTTTTATATAAACTTTCAAGTAAAGGAAAATAATGGTCGTTATACGTTTATCAAGAGCCGGCGCTAAAAAGCGTCCTTTTTATCACTTAGTGGTCACTGACAGCCGTAAGCGGCGCGATGGTGGATATATTGAGCCCCTTGGCTATTTTAATCCCATAGCTCGTGGCCAAGAAATACGTCTTCACATTGAAATGGACAAAGTGACCCATTGGATTGGTGTTGGCGCACAGCTATCTGATCGAGTCAGTGCTTTAATCAAAGAATTTAACAAAAAAGATAAAGCTAAGGCTGCTGCTTAAGATTGTGGATAATCAGACAAATTGGGTGGTTGTAGGCCGTTTTGGTCGTCCCTATGGTATCAAAGGATTTGTCAGAGTGCATTCTTTCACAGATCCGCGCGACAACATCTTAAGTTATAAAGATTGGCATATTTTCATAAACAAACAATGGCAACCCATTCAATTGTTAGAAATAAAACCTCAGATTAAGGGCATCATTGCTCTGGTTAAAGGCTATGCTGAGTGTGATTTAGTTGTTGCTTTGACCAATGTGGATATTGCTATATCTCATGACCAGCTGGCTAAGCTTCTTCCCGGAGAGTTTTATTGGCAACAGTTGATTGGATTAAATGTCATCAACAAGACAGGTGATGTCTTTGGTAAGGTCACTGATGTGATGCCTACAGGCTCTAATGATGTGCTGGTGGTGGAGGGGGAAAAGCGACATTTAATTCCCTATTTGCCAGGTGAGTTTGTTTTGGACATTAGTATAGAAAAACAATGCATCATTGTTGATTGGGACTTGGATTTTTAAGTGGTGTTTCATTTTGGTCTTATCAGTTTGCTACCAGAAATACTCGACGGATTAAAATATGGGGTGACTGGTAGAGCCTTGGAGCAGGGCTTAGCCAAAATTTACCACTGGAACCCTCGAGATTGGGCCAAGGGCCGGTATAGACAAATTGATGACAAGCCTTATGGCGGTGGTCCCGGCATGGTCATGATGTATGAACCCTTGCAGGCCACCATAAAATATGCCCAAGGTCAAATGCCAAGCCATTGTAAGACGATTTATTTAAGTCCACAGGGTAAAAAGATTTATCAGAGCGACCTAAACCAGGTTGTCTATGAAAAGCAGGCATTGTTGTTTATTGCAGGGCGCTACGAGGGTGTAGATGAGCGCATTCTTAGCCACCACATAGACGAAGAATGGTCTTTAGGAGATTTTGTTTTAAGTGGTGGTGAATTGGCAGCTATGGTATTCATGGATGCGATTATTCGTCTAATACCTGGCAGCCTAGGACATATTGCTTCTGTTGAGCAAGACTCTTTTATGAATGGTTTGCTTGATTGTCCTCACTACACTCGCCCAGCGAACATTCAAGGTTTGGAGGTGCCCCCAGTGTTATTAGGTGGTCATCATAAAGACATAGAGCGGTGGCGAAGAAAGCAATCTTTGGGTAAAACATGGATTAAAAGGCCGGATTTGCTCGATAAAGTACAATTAAGCGAACTAGACAAGCAGCTGCTTGATGAGTTTAAAAACGAATTAATACAGGCTAAACCAATTTAAGGAGTATCCATGACTAATATTATTGATGAATTAAATGCAGAGCAAATGCAAGGCAAAGTCATACCTGAGTTCAATCCAGGTGACACAGTATTGGTTCAAGTGAAAGTAATTGAAGGTACACGTGAGCGTTTACAGGCCTTTGAAGGGATTGTCATTGCAAAACGTAACCGTGGGTTAAATTCCGCCTTTACTGTGCGTAAAATTTCCCATAACGTGGGCGTTGAACGCGTATTCCAAACATATAGCCCAATAGTAGACAGTATTACAGTAAAAAGACGGGGTGATGTTCGTCGTGCTAAACTTTATTATTTACGTAATCTAGCAGGTCGGGCCGCGCGTATCAAAGAAAAATTAACCAGTAAAAGAGAAGATTAATTTAAACTGCTAGTTTCATCCCGCGACATGGTCGCGGGTATCTTTCGGTGGTAAGCTAAAAAATTAGCCTGTCAAGTTGATAGCAAAAGATCATATATAGTCTAGATGTAACTGGCTTGAAATAAAAAGTCTCAAAAAATTTAGAATACCGAGAAACTGGTCGTCAACCTAGTAATTTTAAAAAATACAAATTGCTCTTACTTTTCTTCTGTTTTATCCTATACTTACCTAAATCTGCAAACACAATGAGAATGGCATGAATAATAAAGGCGCTATAATTCTTGTTTTAACGCTTCTATTACCGAGTTGGACTTTCGCTAACTGTGATTTAACTCAATTTCGTTGGGAGTGCGACATCCCAGTGCATCCTTCCCCTCACCCAGCGGCACCTGCTTTGGTATATTGTGGTAATTCTTATGGGTACGTAACCCAAGAAGAATACGATATACTGACCAGATATCAAAGAGCGAATGTGAATATGGTGTTAACTATCAATGGTGAATATGTCGACAGTCCCTGCGTAGGTGACAATCGAAATGCTGGTTATGATGAAGCTGGCGTGATTTTAAAAGATTAGGGTCTATTTATATTTCATTTTTGAGAATAAAAAACTTTCAAGAATGTCAGATTTTTGCGGCCGGGAGTGAAAAAACCCTAAGCACGCTGGGCTTTTTAGAATGAGGAAGCGCAAAAATATTGCGTTCCTGAGAGGTTTTAGGTCAAAATGAAATATCAACAGAGCCTTAATATGCATATTGAAATTCAAGGTATTCCAATACAAATAATAAAAAAAAAGATTAAGAGCATCAACTTACGTGTATATCCACCCGATGGACTTGTCAAGATGACAGTGCCCATGAGTTGTACTAAGGCTTACATCCAAACCTGTTTAGAAGCTAAGTTGCCTTGGATACAAGCAAAACGTGAGCATCTTGTAGGAAGCAGTGCATCATGTAAAGAAGCACCCTTACAAACAGGCTCTATAATTGAGTTCCTGGGGGAAAATTATGTATTGAATGTGCACGTCCACAATGGCCCCGCGCAAATAAAAATACATGATCAAGTAATGTATTGTTACATCCAAACTAAGGCCTCCTCCGATCAAACACAATTGCTTATTGAGCGTTGGTATAAACAGGAGATGTATAATATTTTGCCAAATTTAATTGAGCAATGGGAAAGTATTATACCCGTAAAAGTGAATAGATGGGTCATCAAAACAATGAAAAGTCGATGGGGCTCTTGTAATACTAAAAACGCTTGCATTTGCTTAAATTTGAAATTAATAAAAAAACCCTTAAAGTATCTTGAATATGTGTTAGTTCACGAGTTGGTACATCTGCTGGAGCCAAGTCATAATAAAAGATTTTATGGTCTCATGTCACAATACCTTCCAGACTGGAGAGAATATCACATGGCTTTAAAAAGAGGGTGAGCTAAATTTTCATAAAAAATGAGGGATTTTAGACTTTTTCAGATCAGATTTTAAATATACTAGAGCCTTTATCAATAGGATGTTATCCTTTTCCTTTAAATAATATCTTAAAGGTTTGTCATGTCTGCTTTTGTTGGATTGCCACAATTTAGTACGCTCAATATCACAGAATTTAAACCAAAGCTAAAAACTTTATTAGCTTATAACTTGGAACAAATCAATCAATTACTTCAAGAGAATCATTATTATACTTGGGAAAATTTAATGGATCCCTTGGATGATCTAGATGACAACTTAGAAAAAATGTGGGCACCATTTTCACATTTGCATTCTGTTATGGATTCTAAAGGCTTGCGAGACTGTTATGATCAGTGTCTACCAATGTTATCAGCCTACGAGGCTGCTATTGCACATAATCATGGCTTATATGAAGCCATCAAATCCATAGATAAAAGCGTATTAAATGATACGCAGACAAAAATTATTACAGACAATATTCAAAGTTTCGAACTTTCAGGTGTTGCTTTATCTCCAGGGAATAAAAAACGTTTTGAGGTCATTGATCAACAGTTAGCTGAATTATCCAACCGTTTTGAGATGAATGTATTGGATTCTGCTCAAGATTTTACTTTGAAGGTGGAGGCTTCGCGTGTAGTAGGCTTGCCAAATCATGCTTTGAACACTGCCAGTGAGTTGGCTGCAGAACAAAATTTGCCCGGGTACCTTTTGAATTTAGAAACTCCCTGTTATCAGGCGGTCATAACCTATGCAGAAGAAGGTTCCTTACGCGAAGAAATGTATTATGCCTATGTCACTCGGGCCTCAGATAAAGGCCCAAGTGCTGGAGTTTATGATAATACACCTAACATGATGGAAATTTTGGCCCTGCGTCATGAAAAGGCAAATCTCTTGGGTTTTAATAATTATGCTGAATTATCCCTAGCCCAAAAAATGGCAGAGTCTACTGATCAAGTAATAGATTACCTGACTCATTTTATAGAAAAAGTGCAAACCCAAGCAAATACCGAGATGGAAGATTTAAAAAAATTTGCTGTAGAAAACTATAATATTCAAACTATACAGCCTTGGGATGTTTCTTTTTTGTCAGAGAAACGAAGACAGAAACTATTTAATTTATCTCAAGAAGACTTACGGCCTTATTTCCCCTTACCTCAAGTTATGCAAGGTTTGTTTGACATTGTGAAGAAATTGTATGGTATGACAATGGAAGAAATAACAGGGGTCGATGTTTGGCATAAAGATGTGCAGTGTTATTGTGTAGTTGATAAAAAAAACCAGGTGCGCGGCTATATTTATACAGATTTATTTGCTAGACAAAACAAACGAAGCGGTGCATGGATGGACTCTTTGCAGAGTCGAAGGAAATTAGCTGATGGCAGTGTGCAAAGTCCAATTGCAACCTTAACATGTAATTTTGCTAAAGCCTCTTCAAATCAACCCGCGATGTTGTCACATGAAGAAGTTATCACTTTGTTTCATGAGATTGGGCATTGCTTGCACCATGTTCTGACTCAAGTGGATTATCTTGGGGCATCAGGAATCAATGGTGTTGAATGGGACGCAGTTGAGTTACCCAGTCAATTTTTTGAAAACTGGGCTTGGGAACAAGAGGCCCTTGCCTTC
This sequence comes from Legionella sp., assembly GCA_013697625.1. Classification (GTDB taxonomy): domain Bacteria; phylum Pseudomonadota; class Gammaproteobacteria; order Legionellales; family Legionellaceae; genus Legionella. Next base: position 71,377 of record JACCWN010000019.1, read on the forward strand.
TTGACCGCACATTCTGAGACAGGGGAAAAATTGCCAGCCCCTTTATTTAAACAGTTACTTGCAGCTAAAAATTTCCAATCTGCTCTGACTATATTGCGCCAAATGGAATTTTCATTATTTGATTTTCGAATTCATCAAGAATACAGTCCCGATGAAGCTTGGCAATTAACTGATATTTTAAAAGAGATTCGTGCAAAAACCGCACTCATTCCTGTAGCGCCCTATAATCGTTTTCAACACAGCTTTAGCCATATTTTTGCTGGTGGATATTCAGCGGGATACTATAGTTACAGTTGGGCAGAAGTTCTCTCAAGCGATGCTTTTGCTCGTTTTGAAGAAGAGGGTGTTTTCAATCCAAAAGTAGGAGAGGAATTTTTAAAATACATTCTTGAAGTCGGGGGATCAAAACCTGCCTCCGAGGCTTACAGATCATTTAGAGGACGCGAAGCCACGGTAGATGCTCTTTTAAGGCATAATGGGATCATTTGATATTTATAATTAGTTGTCTACCAACAACAAACATTTGGGGCAAAAGTGTACAATTTTAGAAATTATTTATTTATTGTCCAGCACAGAGAAAAAAACACACCAGTGATACCGATTAATTGACATTTTATGTTATAATTAAAGTGTACAGATAAGGGGGCGACCTGGCTTCGACGTGGGTTGCAAAACCAGAGGTGCATGCCGAGAATGAGAAACTCTCGTAAAAAAGACTCACTAAACATAAATGCAAACGAAGAAAACTTCGCAGCTACTGATTTTGATGGAGTACAAGACGCTATTGCAGCGTAATCAATTTCAGTAACTTGCACCGTGTACTGGCCTTAACCCCAGTGCCCCGTTGACCGAGCTCGCTTATCGGTATCGAATCAACGGTCATAGAAGATAAGCTAGTGTCTTAATCTATCCCAGACTAAGGTGCGAAACTTAGGGAATCGCTGAGTACTATCCTGCCCGTCGGAGCGTCCTCAGTTAAATCAAATGACAAGGCTACGCATGTAGAACCAAAGGCAGAGGATTTGCGGACGCGGGTTCGATTCCCGCCGCCTCCACCATTACATAACACCATCACCGACCATAAAAGACCATCAAAAACCCTTATATAATAAGGGGTTATCCTTAATTTGATACTGTCTTTGACGGTATTTCATAGTCCCTGGAAGATCCCAAAAAGAGCCCATAAATTTAATAATTGTACCCAATTTGTGCCCAAAAAAATTAGCGAAATAGGTAATAGATTCCTTAGAAAAGGCATGGGTTTTTATAGATGGGGAATAATTTTTAAATGGTTGCTAAAGCCCTATGTAAATAAATAATTGATCCAAGGAGTTTACAATTATCAGATTGGAGGTCTGGCCAGTGCTTATTAGTAGCTAAGAGCTCATAATTCTGGGTTGTTCTCGTAATAGAAAGCAATTTATAGCGTCTGATAATAATTTCGGAGTTATCTTCAATTTGTGCCAATACAAGATTCCCGGGCTTTAACTTAAAATCAGGACAGACAATCAGCAAATCATTTTTTCTCAGTTCAGGTTCCATACTTTCATCATTCATCCTAATTGCAAATGCAAGAGCTCCGGCAATCTCTGCAAGATTCTGTTCAATTGGAATAAAGGGCATCTCAAGGCCATATCCATTTTTTTTTATATTTTTGATAGATTCTTTTGGATTAGATGCTTGCTCGTAATTCAATAAAGGAATTAATGCGCCGATATTATTTCTATCTGAAGGGTACATCTGTGGGTGTTCGTCCAAACACATTAAGTAACCAAGTGAAACATCCAAGACGGTTGCTAGTTGTCTTATTTCTTGTGATCCAGGGGTTCGTATGCCCCGTTCCCAGTTATTAATACGAGGTTGTTTAAGTTCTCCTGCCAATTTAGCGAGTTCAACTTGCGTCAAACCCTTTGCTTTTCGAGCGGTTTTAATCCGCTTTCCAATCAGTTCTTTAATATTCATATTGCAAAAATGTACCTTTTTTTAAAATTAAATAAATGTTGACATTATCACCTAATGTGATACTTTATATTAATATCACAAAAGGTGATAGTTGTGTGTTTAATTAAATAAGATTATCACATAGCACAAATAATAACGACAAAAACGAATTGTTCTTAAGGAATGAATTAACAATGGACTTTTCAATTAATGAAAATGAGCTCGCTGGCTTATGTGGTTTGCCACATACCCAACAGCTGACTTATTTAAGAGGAATACGGCCTTATATGGATGTGAAGACGGGACTGGTTGGCGTTAAACGTAGGATCAGTTATCAATCAATAGCAGAACAACTTTATGTTGAGCCACATCAAGGCATCAAAAGCCAAAGTTGGTCGCGCGATCAAATTCGACGTGCAGTCTCTGGATTAGCACGTGCTGGAGTTATTGTTTTGCAATCTGAAGATCACCATTTAATTTTAAAATGCAAGTTAGCCACATTGGGTTATTCCGTCCAAAATAAAGCCGCCATAAACCCGCCACAGCAAGCCGCCATAAACCCACCCTATCAATCCAGTGTAAACACAGGGCTATCTCCGGTCGGTCCCTTAAAAGCCGACATAGAGGAAACCCCAAAAGCCGCCATACCTCTAAAAGAAGATAATTATTATATTTATTTATTATCGCAATTTGAAAATTTCTGGAATACGTATCCGCTAAAAAAATCACAACAAAAAGCTTGGGAACAATTTCAAGCATTAAAGCCTGATGAGAGCTTATGCGGTCAAATAATAAAGGCCCTGCAAAATCAAATCCTGTTTACTCAAAACCTGAAAGAACAAGGTCAATGGGTAGCCCCATGGAAGTATCCAGCCAATTGGCTTGCACAACACTGCTGGAATGATGAATTAACCCTGGATAACACAATGGAGAATAAGCATGCAAACACTAGGACATATTATCAAAGCCAAACAACTTACGACCCCTTGTGGGATTCGTGCAAGTCAGGACTTGAATGCGAGCAAACAAGCAATGTCTTTGAGCTCGCAGCCTTCAGAAACAAATAGCAAACGAATTGATCGACTTTTTTTAATCTTTAGCGCTTTTTACGGTCAGCTGTGGCGCAGCCAATTTAAAAATGAGGATTTTTTGGTGTTTATGAAAAACGAATGGCACCTAGGATTGCTTCAGTTTGCAGACGACCATATCGAGGAGGCTGTAAAGAAATGTCGTAACATTAAAGAATTTCCACCTACTTTGCCTCATTTCATCGATTTGTGTAAAAGCGCTAAAAATGTATACGAATTTCACAATTTAAAAAAAGAACCCTGTGATAAAGCAAACCCGGAAGTGGCATTCCATCACTTAGCAAAAATCAAAGCAATGTTGCAAATGAAATCTAAATAGGAGAACAAGCATGTTGGTATTAACAAGACGAGTAGGAGAGCAAATTTTGATAGACAAGGGACAGATTCAGGTCAAAGTCCTTGCCGAGCGTAATGGAACCATCTGTATTGGTGTTCAAGCCCCTGCCCATATTGATGTGGATAGGCAAGAAATTTTTATGAGGAAATTAAGTAACCAAGGCCCCACGGATACTTCTGGTTCAAAATAAAAAAAGGAACACAATGAAAATAAAAAATAAGATGTTGTGGTTAAGCTTATCAGTGCTGCCACAAGCAAGTCATGCTGCAACCATTGAAGGTATTTTAAGAAATACCATCAGCTACCTACAAGGCCCTGTGGCTAAGTCCGTTGGTGTAGCTGCAATTATAATTTCTGGTTATCTGTGTCTTGCTAAAAATAAATTGCCTAAAGAAACCTTTATCATGATTTTGGTGGGCATGGGCATTATCTTTGGTGGCTCGTCCTTGTATAACACGCTGATTGGATAGTTATATGAGCTTTGAAGAAGCCACAGAGCTTGATGTTCACACTGTATTTGGTGCATTGACTCGTCCTGCCATGACTGCTGGCGTAACACTGGAATACCATGGTCTTAATTTGATGTTTTCAGTATGCGCCTTTATTGCCATGGGCCAAATACTTTATGGCTTGGTGTTTATACCGCTTCATGTTTTTGGTTGGTTGGTTTGCAAATATGATGCGCGCTTTTTTGAAATCATGGCAAAACGCTTGAAATTACCTTCCATGCCCAATCAAACTTATTGGGGGGTTCGATGCTATGAGCCTTTCTAAGCTTTTAAAGCAAGCTCGAGCAGAGGTTAGACTTTCTGAGCTTGTGCCATTTACCCATTTAAATTCAGCAACTGTATTTGAATGCGAATCAGGGGCACCTGGTTCCACCATTAAAGTTGAAGGCATAGCTTTCATTACCCAAGACAACAGCAGCTTAAATCAATTGAATGCCCAATGGCATCAAGCTCTGACAAGTCTTGATGAGCGCTTTATTCAGTATGTTACAGTTCATAGGAAAAAAGAAAGTTTAAATCTTGAAGGGAACTTTACTTCAGATTTCGACCGCAGGGTGGATGAGAAATACCATGCTCGTTTTAAAAATAAAGCACTATTTAAAAATGATATTTACCTCACAACTTTACTTAAAGGCGATAATTCTAGCAAAGCTGCCAAGGGAATTAATTACTTATCTCGGTTGAGCTCCTACCTAAGCCCCAAAGACCTTCGCTCACTTAATCGAAACAATAATCTGAGCCTATTGGAATCCAAAGTCAGCCAATTAAAATCGCAGTTAGCCCCGTTTAACCCACGGTTATTAGGCAAGAATGATGCTCAGTCCGGAACAAGCGAGCTCATGGGGTTTTTATCTTTGTTTGTGAACGCACGAACTTCAATTGCTTTTAAAAATCCTGTATTCAATGCTCCCATAGCGCAGAGCATTGCTGATACCCATAAAGAAGAAGTGCGTTACCCACGAGGTCATCTGGGGCAGTATTTAAGTGCCCATCGCATTTTCTTTGGAGAGTACATCCAATTCCAAGGGGCAACCCCTCAAGACTGCCGCTTTGGTGCTTTGTTATCGATTAAAAATTACGGCAGAGAAACAGCCCATATAGTACTTGACCCTTTGTATGAGCTGGAATGTGAATTCATAGCTACCCACTCATTTGCACCCCTTGCCCGTGATGCCGCACTAAAAGAAATTGCGCGTAAACGCAGTAAATTAATCAATGCAGAAGACATGGGGATAAGCCAAATTGAAGAACTTTCAACCCTTGAAGATGATATTGCCAGTGAGAAAGCCCTTCTAGGCTATCATCACAACAGTCTATTGTTACTGGCTGACAGCATTGATGAATTAAATACTCATATTCTTGAGGCAACTCGTGCTTATGCTTATGCCGGTATTGTCATGGTGCGTGAAACCTTTGGAATAGAGCCCATGTTTTGTGCGCAGATGCCCGGCAATCATCACTACATTACCCGCGCATCCTTGATTACCTCACATAATTTCACTGATTTTTGCTCTTTACATAACTATCAAACCGGATTTAAAAATGGCAATCATTTAAGCAATGCAGTGACTCTTTTAGAAACGCCCTCTAAAACGCCGGTGTATTTTAATTTCCATACTCGTGGTTCTAGTACTAATCCAGCGCCTGGACATACAGCAGTTTTTGGGGCAACCAATGCCGGTAAAAACACCCTGGTGGCTTTTCTCGATTCTCAAATGGGGCGTTACAACAACCGCAGTTTTTTTCTGGATAGAAATGAGGCTGCAAAAATTTATGTCTTAAGCCATAAGAACAGCAGCTATACCGTCATATCGCCTGACACGCAAAATGAAATTAAGATTAACCCCTTTCAATTAGCAGATACTCAAGAAAATAGAACCTTTCTTAAAAGCTTTATGGCAGAGCTTGTCAAAAGGCCGGGCGAGGATGATTTACCCAGTGATTTAGCGGAACTGCTCAATGAATGCGTGAACTATGCCTTTGATAGCCTTGATATACGCTTCCGACAATTAACCCATATCGTAAAAAATCTTCCTCTACAATTTTCCCGCTGGCCTGAGTTAAGGCGCTTTTTACAAGCCCAAGGTTTGCGTGAAGCAGGTGAATTTGCCTGGCTATTTGATAATGAGTTTGATTCTTTAAATTTAAATTTTGATAAGGTGGGCTTTGATGTCACTTATCTCATGGATGAGGTGAGCTCACTTATCTCAACTCCGGTTTATATGGTGCTTTTACACCGTATGCGACTCTGCCTTGATGGACGATTAACAAGCTTTATCATTGATGAAGCCTGGGGAGTATTCAACTCGCCCTTCTGGCTTAAAGTACTGGACTCCTGGGTGCCAACCATTCGCAAGCTCAATGGGCATTTTATTTTCATGACTCAGTCACCAGAAACCGTACTGCTCTCCTCTATTGCCCCGGTGATATTGGCCAATGTTGTGACCACCATCATCTTTCCGAACTCAGATGCAGACCCTATTACCTACAAAAAAGGACTGGGCTTATCTGAGTCAGAATTTCAAATCATTCGCAATGCAAATCCGGCTTCACGCCAATTTTTGTATAGGCAGCGTGGAGAGCAAAGTATTTTATGTCGCTTGGATTTAGGTTTTCTAAATGATGAAATTCGGGTGTTCTCGGGCAACAAGATAACAGTGCAACTTTTCAATGAGATAGTAAAAGAAACCGGACTAAATCCTGACCTGTGGCTGCCTTTGTTTTTACAAAGGAGTGCCGGATGAAAAAACCTTTCCTTTTAGCCTCACTCTTGATGAGTCTATTTGTCACCAAAGCTCAGGCCGATATCCTCGGAGTTGCTGATGCAGCCATGCTTGCTAATGCCATTAAGCAGCTAGAGCAATTAAAAGACCAATACGATACCTTGCAACAGACCTATGATAATGCAAAACAACAACTTGACACGGCTCACTCGCAACTAGATTCAATCAATCAACTTAAAAACTTCAATAGCGGTCATTATCAATATGGTGATGTCAGCAATACGCTAGCAGACCTTAAAGACAGACAATGGTCGCCCAACACCTGGGATGATGCTCTGCGCAATGTCGCAGGAGGCAATCCGTCTCGATACCAAGAACTTGTTAAAGCGTATGAGAAAAATCATAAAACATTGGACGATTCAGCCTATGAAAAAGGCACAAGCAAAGAGCAGCTTGTTCTATACAAACAAGCCAAAGAGGTGAATAAAGCGGCCAGTGTCGAAAGCGCCTACTCCTACAATGAAATCAATAAACATCTAAAAGCCGTACATAACCTATCGGCCCTCATTGAAAAAGCACCCAACACCAAAAGTGCAGTTGATTTAAATTCACGCCTGCTTGCCGAGATTGCCTACATCCAAACCCAAAATCTTAAAATGCAAACGCTGGTTAGCCAGCAACTTGCTCAAGGTGGTGCCAATGACATAGCCATTGACAGTCAAATTGCTCGATTTAACCGGTTACCAGATGAATAAGGAGCATAGGAGGCGTTATGAAAAAGTTTTTAAAGTGTTGTTGTGTGCTCTTGATTTTAGGGCTTGGTGCTTGCGCTAAAACCATTGATTTGGACGCCCCGTGTCCTGATTACGGACGCTATTGCTCTCAAATTCCAGCCAATGCTTGTGATAATGATGAAATTTAATAACAGGAGTCAGCTTATGAATAAAATGAAAATTAGAATGGAAGCAGGGCTTATAGCAAGTGTCATACTTTTAAGTGCCTGTCATGAACCACCAATGAAAACTCATAGTAAAAAAGAGACTATTGAATTTTTAAGGCATGCCGCAATTTCCGCTGAGGGGACAATGAACCTACCTGCTCGCAAGAAAGGACGCTTTTACAGCAATTGCATGCAAGGCAATATTGAGAAGATTGATTGTAAACGTTTCTTTAGTGCAATGCTGGCCTTTGCTCAAACCAATAAAGACTTCCAGCACTTAACTTATCTGCAGCTGACCGATGCTAAAACTTATGAGGGATTAGCAGAAGATTACCAAGACAAGCTCTTTAACACGATTGACGATTAAGGATAGCTATGTCAGCCCCAAATTATGCCACAGTTATTTTGAGCCTAGCGACCGAGATTGACACTCTAACTAAAACCTTTGTTGCTGGAGGCTATCAAGCTTTGTCTTCAGCGCTGGCTAAGCCTTTAGGTAGCCTATGCATTATTTATATTATTTTAATTGGCTATGGCATAACTCGAGGGCTAATTAAAACACCCATGCAAGAATTCATTAAAGGAAGTATTCGTATAGGTCTTATCTATATGCTGGCCATGAACTGGGGGCTCTTTTCAGTCTATGTTGTGGCTTTTTTTACCAATGGGATGAGTGAATTAGGGGCGGTGATTATAAAGCTGCTTCCTGCCAAAATCCCCATGATTAGAGGGACGGGTGTCAATGGTGGCCTGCAATCGGTACTAATTGAAGTGGTACGTGTAGGCAACTGGGTGTGGGATACGGGCTCTTTTCGTCACCCTGGCCCTTTTATTTCTGCTCTAATTGTTTATGCCTCAGGCATTGCGGTTGTGGGGCTTGCCTTTTTTGAGCTTGTTGTTGCAAAGCTCATGCTGTCCATTTGTTTATGTACAGCACCACTTTTTGTGATTTTAACCCTGTTTGATAAAACCCGAAATTTTTTCGACCAATGGCTGGGAAAGGTCGTGGGTTTTTCTTTGGTGATGTTTTTTGTCTCCGTCGTTTTAGGCTTTTGCATGCATCTTCTGCATTGGTGTGTTGGGGCGCATTTTAATGACCATGCCGCAAACTTTGCCTCCGTTGATTGGATACCTCTATTCATCTGTGCCTGTCTTTGTGTGATGGCGCTGCTTGAAGTTGTTGGCATGGCTAAAAGCATAGGCGGTTCTTGTTGTACCAGTTCTGGTTCTGCCATGGTTGGTGGCTTTATGGGAGGTGCCATGGGTGCAATGTCTGCTGGCGGGATGGCCAAAACTGCAAGTTCAAAGTTATTTACCCTAGGCAAATCAGTCATGCCAGGAGGTGCAGGCGTAAGTTTGATGCAACGGGCCGCCAGCAAAGGTGGGCAAAGTATGAGGGCGATTCAACAGCGCATGAGAGGACAGGGCAAATGAAAATTTTTAAGAAACAAGATAAAAATAAAACTCAAATGGATTATTTCAATGAGGCCAAATCCTGGGCTGATGACATGTATGGCAATGTTGAGCAATCTCGTAACCGCTATAAATGTGCTTTTTTAGGCGCCATGCTTGTTAACGGATTGGCATTAATTGCGGTAGCAAGTCTTGCTCAAATTCAAACCTTAGTGCCGTTGATGATTCATCATTTTGATAATGGGGTGGTAACTGTTGAGCCATTAAAAAGTGGGAATGCCCCGCTAAATAAAGCCCAGGTTGAAAGCGATATCATTCGCTACATCACCACCAGGGAAAGCTATGATGTAAGCTCTTATCGCAGTCAGTACAATCTCATTACGCAACTGTCTGATGAAGTGGTGTTGACTGAGTTTGGCCAGGAACAGGATAAGTCCTCAAAAGAATCACCTATCAATAGTTTAGGTGCCACTGGCGAAAGATTAGTACATGTTTATAGCATTAATTTCATAGACAACTCAGTATTCAATGAAACAGCCATTCCTAAAGACCATCACAATCTAGCAGAGGTTGTTTTTACCCTGACTGATAAAGACAAATTAACTGGCCATCAAACTGAAAAACACTTTAATGCGCTCATTTCCTGGGAATACACCACGCCTTCTAAGGCTCCTGATGTGCGTTGGAATAATTGGGATGGGTTTATGGTCACCCGCTACAGCAAACAACTTAGAAATATTTAATGGAGGAAAGCATGTTTAATCGATTATTAATTACAGGGGCTTTGGTTGCGGCATGTTGGACTCCATCTTATACCCAAACCAATCCCATACCAAACCCTAAAGATGCTCGTATCAAAATGGTCTCTTTCCAGGAAGATAATGTAGTACCTGTATATGGCAAGACCTTTACTGCAACCCAAATCGTCTTTGGACAAGATGAATATGTTAAAGGCATTGAAGGAGGCGATACCAGTGGCTGGATTGTGGACTACAAGCCTATCATGCCTAATATGATATTTATAAAACCCACCATCCTTGATTCCAATTCAAATATCACTGTGATCACCAACAAACATCATTATTATTTCAAAGTAAAAAGCAATAAAACCCTGAATGCTCCTGATGAGTCCGCAACCTATGCCATCAAATTTAGTTATCCAATCGATGCGCGCAACCAATTAAAGGCGCAATTAAAAAAAGAGGCGGCTAAAAAAGCATCTCTCACCAGTCATGCACCACCAAAAGTTTATAACCGAAATTATAGCTTTAGTGGCAACAAGCAAATCATGCCCTTGCATGTTTTTGATGATGGTACCTTTACCTATTTTGAACTACAAAAAAATAAGGCCGTACCTGCAATTTTTGCAGTGGATGATGCCAAAGGCAAAGAGGCCATAGTCAATACGAGGCGTGAGGGCGCCTACTTAGTAGTCCAACGTCTAGCCCCTCAATTTACCCTGCGCAATGGTGGCACTGTGGCTTCTGTATTTAACACCAATGAAATTATTCGAATCAAACAAGGGCGGGGCTAATGATGGAAAAAGATGACAATAATCTGCAAATAAAAGAAGTGGGAACGGCATCAAAAGTGACCCCAAATCCTCGAAAACAACAATTAATCCATCAAGGGCAATTTATCTTGCTGGTCATTGTCTGCATCATTATTTTAGTGGTGATGTTTTTACCTAATAAATCTAAGGCTAGTGAAGCAGTTGAAAAACAAACTTCCAATATCAATGATGCTACGTTATCGCAAAATCTTGAAGCCATTGAGCGGCTGAAGCTTGAGGAAAGAAATAAACAATATAGCCAACAACAGGCATTAGGCACTGTAACTGGTCCACCAAAACTTCGAACAGGCACAAAATCCCTGACCAAAGAAATGCGCTTGCGCATGAATGCACCTACCAGCTTTGAAGTAGAAGTCAGAACACCCAGTGCTTCTACTGAAGCAATTGCTGGCAGCGCCCAAGTAAATGATTCTTCTCGAACCTTGGTAGGAGCTGACCAAAACAGTCAATTCATAAATAATCAAAACGACATCGCATCTGTTAGTGCTAAAAAATTACCTCATCCTGCTTTAACTATTCCAGCGGGCGAGATGATACCCGCAACCCTTGAAACAGCGATTAATTCGGATTTACCTGGCATGACTCGGGCAATTACAACAAGGGATGTCTATTCACTTCTGGGCGGGAATTTATTAATTCCTAAAGGCTCAACCTTGGTTGGTCAATTTAGCTCTGGAATCATAGAGGGTCAAAGCCGTATCTTGGTGGTTTGGAATCGGGTGCAGATGGCTGATGGCGTTATTGTGACTTTAAATAGTCCAGGGACGGATATATTGGGTCGTTCGGGGCAAGGTGCTGACAGCATTGACAGACATTTCTTTGAGCGTTTTGGCACATCAGCTCTGTTATCTGTTTTAGGGGCCTATTCAGCTACGGCGGGCGTGGGCGCACAAGACCAATACAACAGCGCCTCACAATACCGAATGGCCATAGCCAATAGTTTTCAGCAAACATCAAACCAAACATTGGAAAAAAGCATCAACATTGCAGCCACCTTACAAATCAATCAGGGCACTCAAATCAATGTGTTTGTAGCTCATGATTTAGATTTTGCAGGTGTTGGCATTCCAAGAATTGCACAAACACAAACATTCAGGAGTCCCACATGGAAGTAGCAAGCTTGCGCTTTGCCCCAGGCTCTGAGGGGCTGTTAACGCCACTGATGCCTTGGTTATGTGATACCACCGTTTCTGAAATTTTAATCAACAAACCACATGAAGTTTATGTTGAATGTTTAGGTGAAATGAAGCGCTATGAAGTAAGCTCTTTAACCCAATTGCATTTAAAGCGGTTATTTTTATTCATTGCCAATGAAAATAGGCAGCATTTAGATGAAAGCTCCCCCATGTTATCAGGCAACTTATACGATGGCTCCCGAGTTCAACTCATTATCCCGCCTGCATCTCAACATTATACTTTATCAATTAGAAGACAATCGATAAAGCAGATGACATTAACAGACTATAAAGAAACAGATTTCTATTCTCAGGCTCAACCCTTCGAGAAAACCAAGCCTACCAGCACCTATTTTAATGAAGAAGAAAAACAATTAATGGCTTTGTACCATGTGGGCAATTGGCCAGATTTTATTGAGCTTGCCGTGTTATTAAAGAAAAATATCCTCATATCTGGTGAAACTTCATCAGGGAAAACTACCTTTTTAAATGCTTGTACTCGCTATATTCCACCATCTGAACGCCTTATTACGCTTGAAGACACTTATGAAATCAATACCACTCATCCCAATAAAGTGGCACTACTGGCACCTAAAAAGTTAGAGAGTCAAGAAGCTACATTATCCATGCAGGATTTAGTGCAATGCGCCTTAAGACTTAGGCCTGACCGACTGATTATGGGAGAAATTCGCGGTCGTGAAATCATGGATTTTATTAGCGCTTGCTCCACCGGACATGAAGGCTCCATCACCAGCATCCATGCATCAAATCCAAGAGTTGCTTTCATGCGCATGATTCAAATGTACAAACTCAACAATGTACCCAGTATGCGTGATGAGGAAATTCAAGCCATTTTAAATGAAGTCATTGATATTATTTTACAGGTTAAAAAGACACCCCAGGGGCGTAAATTGGTTTATGTCTATTACAAGAATGCAGGGAGATAATGTCATGCTTAAGACTATTCGGTTAATCATTTTCATAGCCTTGTTGCTCGAACTTATAAGCTTTACAACTCTGCGATTGTTGGGGTTACCTAATATTCCTCTGCCTTGGACATTCATCAACGTCATGCAACATCATATCTTCCTCGAGCCGCTGTTGAGTTTATTGATAGGTATTGCTTTAAATTTATTAATTTGTGGCTTGCTACTCGGTGGATTGTTGCGTTTTATCTCAATTATTGGTGTGACCGTTACTGTTGGCAGCATCTTAGCCACTTTAATTGGAGTCCTCATCTATCAATGGGTGGAAGACATTCCAACCCTTAAACTTTCTGATATTTTATCTTTGATGCAAGAGGTCTTCGATGGCTCCGTTTCTTCCCAGCACTTCATCTATTCACAATGCGCAAGCTTTACTTTATTCATAATAGGATTGGGGTTTTTATTTTTTGAATCCATTCGTCCTGCAAATAAAGTCCTGGGGAATGCTCATTTTGCCAATGGCTTTGAAGTGCATCGCGGTGGCTTTTATAAAAAAGAAGAAGAAAGCCTTATTATCGGTAAAAAAGCAGGCCTGCCCTTATACTCCAATAATTTTGAGCACGTGTTGGTCTTTGCCCCCAGCGGCAGCGGTAAAACCCGCTCCATTGCTATTCCTAATCTCTTTCATTACCCAAGCTCCATAGTCTGTAATGATGTGAAATTCACCCTTTTTGAAACCACATCAGGATATCGCGAGCAGGTGTTAGGGCACACTTGTTATTGCTGGGCGCCAGCTAACCAAGAAGGTAAAACCCATCGATTCAATCCGCTTTCAACTATTTCTAATGACATACTGCTACGCATGACTGACATTCAGCGTATAGCCCACGTGCTTATACCAGACCCCCAAAAAGAGCCTATTTTTTGGGCCCAATCCTCGCGCAAATTATTTAAAGCACTCGTGCTGTATTTATTGGATACGCCAGAGCGCCCGACCACATTGGGTGAAATCAATCGGTTGGTCAAACAGCAAAATTTTGATGGATGGCTTGAAAAAATACTCAAAGAAACAACCCATTACGATGCAGAATTTTACCGCAATGGGTTTTCCTATATTGGCGTGCATTTTGAAACGCGCAGCAATATTTTAATCAGTTTTTCAGGGTATTTTGAATTGTTTGACGATCCCATCATTGATGCTTCGACTTGCGCCTCAGATTTTGATTTGCGCGACTTGCGGCGTAAAAAAATGACCATTTACATAGGATTTGGCGATGAAGACATGGAGCGGCTTGCCCCAATAGTAACCTTATTTTGGCAACAGTTGATTTCTTTCATGATACAAGAAATACCAAGCCCCGCGGATGAGCCTTATCCTCTGTTGTGCTTAATCGATGAATTTTCATCCCTTGGACGCATTGACCGGCTGCGCCGCTCGTTAAAATTGCTGCGAGAGTACCGGGTGCGCTGCATTTTAATGTTTCAATACATGGCCCAAACCTATGAAAAATATAGCCACGATGAGGCACGTGCCTTCACCAACATCAAAACCAAAATTGCCTACACGGCTGAAGACTTAAATGATGCGGAGTACTTAAGTAAAATGCTAGGCACGCGCACTAAAAAAATTGTCAGCCGGTCAGTGTCGATGCAATCAGGTGGCGGGGTTAACGACAGTAAAAGCATAAACTACCAAGCCATTCCCTTACTAAGACCTGAAGAGGTGATGAAGCTTAAATCACATATCACCTTAATAGTCCGCTCAGGATCATCACCCATCAAAGCCCATCAATACATCTGGTACAAAGAGTCCTGCATGAAAAACCTGCCACAGGCCAGCACTTTTGTGCCGATACAAACTCCACAAAAAGCCGCGTTCGTGCACGATATGGAAACAGAAAAACCAAGTCCCGTGCGTTTAACCAAGGGCGCCAGAAAACAGGCAGAAGAAACACTAATTGAATCGGATTGGACGTAAGCTTAAGATGCAAATACATTGCAATAAAATAGACGTACTCGACAGTTTGCTGTGCATGAGAAAACCCGTCAAACCCTTACTCAATCGATTAGTAGCCGCTACTTTTGATACACTTTGGTTGGCTCTGAGGGTAAAAAAGCCATCGCATAAAATCAGAATGAAACAAGCCAAACGTGTCTTTGCCAGACTGCAGTGCGCTGATTTCCAAGAGAACGGAGGCAGGTTGTTCGCTTACGTGCGCGCAATCGATCCTTTTGTTTTTGAAGAGTTGTTACTGCTAGCATTCAAAGCACGCGGACTTAAAGTCATTCACAACAGACGCTACACAGGAGATGGGGGCATCGATGGCGTGGTGGTATTGCCCAATAAACAACGTTATGCAATCCAAGCAAAACGCTACAAAGACCATGTTAATGCGCAAGCGATAAAAAATTTTGCAACCGATCTAACCCGCCACAGCTGTTCGGGTGGATTTTTTATTCACAGCGGTAAAAGTGGTGCATCCGTTTATCACAATCTACCCTCCAATGTGACAATGATTAGTGGGGGAAATTTATATCGTTTATTGGTTTTTAAAGAGTAACTTGAGTGGATATCGTTAGTGCTTTTTTGGAATTTATTGCGATAATATCTAAGCCTTGAGCCTGAGATGCTTTTATCCTGACAAAATCGTCCTGGAGGTAACCCACTTTCTTCATAAGATTTTTTAATATTGCACCAATAGTCTTCTTTTTTTATCATCATCTACTCCAATAATTATGGTGGAGAGATCATTTTCAATTCTTATTTATTCTTCTAGGTATATTTGCCCGAACGGATACAATATTAACCGACAAATTATGAAAATCAACACCATATTGGGGCATGTAACTTATTGAACTTAATTGGTACTCAATTCTAGATTGCAATAACATTGGATGATTTTTGTTCAAATTTTCCTTCCCTGACAGAAGTTCAGTCCCCATTTTCTCAGCCCAGTCAATGGTTTGAGTATGCCCCATTGGTGAAGTTTTGTTGTTCATAAGGGGATTTTACTACAACCATACTCTAAGATTGGGCTTGAACTTAATTAAAACTGTCCGAAAATTTAGACGGGGTTCGGCCTGAAACCCCGTGTTCTATTTAAGTTCATTGGCGGCGAAACTGCGGAGTGTTTGGAGCCCCTAACTGATATTCATTATTATTAGAAAGATTCGGTTTATCAGGAACTATTGCATGATATGGGTCCGCATGTCTGGAACAAAATTAAGGAAAAATAAGAGCTATTCATCCATCATTTATAGTTAAAAATTCACTCAAATTAACCTGTTTAAACCTACTCAATACCGTATGAATAGTGGTT
>JACCWN010000135.1 GCA_013697625.1 Legionella sp.
ATACTCCATAATCGTAGGCATCAATATTTTCATGATACCGTAAAAAATCCACTAGATATTTTGCAGGAATTACAAATACCATTGCATATACAATTTCTAAGAAATATGCATGAAGGAAAACTTTTAGCGTCATTTCAAATTTTATAAAAGGTAAAAAAGCTATAAATACCGTAATAATAATTAAAATAAATTCAGAAATACATGTTGATAAAATACTTCTGATCCAAAAATATCTCCCTTTTGATAGGATCTTCCATTTAGACATAAAATAAATATTCATTACACCCGCAATAGAGTTAGAAATCACTCCTCCTATTACAAATAACCACATATTACCTAGAACGTTTGAATATTGTTCTTGATAATTTCCTATACCATAAGATGGCATATGTATTATTAATGTTATTAGTGCGGCAAATATAGCCTCACACAATAATGCGATCCAAACAATTTTTAAAGTTACATTCCATCCATAGACTTCGCAAATAATATCTCCGAGCACATAGGTTAGCGGAAATATTATAGTAGCGCCTGATTCGACAAGACCAAAAAAATTTTCAAATTTGAAAGCTACTACATCAGCGGCAAGCATCACAGTAGTATAAAACATTGCTAAAAACAAAACATATTTTGAGTTTAAGTTGAGAGGCTTATTAGTGTGATACATCAATCATCCTTAATTTTAAAAATTTAATTTACGAAATACCTTCGAACATATGGTTTAATATTTTTAAATATAATTTCTTAGATTCATCCATTGTTATATTATTTTTAAAAAAAATTTCTCCGCAAGCTAAAAACCCTAATTTTACACCATCGGTGGGATGAAACTTTTCTATTAAAAGTGGATCATCAAGAATATCTTGGACAGAGGAGGTTCTTATATTAACTTTGGAAGCAGCAATGTATTGAATTTCCGTCTTTTTATCAAAATCAACAATATTTTTAACAAAAATCATTTTGCATGGATATCTATTTTTAATGCTTTCTAAAGAATAATGATATCTATTTATAAATTTTTTAAATAAGTTCGCCATAATTTAATTCCTAATGTGCCAAAAACAATCAGTTATTATGCCAAGTAAATTAATATCATTTGTAATTTTTATGCTATTAAAAAGTTCTTTATTACTTGGTTCTAAAAATTTTCCATTTGGATACTCAACAAGTCGGCGCACAACAAAAGTATCAAATTTAGTCAAATAGGAGAATACATACTTTGATTTGAATGTTTCCTCAGGCAAACACTTCTTTATGAAGACAAAAGATCCCAAAGGGAAATAAGGTTCCATTGAAGAATCATTCATTTCAATGGAGTATATATTACTATCAAAATTTCTGAGTGGGAGCCATTCACATACAGAACTATAATTTGCTGGTTTATTATACAAAAAAACATCTTTAAGGTTGTCTCCTTGTAGTAGAGGTATTGAATCATATTTTTTTAAAAATTGGTTCTTGGGATCATCTGCTAAAAACATTGTCCCTTCACCTGTAGCTAACCATTTAGTATTCAAGCCCAAAACTGTAGCAATTTCAAATGTAAAACGTGACGCTCTTGTTTTGCTGTTACATAGAAACTGAATAATTTGTGGTTTTACAGAGATTAATCGAGCTAGCTCAGCTTTTTTAATTCCAGTTACGCTAAGAGCATAATTTAACCTATCCGAAAGATTTAGAAGGAGAATGGTATCTGTATTCATAATAGTGAATAATACATTAATATTTGAGAATAACAATTTTTTTTTAAAAAATATAATAATAAAAATTTTTTATATATATTTCTTGATTATTTTAAATATAAAGATATAATGGGTTTTGCTGCTTGATAGCAAATCTATTTGTATTAATAATTAAATACGAAATTCATCTAAAACGGAAACTTAATAATTTAAGTCTTAAAAAAGGAGAAAAAAATGCAAAATCCAACCGAGCGAGTATTGGCATATGAGTTGTCAACCATCATGGATAAGGAAGAGTTAGACACTATATCTGGTGGATCTGGTGGGAGTTGGTCTAGTACCCTCAAAGGTGGGGGATCAGGAGGTAGTGGTCAAGGTGGTGAAGTGCATATTGATATACGTTGGGATATGTAAAAGTATTTTATAGCTTGTAATTGACAGGCTCTCTATTAAAAGAGCCTACTTATGGATAATAATAGCGAGAAAGACATGAAGTTTTTGATTCCGACAGAACCGGATGACAGTCATGCGATATTGGTTAAACTAGCATTAGAAGACTGTGGACAGGAAGTGAGGTTATTATTTCTAGCAGATCAGCCTACAAAGTTAAAACATACAGTTTTTATTGATCAGGGTGGTTATAAATGGAAAAGTAAAGATGAATACCACTGTGCTGTAGATAATGATTACGATGTTGTTTGGTGGAGAAGAGCACGTAGACCTCATATTCCTAAAAATTGTACGCATCCTGATGATTTTAAATTTGTGGAACGTGAAAATATTTACTTTTATGAATCCATTACAAACAATTTAGCACCCAATGCTAGATGGATTAATAACAAAGATGCTGCTATTCGTGCAAATTCTAAAATGCTACAGCTTAGAATAGCAGTAACTTGTGGCATGACAATCCCAACTACCCTTTGTTCTAATGACCCTCAAGAAATTCTTGAGTTCTTAAAGGAAAATGCGAAGGAAGGGGCTGTTTATAAACCCTTATGTACAAATTGTTGGTTTGAGGACGAGGGCATACGTATTCCATACACCTCTAAAATATCTATCCCTGCGCTTTCATCTAATAGGTTATTACAATTAACTCCCAGTATATTTCAGAAGGAAATTAAGAAAAAATATGAATTGAGGGTTACTTATTTTGACGGCTTTATAGTAGCGGCAAAAATAAATTCCCAAATTCATACAGCTGGAAAAGTAGACTGGCGGGCTATCCCACATGATCAACTGCACATTGAACCTTATACCTTACCTATCTTACTTGCTGATCAAATTCGAGCCTTTATGGAACAAATGAATTTGGTTTTTGGGGCACTTGATTTTATTGTTAATGAAGATCATACGTACGTATTCCTTGAGGTCAATGAGCAAGGTCAGTTTTTGTGGATAGAGGCCTTAAATTCAGATTTTAAAATGTTAGATATTTTTATACAGTTACTTCTCAACAAAAAGTCTTCTTTCGATTGGAAGCAGGATAAGCAAAGTGAATTTAGGTTTGAAGCTTATAACAATACTGCAAATAAAATTGTATCCCAAAATATGCAATGCCATGTGGCTCTAAATACCGCAAAGGGTTATAACTCATGATGTTCAACAATATAAGATCACTTTGCTGCTTGCTAGGGTTAGTACTTTCCATGAGTACCGAAGCTGCAGATATCTATGGTTTATCAGATGCAGAATCTACAAGAATATTAAAAAAATATGCAAAGGAAATCACAGAGTATGAAGGTCTATTGCAAAAATCATTTTCAGAATTAGCCTTTGGTAACAAAAAAAACTCATCGCAAACAGCAGATCTTCAGCAACAAATTTCTGAAAAAGGGAATGAATTAAAAAGATTGGTAGCCAAAGTTAATGGATACTTATATATTGATTTTCAGATTATCAGCTACCCTGATGAGGCTAACAAACTGTATCTGACGATTGAAATCATCGACAAAAAGCACCCCGATAGGCTGCGATTTTTAAATGAAACATCAAAGACGACAACAGCTCTAGAGAGAAAAGTGCACAAGGATGATGTAATTGAATCTATGATTAGATATCAAGCAATAGCTTTAGACCTGATTCTTCAACAAAAATTCAGCTATCCGAATTCTTGTCCTGTTTATCATTGTATTCTAGGTTTTGACCATCCCAAGCTAATATCTTACTTACCTATTTTTAATCAAGGGGTTATAAATAATAAAGCTTTGATCATAGAAACATTAAAACATGATGGTAACACGGATCGACGGGAAGCAGCAGCATTCCTAGTTGGCCACTTTTCTGATCCCAATGAAATACTTACTACTTTATTACCTTTTGTTGATGACAAAGTAGAGGGTGTTCGTAACAATGCCATGCGAGTAATTGGATCTACAATTGCAAAATCTAAAATAAGTAATTTTGATATTCACCCCTTCCTTAATGTTTTGGATTCACCATATGCAACGGACAGAAATAAAGCACTGTATATAATTTTTGTTGCATCAAAATCTAAACCATTAGGTCAGGTTATTAATCAAAAGGAAAGGGATACCTTGGTGTCCTTATTGCGATTAAAACAACCAAATAATCACGACTGGGCTTATCTCATTCTCAAGAATATAACAGGTAAAGATTTCGGTCCCCAAAATGTCACTGCTTGGCGGAAAAATTTAAAAATGGTGGTTTAATAAACCAGCAAATGATACTTGTGGTTAAAGGCCTAAATTAAAAATTCATTCAACAATATCTTCAAAATAGAGAGTATAAATTATGTTAACCTGCACTGGAAAACTTGGTGAAACGATAGTGATTGATGATAAGGTTCAAATAACCTTGCTTGGTATTAGAGACAATAAAGTTTTGCTTGGGTTTGATTCTCTCAACAAAGTTTGTATTCATCGTAAAAAAACGCGTTTACTGCTTCAATCGGAGTGTCTCAAATTGAGCCAATATCTATCTCTTAGAACATTGTCTCAGCCTGAAGACTGAAAATATAAGAAATTAAACCTTTCTGGATCAAGCTCCCAAACTAATACAACTAAGATGAGCTAAATCCAGAGAAGATATTATAAAATTTTTTTTATTAGAGTTCGGGAGACAAAATCAAGTTATACACCGCA
>JACCWN010000055.1 GCA_013697625.1 Legionella sp.
TCATAGCGATCAGCATGAAATTTTTTCTCACCCTTCGCATTCGTATCAAACAAGTATTTTTCCAACCGTTTTGGTCTGGTTTTTTCGGGACTTGCGGTGACTGGATATCGGTTTATAGTTTTGTTGGGGTCGTGCCGAAGAACCTCCAAAAAGTGGGATTTCAAGATAAGCCAAACTATCTGATCAATATAAGCTCTAATAACTAAAAATTTATTCTTATACCTCAGAAGCTGGTATCCAACGATATAATGTTGGAATGGAGACACCAAGGTTTTGAGCAACGTCCTTAGGTAACGTCCCGGAGGCCAGTAGCTGTTTAGCTGACTCAATTTTGCTTGATGTCATTTTTCGCTTACGCCCACCAATTCTTCCTTTAGCCTTTGCAGCAGCTAATCCTGCCTTAGTTCTTTCCGCAATTAATTCACGCTCCATTTGCGCAAGGCTTGCCATCATATGAAAAAAGAAACGACCTGATGGTGTTGTTGTATCAACATTATCAGTAATGCTTTTAAAGTTAATTTCCCTCTGATGTAGATGGTTAACCAAATCGATTAATCCCTTGACCGTACGGCCTAGTCGGTCTAATTTCCAAACGACCAAAGTGTCATTTTTTCTTAATACTTCAAGTGCTATCCCTAGGCCTGGACGATTTATTTTGGTTCCGGATATTTGATCTTGATATAGCTTCTCACAACCAGCTTCTTTCAGGGCAGAAAGCTGAAGATCTATGTTTTGCTCGACCGTTGACACCCTCGCATAACCAATCAACATGATTTACTCCAAGATCCAAGAGCCATTTTTTTTTATTTCTGTATGCATGGCATCAGGCGCCAAATCAAGTTCCCCTGGCCAAGTAACAACACCATGATCTACATATACTTTATTGAAATAAGATTCATCCTTGAGAGACTCAAATACACCCGTTAAATGAGAGCGTTTAAAATGAACCGTTCCTTGTAATCCATCAATGAATGTTACTTTTAAAGTTAAATGATTAACCGGCTTTACGGTAGTTACGTCCCAATACATAATGTATCTCCTATTTCAATGGTTCGATTTTATTCGGCATTTGCTTTTTCATGCATAGTTCCCAATCAAGTAACAGTTCTTTTTGATGAAGTTCAGCCCAATCCAAAATTAAACTGAGTGCGCGACGCGGTAAATTACCTTCCAGCATTTTTAATGTATTGATATCAATAATGCCTGTATATTCACCATAACGTGCATGAAAATGGGGTGGGGCATGATCATTCCAAAACATTTGGATTAGTATTCCGTAAAATGTACTAATGGCTGGCATTAATTTATTATCCTCTTTTCTCAAAACTCATATGCAGTATAATGCAGCGAGAAACGGATATCAAGAATGGTTATTGAGAATCTTATAAGTCAATAGACATGGCAATCTATCCTGTCATTTTTCTCTACTCAAATACGACCGTTTTCAATAACAAGCATCAAGGTAATTTATGTACAGCCAAAGTCAGTGTCATATCCATCTGCTATCCGATCAAGAAATTAAAGACCTGTATGCTGCCCCTCAATTTAATTACGGCGAGCGAACCTTGTATTTTTCATTGACTGACAAGGAAATGATCATTGTTAAAAAATATCGAACTGTAAAAGCACAGATTTATTTCGTTCGATTACTGGGCTACTTCAAAGCAAAACAGCAGTTTTATAAATTCGAGTTAGAAGCGGATGATGATACACAATATATTTTAAAAAAATACTTCAATAAAAACACCTCAATACAATATGGTCAAATTGATATCAAGACATATCAAAAACAAAAAAATGACATCCTCATGTTGCTTGATTTTATCGATTGGTTGCCAAAGCATGCACCTAAAATTCAATCTCACCTTGGTGGTCTAATTAAACTTTACCCTAAAACACATGATGCCTTACGCCACCTCTTGAATTATTTTGATACTCAAAGAATTGTTCTTCCTTCATATCGCACATTACAAGATTTGTTTACTCAATCAGTTGCAATAGAGGAGGCTAGACTTAACGCCCTTATCTCAGTAATTCCAGAGTTAATAAAAGAACAACTATCAAGTTTAATAGCTAAAGAGGACGGAATTAGCCCGTTAAATGTAATACGATCTGATCAAAAAAATTTTAAATACACGGCCATCAAAGAAGAGACTGCCAAAGCATTAGGAATTGTTGCATTATACGGATTTGCAAAATCATTCCTTCCAGACCTTAATATATCAAAAAATGCGATCCGCTATTATGCGGATCTATCTGAACAGTATGCTGCATTCAGGTTAAGACGGGTAAGCAAGTCACAGCAGTGGCTGCAGGCTTTGTGTTTTGTTTATCATCGGTATCAACAAATTATGGATAATTTAATCACAAGTTTCATATTTCACACCCGAGCTATAATCGCTGATGGAAAAACTGAAGCTGATAGGGCGATGGCAGAGTATAGTTCTGAGCTGGTTGTTGATTTACCAAAAGTGGCTAACTTTTTAAAATGGTTTCCAAATCGCAAGCGTGACCTGAGTCATGATGAGTTGAATCATGAGGCCTATAATATTTTACCAGAAGAACAGTTTCCAGCGCTTTCTAAATTTCTAGAGGGTAGAACGTTTGATAAAAAAGCAGTATTAAGATCATTTTATTTAAAATCAGCTCGTCTATTCGCGCTCTATCTACGGCCAATTGTATTAACAGTTCCTTTTGTTTTTTATAAAAACGATAGCAAGATCATGGCTCTAATCAACCTGATAAAAAAACACTATGGCTGTGGCAAAAGCCCAGCAGCATTTAAATTGCCAAGTGATCTGGAAGACGTGATACCTAAAGCAATGCTTCCTTATTTGAAGCAGAATCCAGATGATGAACATGTCGATCCACATTTATTTGAATTTTTTGTCTATCAAAAAATGTATCGCCGTTTGGACAAAAATCTGCTTTGTTGTAATGAAAGTATCTCTTATTGTGATGTAGATCATGATTTAATTGATGACGCCTTGGTAGATGATGCTGAAAAAATAGCCAATCAATTTGGTTATCCAAATATTCCAATTTACTGTGATAAACACTTGGATGAGGTTCTTGAACTTCTAGATAATGCATGGGAAAGGACTACAGAGCGCATAACCATGGGTGAAAATGCAGGATTTAAAATAAAAGAAACCACCTCGGGTGAACAAGAGTGGAGCTTACTTTATGATGGCGTGGATAAACTAGATGACGCATTTTTTAAGACACTACCACAAGTAGAGATACCTGACGTTGTGATGCATATTGGTGACCATATCAATATGTGGTGTGCATTCACTCATATGAAAACACGATATAACAAAAGAAAAAGCCCTGATATAGTTGCTCTTATTGCTTGCCTCTTGTCAGATGCCTTTGGTATTGGTACTGAGAAAATGGCAGAAATGTCTGACATGATCTTTAGCTTGCTGCGCTCAACCCAGGAAGATTTCATTCGCGTGGATACATTGTGTGCCGCAAGTGATATGGCAAGCAACCTGCTCCATTCATTACCTATTTTTAAGCAATGGAATTTAATGAATGAAAAATTACTGGCCGATGCTGATGGGCAAAAGCTTCCGACGAGTGAAAGTACTCTACAATCAAGATATTCAACCAAATATCTTGGTAAAGATCCTGGGCTTTCAGTGTATACTTTGATAGCGAACTTTATAGCTGTAAATGCAAAGAATATAGGGCTTAATGAGTATGAAGGCCACTCTCTATTTGATATCATTTTTGGAAATAACACTGACATTGATATCGATATGGTTACGGGTGATAATCACTCTCTAAATCAGCTCAACTTTGTTATCTTGGATGCTATAGGTGTTGATTATGTTCCAAGCATAAAAAATATTAAAGAGGCATCAAACGATCTATTTTCATTTAAATTGAATGATGCTTACACTGGAATTATTAGAGCAAAGGGAGTAATAGATCCTGATCTGATAAGATCGGAGAGAAGGGGAATATTACGTGTCTTACTCTCGTTATTGCTGCAAGAAAATACTCAAAGCAATATCGTGAAAAAAATAAATTCTTCTGCTCGTTATATTAAGCTAAAAAAAGCGCTATTTGAATACAACAAAGCACTTAAAAGCATGCATGTATTGAATTTGATAGACAACATGTCCTTGAGGCAAGCTATACGTGCAGCACGAAATCGAACTGAGGCCTATCATCAGTTGCAGGGTCTCATTAGAAAAATATATCGCGGAGTTTTCAAAGGAAGAAAAGTAGTGAACAATAGAGTCAGCGCACACGCGGTAAGGCTCATTGCAAATTGTATCATTGCCCACAATGGTATTATTTTGAATACTATTTATGAGAAAATGCTCAGTGAGGGTGTTAGTCAAGAGATTATTGATGAGTTTCTTCGCATATCCCCCATTGCTTGGGCTCACATTGCCTTCACTGGTAAATACAGTTTTAAGAAAAGTAATGGTAGGATTGATATTGCATCGATGGTTGAAGCCATGGAAAAACATTTGAAACGGCATTTCTGGAAATTAGCCGTGCCCATTACAGACACCATGTGATGGTAAATTTTATATCATGCCAACATGATGTTGTGCACATTGTTTGCCTAAACTTGAAATCCCACTTTTTGGAGGTTCTTCAGCACGGCCCCCATTAAACCGCCATTTCAATATATTCGGGGTAGATAGCCAGCTCTTTTATCTGAATGTAGGGCTTACATTGCCGATAGCTTTTTCAGCACGATTATCAGTAGTGATGATTGTGGTCGCAGCCCTTGTTTTCATGGTTCTGCATTCAGTATGCCTTTTAATAACTAGGGCTGATAATCAAATGCTTGCCATCTACCGCCGCCATATCCATTACCGGAAATTTTATAGTGCCACCCCAGGAATACACGCCAAAATGCCAAAGGTAAAGCCCAGCGTTCCTTTCTACCAAGGCAAGCGAGGCTTAGTATGAAGTTAAAAGAGCATTTGAGCCAAGAGTTTGGCTTCTCTGATAAATTAAATTATGCGCACCTTATAGATGATGGCATCATTGTCAATAAAGACGGGGCATATCTTGTTACTTATCAATTTAGAGGACCCGATCTTTATTCGGCAAGTGCTGCTGAATTGGATGGATTAACCTCTATTTTTAATCGTATGGTTACTTTTTTAGACGATGGCTGGATGCTTCATGTCGATGAGCTTCGCGTTCCTTCCTTAAGTTACCCGAAAGAAGGTGCGTTTCCTGATAGCGTTACACGCCTTATCGATGAAGAACGTCGCCAGATGTATCAATCAGAGGGTGAACATTATGAAAATATACAATTTATTACCTTTGTATGGAAATTTCCGCTACCAATTGTTGCCTCTTCTCGTCATTGGTTTGTCGAAGGCATCGAAAAAGAGGATAGCTCGCAAAATCTTACCAGCTTATTTATTTTATTTTGTGAAACCGTTGAGAGATGTGTCGGGTTGTTAAGTACTCAACTGACGCTTGAAAAATTAAACAGCGCAAGTTTATTAAGTTATTTAAATACCTGCATTACAGGTGAGATTTTGCCAGTGGTGGTTCCCCCCGAAGGATGCTTTATTGATGTGGCTTTGGCACGCCGTTGTGTTGTCGGCGGCTATGTACCCAAAGTGGGAAATCAACATGTCTACACGCTTTCCATTATTGGCTACCACAACCATGAAACATTGCCTGGCCTCATTGGCGAGTTAGGAACCTATCCCTTAGTGTACCGCTGGTCTAACCGTTTTATCCCATTGAGTGAGGCGACTGCTGAGAAAGAAATTAGGCGTTACCAGCGTAATTGGAATAACAAAATCAAGGGATTGCCTGGCATTATAAAAGAAGCGGTTTTTGGTAGGCCTTCAAATAAGGTTAACCAAGATGCGCTAAATATGAGTAAACAACTGGATGAGGCTTTAGGCGCGAATAGCAATCACAGTACACGCTTTGGGTATTGGACAAGTGATATAGTTTTAATGAATGAAAGCATTGAGGTGTTAGAGTGCGCCGCCAAAGAATTAATGCGTTATATCGAGCAATGCGGCTTTTCTTGCATCAAAGAAGAAGTGAATGCGTTTGATGCCTGGCTTGGAACCATTCCAGGACATGGCAGTTGCAATGTCCGCCGTGTTTTTTTGAACTCTGTAAATCTAGCCCACGCGCTACCTTTACATAGCATATGGGCAGGAGCCCAACATAGCTCTCCCTCATCCTTACTGCCTCAAAAATCGCCCCCCGTATTTTATGCCGCAACGACAGGAAAAACCCCTTTTCGTTTCCATACGGATATTTCTGACGTGGGGCATCAACTGGTTCTAGGGCCAACAGGAGCCGGTAAAACAACCTACCTGCAATTTCTCATTGCTCAATTCTTACGCTATGAGGATGCACAGATTTTTATTTTTGATAAAGATTATTCCCACCATGGATTTATCACCGCACTCAATGGTGTGCACTACGACATTGGCCGTGCACAATCGCTCGCCTTTTGCCCATTGGCTGATTTGTCTACCCCGTCTAAAAAAGTCATGGCAGAACAATTCATTGAAAATTTAGTGGAGTTACAAAATGTCCTTATCACGCCCAATATTAGGGTGGCTATTCACAATGCGATTGAATCCTTGGCGAGCGATTCGTCTCACCAGAGTCGAAATTTAACGGTATTCCAATCAGAAGTGCAGCATGAAGAGGTCAGAGCCGCCCTTCAGTTTTACACCATTAATGGGCAAATCAAATTATTGGACTCAACGCAAGATAGCTTGCAATCAAGTCACTTACAAGCCTTTGAAATGAATTGGCTGTTAGCCCAAAAGGCAGAAATTTATGTTCCGATATTACTGTACATTTTTAATCAAATTGATTTACGCCTGGAAGATGCAAACGGGGAAAAGCCCACACTGATTATTCTGGAAGAAGCTCCTGCATACCTTGACCACCCTATGTTTTCAAAGAAAATAAAAGATTGGGAAAAAACCAAAAGAAAACAAAATGCGCGAATTGTGTTTACCGCCCAATCATTGAGCGACCTCTACAATCCAGCAACCAAGCGTCTTACCGCCATAACCGCAGCCATTTTGGAATCCAGTCCTACGAGGATTTATCTGCCTAATCAAACTATCGATGCAGAGATAAAGACCCTTTACCTCAAGATGGGATTTACTGAGAGACAAATCGAAATCATTTCTAAAGTGGCCATTCCTAAACGCCATTATTACGTGGTTACTCCTGAGGGAAATCGCTTGATTGACTTAGGTTTTTCACAGACAAAACCCTTGGCACTGGCATTCATTGGCTTGTCGAAAGAAAAAACGAAAGCCTTACTAGAGTGCAAGGAAAAACATCAAGAGGAATGGGTTTATTACTGGTTAATAAAACAGGGTTTTCCTGAGTGGGCAGATTATTGGAAGAAAAATTATTACCAAAAGGGGGTTTGTCATGAAGCAATTAGCGCTTAGAGGTTTCCTATTCATCCTATGCCTTAGCAGTTCCTTTTTGAGCTGTGCCATGCTTCCGGTCATTGATGTGGCGGCTGTTGTCCAATTAGGCTCTCAATTAGCACAACTTGAATCGCAAACTAAATTTATTCAACAAGGGGTCCTGTGGAAGAACCCCCAAAAGTGGGCGTTCTGAGTTAAGCCAATTTTTTATGTTGAGTTCAACACAAACTTTCTTGATAAAATCGATACTCAATTTCGTCAAGAGAATTACCTGACTCG
>JACCWN010000060.1 GCA_013697625.1 Legionella sp.
ATATCACCGTCGGTCTCCTGTTACAGCATTGACTGTTTTTGCTGAGGCGAAAATATGAGCTCTTTCAGCAGTCCGACCCTTTAATAATATCTATTCATCTATCTTAAAAACTGCGGAATCAAGTTTAAAGCACTCGTTTTGTATTTATTGGATAGCCCAGAACATCCAACCACCTTGGGTGAAATCAATCGCTTGGTCAAACAGCAAGATTTTGACGGATGGCTTGAAAAAATCTTAGAGAACACAACCCATTTAGATGCGGAATTTTACCGCAACGGGTTTTCCTATATTGGTGTGCACTATGAGACGCGCAGCAATATTTTAATCAGTTTTTCAGGATATTTTGAATTATTTGACGATCCAATTATTGATGCAGCAACTTGTGCCTCAGATTTTGATTTGCGCGACTTAAGACGTAAAAAAATGACAATCTACGTAGGATTTAGCGATGAAGACATGGAGCGACTTGCTCCAATATTAACCTTATTTTGGCAGCAGTTGATTTCTTTTATGATTCAAGAAATACCAAACCCAATAGATGAGCCTTATCCGCTATTGTGCTTAATTGATGAGTTTTCATCCCTGGGGAGAATCGAACGCCTGCGCCGTTCTTTGAAGTTGCTGCGAGAGTATCGCGTGCGCTGTATTTTAATGTTTCAATATATTGCCCAAACTTATGAAAAATATAGTCACGATGAGGCGCGTGCCTTCGCCAACATTAAAACCAAAATTGCCTATACAGCTGAGGACTTAAACGATGCGGAGTATTTAAGTAAAATGATGGGTACACGTACTAAAAAAATAGTCAGCCGCGCGGTATCTATGCAATCTGGTGGCGGGATTAACGACAGTAAAAGCATAAGCTATCAAGCCATTCCCCTCCTAAGACCAGAAGAGGTTATGAAGCTAAAATCAAATGTCACATTAATAGTTCGCGCAGGTTACTCCCCCATCAAAGCCCAACAATATATCTGGTACAAAGAGTCCTCTATGAAAAACCTGCCACAGCCAAGCACATTTGTGCCTATACAAACCCCACAAAAGGCTGCATTCATACATAATATTAAAACAAAAAAACCCAAGACAGTGGGCTTTACCAAGACTGCTAAAAAACAGGCAGAAGACACAATAATTGACTCGGATTGGATGTAAGCTTAAATGTGTAATACATATGGGGTTATACACACCATCGCTTTATCAAAAAAATAACCAAACCAAAGGGTGTCGCTACCTCGGACGTATGCAATCCATGGATAACACAAATGTTTCCATGAATTGCATTCATTTCCTGGCTTCTCCACCTATTATAAACCCATAACACCAAATTAAAATGTATCAACGTGCATCTTTAGAAACTAAAATAGGATCTGTCATAGCAATATACCACCCTTTTCTTATTTCCTTTTATTACAGTGATAGAGGTTGGGGTAGTCAGAACTTTTACTTTTCTAATTTTCTTAAGAGTGCATACTCGTTCAGTTGAATGTATATTTAAAAAATAAAATCCTCGCACAAGAGTCACAGCTGGAGGTAGATAATAGACATTGTCACGAAATTCAACGTTAGTAAAATGGGGGGCCGTTGAAACACCTTGAATAACAACTTTATTATTAACTTCGGTTACATTGGTATTCAGATTTTGGTGGTTATTTCTTTGGGTAAAATCATTGCTATTTGTTGAGGTGTTACTCTTGATTCCCTGACTATCCGTTGAAGGTGTTGATGAGGAATCTTTAGATACACTAGAACCAGAATCTTTTAATGAGCCTGTGTTTGAATTTGTAACGGTCCCACCGGTAGATCCAGAATCAGCTGCATTAGAAGAAGGAGGCATTGAGGTTGTATTTCCATTTGAAGTCTTAGTTGTGGTACTAGCTCCACCTTGTCCAGTTGTAACTTCATCTGCAGCAAAACATATTGTGCAGCTTAAAAGAAAAGCGGTAGCACATAAAAAAATTTCTTTCTTTTCCATTTCATTATCCTTAAATAGTAGATACAACATTAAAAATAGCATATAGGAGACTGTTTTGTATAAATATCTGCGAAATGTTTAGTTGACGGCCCATGTTAAACTCATTACTTGTGAATAAATGCGATGATCTAACTCGTTTGCAATGATTAGCCATCTCATGAACCTCATATAATTTGTAATTTGAGCAAACAAACGCTGAGTCTATATGGGTTATACCAATCTTATCTACCAATCCCACGGCCTTGCTTATAGGCGCGAGCAATGCGTTCATTAATATTATTTAGAACTTTAAGCGCGTCACGCTTCAAAACAGTCATCAGCGTCTTATCTTTAGCGATCTCTTTTGCCATATCCAGCAAACTTTTTTCAAGACGCTCATGCCGGATTCCTTTATGAGTATTCTTTAACTCTTTTACCTGTATCTCATAGGCTTGTAGCAGGGGATACTCTTTTTTGAGAACATCAAAACGAGCTTGTGTCAAAGATTTTTCTAAAGGTATTGCTGCTATCTTTTTGCTGATTAGTTTCTCAAAGCTCTTTTTTAATTGAGTTCTTTCAAGTTTTGTGGGGTCAATTTTCTTTTGCTCGCGCGTACTAACATTGAAAAGGGTAATGGTTGCGCCATTTGCATGAAAAGCTTTGCCCTTTTGTGCAATTTGCAACTGAATATCTGGGTTAAAATCATGACCTAATATCAGTATTTTTTTTGGGATTAAACCTTCTGCGCTTAACTGGATTTGCAGTTGTTGATAAGTTTCTAGGTTGCTGAGCATAACGCTGGCCTTTGGATATCGATTAGCCATTATTTTGGCATCAAGCAAGGTTGTTTTGTCCGCGATAATAAGCCTTTCACCATCACCTTTCTGGATGGTATAAAAGCCTTCGGATGTGTGCTTATGGTTTTTATTAGATTCTGCCAGAATAGTTTTTCCGTCCTCAGATAAGGCAAACAGGGTTTCACCACATATAATCCCTTGGGCATTATGGCGCGGTACAACCAGTGCGCAGACCTTGTAACCTTTATAATCAATCTCTTTAACAAAGCGAATATCAGTCGTGTTGACATCAGGTGCACTGGCAAAATAATTTGCACCAAGGGTACCATCAATAGAAGGGCTTTGTTCATACATCCATTGGGTTTTAGCGCGCTGTTTTGCTACGCTGGCATGCAGCGCCTCAATGCCTTGTTCTACTAAGATATCATTCCAGTCTGTTTTGTCTTTATTGGCCAACATGTCAGGATAAATAATCCTTACATCAATGCCTTGTTCGCGCAGCATTTGTGTGGCCTCTTGGGTGGTTTTTCGAGTAGGTGAATCGGCTCCATCATTATCGGCAGCAAGGATTACTTTGCCTGGGCTATGACTTTTGATGACATCGCCCAAAGCTGAGATATTACCCACACCAAAAGTTACAAGCACTGTCGCATCTTTATCCATGCTGGCAAGGGATGCAGCCGTTTCAGGGCCTTCTGCAAGGTATAATAGGCCACCTGCAACCCCTTTTTGAATCACTCCAGCTGCACCCTTATTACTGCCCTTATTAAGTTTTGCATTTTTTAAGAAGGTATTTTTACCTGCAGTTGCAGCATCTAGATAAATACGCTGTACGCAGACAAGTTCGCCTTGCGCGTTGCGCCCTGCAATAACAGCTGCGGGGATTTTATTAGGCTTTTCAATGGGCTTGTTATTTTCATCAATATCAACCCATACCGCCCCTTTGGGCCAGTAGCGAATTTCCATGCCTTTGATGCTTGTAATCTTTCTATGCTGGGTGAAGTAGCGTGAGGCTAGCGTGTTCTGCGCATCAATTGCCCCATCCCAAATGCTTTGAGCTGAGATTTGGCCTTGATTGATTTTCGCAAGATTTATCCTATCGGGCATTACAGAAGTAGGGCGCATCTCACATCGTGTGATTTGAGCATCTTGCTTGCGCAATCCGGCCAGAGAGGCCCCATAGTCTAAAGCTTGCGGGAAAGATAAATTGAGGTATTTTTGTATTGCAGCTATGGGGGTACCACCGACTTCTTCAGTAAAGCAGTACCATTTTCCGGCATCATTACCTTTGGTTGAAACAATCAATCCACCTGAGTAACGCAGGTGATTGGTGTGGTACTCTTTAGGCTCACCAAGAATGGCCACATAGGTATCCACAGGATTGTCCATTAGAGCGGTGTTGATGCGCGCAACATCCCATAAGGGCGCAGATTCCTTTGTCTGGGCGCCTAGCTTGTGTGATTCAGACTTTAGCTGTTCAAGGCGCTCGAACTGTTTTACTTCCTTTTTCAGGGTATCAAAGCCAATACAGTTATCAAACAACAAATGATAGCCTACTTTATTGGCTAACAGCTGGCCTGCCAGAGCCCCACGTGTTCCGGGCTTGGCAGTAAGGTAATTGTTAATGGTGTTTTGTGCTAAAAATTGTGCTGATTCACGTTGTAATTGGTTAAGATTTAGAGCAATGCCTGTAAAGTCTTTAGTGAGCCATGCCTTTTGTGTACAAGATTGTAATAGGGCGTGGGCGGCCTCATTACGTTGCATTAGAATTTGTTTGGCTTGTAGCAGAAGACCACGCTTATCGGCTTTTAATTTCTCCAGCGTTTTTACCTGACCCCAGACAATTCCTGCCTCCATTTTTTTATCTTGATAGGTTAGTGCAAGGCGAATCACTGTTTTCATCTCCTGTCCCGGGGCATCTTTAATGCGTTGCAAATACTGATAATGGGTGGCGTATTCTTTTACTTCATTATAAAGACCATGTACCGCAAGACCTGCCTGAAAATCCTTTAAATTAGCAAAAATGTGACGGGCCATGTGCATCTTTAGCGTGGCCCGAGTCTCTGTGCGATAGCGATTTAGATAATCCACTTGCAAGGCTTGTTGATATAATTTGGTGGTATCTACTTTTTCTATAGATAAGGCTGCCACATGCTGATTGAGTGCGCCCATAATCTCATGTGCCAGTAATGAGCGCTTCCAGCTTAGACCCTGTGCTTGTTTAAATCCCTTGTTTTTATGAGGAGAATTCTTTTTACTTCGCTCTATCGCTTTTTGCCATTGCTGGTAGGCATTACTTGCGGCCATTTTGTAACGACGCACCTGGAGAATACTGCGCTTTAATTCATTACTTGCACTGGCAATGGTTTTGCGTCGTTCATAAGACCAGTTTTCTAAATTAACACGCTTCCAGCCTTCTTTTAAAAACTCATCTATGTAAATGCCATAACGCTTGGGCTCCATTTTTATACGGTGAGCGGCGGCTTGTTTCATAAGATTGCCTTGGATTTGAGTGCTAGTGGGCATGCCCGAAAAAGCCTTTACAAACAATCTGTCTTTAGAGCGCTGGGCATGTTTTGCTAAGCGCTCAAGATTAATAGCAAAATGCAGGTTGATTGCTTCAGAAAGCGGGCTTGAAATTAGCTCATAGGAGAGCTGGTCTCGCTTGATGCTTGCTAGATACAACTCTTTTTTATCAACTACACTTGCCCTTTGCAAGCCTTTTAAGCGAGCACCTACCTCTTTATCCAAGGCTTTATAACGTGCAGCCATATTCACCAAGGCCCTGTGTTCTATACCAAACACCTCAATGGCACTGTCACGCCTATAAATATCCGCACGCTGCTCTAAGGCCTGTAAAAAGGCATTTCGTGTCTCTTTATCAGGCACTTGATGGCAAATCGCGCCGTAATAGGTCTTTATTTGATGTACTAGTTGATAGGCACTATCTGTTGGGAGGGATTCTAAAGCTTCATGAGCCTGAAATAACGATGCTACAAACTGGTGGCGTTCATGGAATTCAAAAGCTGACTCAACTTTTGAAGCCCCTAGTCTGTTGCGCTCCAGTGCAATGGTGTATAGCTCTGGATTGGCTTTGAGTAGGGATGCGATTTGACCATTACGAAGCTGCAGGGCGTAAACAGCATCTTGTATGGCTTTGGCATCTTCACCTTCTAAACATTTCATCTGGTTTAGCAGGCTTGCCATTTGCGCTCTGTTGTCACTAAATTCTGCAACAATCACCGCATTTTTGCGACGGTGCTCTATCTCCAATACCGATAAATCATAAGCCGACTGCCCCTGTTCTATCATCCCTTGGTGATTAAAGAGATAGCCTACCGCATCAAAAATCTTAGCTTTACTTTTTTGAATAATTTGGGCGGCAATTGAGGCAGATGTTTCAAGAGTAAACCCACGCCTTTGGGCAAAAGCCACGGGGAAATCGGTTAATATGTCATTTAACCCATGGCGACTTACAGATGATTTTAGATGGGCTAAATCCACAAAGCTGTCACAGGCTGCATGGATATTTAAATTTGCTTTATGTCGGGTCGCCGCCACTAAAAATTTATGCCTATCCCAGCCTTCGCCATCCACCAAGACATTACAATCTCTGGTGGTATGGCCTTGTAGTTTATGGACAGTTGCGGCATAACCATAAACAAAGTACTTGTATTGTTCTGGGCTAAAGGCAACCCTCACCCCATTATCCAGTTGCACCTCAAGCCTTTTTGCGTCTTTGGTGATTGAAACTACCGTGGCAAAATCACCGTTCCTAACGCCTATTTTGTTGTCATTTCGTGTAAACAACAATCGCTCACCCACAGACACTTCCATATTTGCATTAAGAAGTACGCCCCTATGAAGCTTGCCATGGCTTAAAAGAGTTTCCCGTGCCATCAAATTTAGCTTTGTTACAGTTTCATTTTTAAAAGCGGTGATAATAAAGTCTTTAAGATTTGCATCAGGCTCTGCTTCGTAATGGGCATACCACTGCCCAACAGTGGCTTCATAGGCTATTTTCTCGCTTTCATGTAAATGCACACAACTATGTGCTGCATACAAATCAAAACCCGCAGCCGTTTGGTTGGTTTCAAGCAATAGAGTCGCTTTGCGCTGCCAATCACTTTCTTGTCGAATGATGGTATCAAGAAACACCGCCCCTATGGCATCAATCATTGCTCTTTGTGGTGCACCTCGGCCTACAGGCTGAGTTTGTTCAACATCGCCTACTCCTGCAAATTTAGCCCCATGAGCTCGTACAATCTCCATCACAGCACTCATGTCATCAAGGGAGGTCATGCCCATCTCATCCATTACGATGATGGTTTTTTCATCAATTGTGATTTGGTGCTTTTTAACGGCTTCCAAAAAGCTATAAATAGTTTTTGAAGCAATCCCTGTTTCCGCTTCTAAACCAGAGGCAGCTTTTCCGGCTGTTGCAAGTCCTAGCACCTTAAAGCCTGATTGTTCCCAAATTTCTTTAGCGGCTTTAAGCATATAAGTTTTACCAGTGCCCGCATATCCACACACCAAGGCCGCATTGCCAGAACGGGTTAAATGTAGTAAAGCGCGCTGTTGGGCAGGGTTAAGCTTAAATTTTAACCCTACTTGCTTGACCAGACGTTTTGATACAGAGAATGTGGAAGTTAAAGCTAGATGATGGGTTGTTTTAAGCAGCCTGTTTTCCATATCAAAGGCATGACGTCCTACAAAATGTTGGCGTCCATCTTCTCCCAACCCTAAGCTAAATACATCTTCATGTGAGGTTATTTTATTATAAATACGCGCAAATTCAGCAGCTGAATCAACGCGCTCTAATACACTTTGCTTTAAAGTGCGCTCATTAATAATACCCTCTTTTTGTTGAATGGATTGAAATAAACTCTCAAAGACTGGGTCAGCTTTTTTACTAATGGGCCTGTCTTGGCAATCGATTTGCTCAAGAAGGACATGTCGATTTATTTCATCAGCTACAATATTTGAATCAAAAAAAGGGCGTTCTTGTAGGATTTTATCAGCCAATATACTTGGGTTTTCTTGAATTGCCGCAGAATTGGCTTTTCTTATTAATTCATTTTCATGAACTTTTCTTATTGAAATTGTTTGGTCTGGGAAACGCGAAAACTTGCCAATTTTAATGGTGGGTATTAACTCAAGGCCACGCTCTTTATTGCTTCGATGGTCGATGCGCTCATCAATGCCCAGAGTTTGCAATTTTTGATTTGCAACATTGGCCCAAGCTTCTCTAACCCGTTTTACTTCTTGTGCTAATTCAGATTTTGTGCGGCGAATTTTTTGACTAAAGCCAAAATCTGTTAAAGTGCGCAAAGGCATTAACACATGGAAATGATGGTTATTATCATCCCAGTGAATGGCCACATCACAAAAAACACCTTCAATGGCAAGATGGTTTTTTACAAAATCGCATACCAACTCAATGGCTTGTTCTTGGTTTAGTGCATTAGGAAGGGCTATATCATCATGAAAGTAGAGTTGTGAATCCACACGCTTTTCAGAAAATTCAAGTTGGTTCCAGGCGTAGGTTGAAAAGAGCTCACCACTAACATCGCTATGCTTTTTACCCTCACTATCAATAACAAAACTATCGCGCAAATCCATCGCCCAAGTGGGCGCGCCTTCTGGGATAAATGTGTTTTTATAAATGACCTCTTCTTTGTTACTGAAGTCTTTTGTCTCTTGGGTCCTATCACAGGTCTTCTTTTCACCACGGATATAGGCGGCCGCAAAAACAGCATTTTTGCCATCGGCTCTTTTGCCTATTCCGCGATGATAGTGATAGATGGCCATGTTAGTCTGATTGGGTTGTTTTTGGGGATTTATCATTGCTGTGTAGAGCTAATTTACCATAACGCACCAACATTGCATAGCAATGTATAAGTGCGGATAGTCATGATGGTAGGTTTCGCTGCGCTCATGGTTTTTTGAGGTTGACTCTGTCATTTTCTGAGTATAAGCTATATAAAAAAATAAGTAGGTGTAAAAGTGACTAACAAAGCCCCTGTAACCAATGATAAAAAGCAAGTGCTTGTTGAGCAGATTAAAAAGATACAATCTAAGATTGATGCCCTTGAAAATCAACGAGTTGAAAAAATAAATAAACTTGCCAAAAAATTTAAATTATTAGAGTTGGATGATGAAATCCTTGAAAAAGAATTTTCTTTAATCAAAGAGAAATATGCTTCTATTTTAGAAAAATCATCACTAACTAATACCATTAAAAAAAACTAATTTGCAAACACAATAAGTTGCTGGCTCTATTGCATATTGAAAATTCTAAAAAAAGAAAATATGAGGCGCGTCGAAAATTCTTTAGTGGAATGTATGCTGAGTACAGCGGTTTAGTAATTAATGAGGGTGGCTATATGGAATCTTCTGTATTTGTTAAACTGCTTGATGAGGTAAAAGCTTTTTTAGATGAAGACGTTGATAGAGAGTATCAAATCTATGCCATAGGTAAGTCTTTTTTAGAGCTTAAAAAAA
Organism: Legionella sp.; assembly: GCA_013697625.1. GTDB lineage: Bacteria > Pseudomonadota > Gammaproteobacteria > Legionellales > Legionellaceae > Legionella. The sequence continues at coordinate 9,253 of JACCWN010000060.1, forward strand.
ACAAAGAAGAATTCCTAGAAACACTAAAGAAAATACTGGGCGCTGATTGGAAAAATTTAAGATTTAGAAATTTGGTTCGATTAGGGGCTGATATAGAAAATGCAGGACTGAGTACCTTATCCAGAGCAACACTAGTAGGCGCATTGCTCTATTATCAAAGAAATAACATTAAGGTCCCCGACCTTGTAACCTAGTTAAAGTAAAATTTTATATGAGGTAACGAATCAAAAATTTCCTCCTTTGGGTAATATTTATTATGAAGCACTCGTGACATCATCTTACCTAGACTTTATAAGAAAAATGTACTTAAATCATATATAATTATAAAATCTGGAGTTGATTATGCGTACAGAAGAACTAAGACAAAAAAAAAAGAATGGTGTTATTCTAATCTTAATGACATCTCGTAAAATGGTATTAATTATTTCCCTACTAAGCATAATTGGCTTAATTGATATTTTTCTCAATACATGTTCTGCTGAGACATGCACTGATCAAGGTATTAGTCAAACTTGCACCCGATGGAAAACGAGCTTGATAGGAACTACTTATGTTTGTACAGATGATAAAGGTATAAAACACAACTGCACTTGCAAATGCACTGAAACATTAGCAACACCGTTTGGGACTAGCTCATGTTTAGCTGCATCTTGGGACTGTCCATAATAGTCCTCGGTCGAATTTATATGGATAAAAAAAGGTGTCCCAATTAAATTATTATATAAAAGCTATTGAAAATTAACAAATTTTTAGTAAAATATTAACTTTGAAGGTGTATTATATTTGTAATATCAAATAAAATTTTTTAACTGAAAATACTCATTCATTCAAAAATACTGACCTTGTCGATAGCATATTATTTCTTCTTTTATAGGGTCCAAATCAGCAAAATATTGATCCCTCCTAACATTACAAGAATAGAACCTGGTGAGTAATTAGCGTTCTCTGCCAACCGAAATGCAACTAAAGGGGTGATTCCACCACCAAGGCAGGAAGCCAAGGAATAAATCAAATTTGTAGTAGAGCATCTAATAGACAAAGGAAAAATTTCAGTAATCAAAACAGGGGTTGCCGCAAAAATACATGCACAGGGAATAGCCGCTAAGATATGACCAAATAAAACTTGATAAAAAGAACCTGACGATAGCAACCTAAAATAGGGCATTGCAAATAGCAAAAGAGTCATACTGCCAATAAAAATTGTTTTAGGGCGTCCTAAGTAATCAGAAATCAACCCACTTATAGGAATAATGAGGATAAGTAATACCAAACTAAATGAGTTGATTATGAAAGCTTGTGTGTTATGGATATGGTTCACAGTAGCCATATATATCGGCGCATAAATATACACTAACATGGTAGTTGAAACACCGAAGCAAACTAAAGAGAACACAAAAACCGTATTAAAAGGTTGAGTTTTAAAAATACTTAGTACATTGATGAATATCTCAAAAAATTTCTTTCTTTCTCTCCGGGCATTTTCAGTAATAAACTCAAGACTTTCTGGTAATGAATTTCTTATCCAAAAACCTATTAACATTGTCATAAAAGCCAGGATGAACGCAAATCGCCAACCCCTCAAAGATCCCCCCATATTTCATAACAAAAAAAGTGGATAAGTTATTGAAAAAAAATTAAAAAGGATCATTATTCTCACTTTATAAATGAGGATGACGAACAAATGAAAGCTGAATCAGCAAACA
>JACCWN010000074.1 GCA_013697625.1 Legionella sp.
CCCGTAGGGGGATCAAAATCAAGGGGGACCAGGACGTCCAGGGCCGCCGGAGGCATACTTGTCGCGTTGGCGAGTCGATTTTAGCCATGGATGGCTAAAATCAATCACGAGGTAGCGACACTATCGACTGAAAAAATAAGTTTTTGGTTGAAAACCATAATGAAGGAATAATATAGATAAGATGGCCACCGAAATTGGGGTCGACTTCACCCATGAATTTATTTGTTTGCTGATAAAATCCATTTAATTCAACTAAGCCAAAAAAAATATATTTATCTGTTTCACTTTTAATATTATGACCTAAGCCCAATTGGTATAAATATTGATCTCCGGGTTCAATATTGTGATGATCTTGAATCATAATTATTCCTGTTGAAGCCAACCCTAGCCAATCCACAGACATCCGGTTATATGTAGCGCTAGAAAAAAACTCATTGCGCCCAAACCCGTGGAGGGACTTGTATAATAAGAACCCGTTGGCGCCGTTAACCCACCAATAATAGTCATTTGATCTGCATATTTAGAGCTTGAGGCATTATAAAAAGCATATTCTCCTTGAAAATAAATATCCCCTAAACCATGCGATTGAGTCATGCCAATCTTATACTCTGCAGCCACTGGCACTGTCATTAATAAGGATGATTTATCAGTTAAGCCATAAACGGCAGAAGAAAAAATTGTTAAGAAATGGCCATCTTCTACCTTAAGATAGCTTGGAGCAATATAAAATTGTACTTGATTTTTTTCAATTAATGATTGGCCAAATGAAAAAAATGGACCTGGTTGTTGAGAGGTAGGAAGCGCAAAATTACCTTTATTAGGTGGGTTATCGTCACTTGTTAACTTTGAAACAATAGTTTCCCCTTTTCCAATGATAGGCGTTATAGTAATAAAAAGTAGAACAAGCCATTTTATTTTATGCCTAAACATTTCACAATTATCCTTTTATGTATGTGTTAGAACGTGCTCTTGAGCCCTTTGAAATAAATCTACACTATCCTTCTTCTTATGCTAAGGCTAGGTAAGCAGCTATCATCTAAATCCCCATAGAGGGAAATTTTCACGACAATATCCTTTATTCTGCATTCTTCCTATTTTCCAAATTTAGGTGGTTCTTCAGAGTCCTTTGGAAATGAGTCTTTTAGTTTCTGCTGTAGGTCTTTTTCTTTACTAAAAAATCCTCTATATAAGGGCTTTAGACCTAGTGTTAAAAAATCTGTGATTTGTTGCAGAAGAGGCCTTTCAGACCAATCTGGCCGATTATCAAGAATTTTTTCAAGCAACCCATTTGCCTCCTTTACATCCCTACTAGATAGCGTTCCTGTTTGAGACAATGTTGTTAAACTAATAGAGGCCTCATACCTTCTTTGTAATTTTTGAGATAATTCTATATTTAACACGTTTGACTGATACCCTGGAGTGACTGTTCCCATTTTTAAAATTTTTTTTTCAAGATGGTGTTGATAGCTCAAAGCATACTCTTTGAATTTTTCTGTATTCTCCTTTGTCATATCACACCCCAATTATGCATTAATCGTTCATTTAATATAATTATAATATAGGAATAGAAATTTTTGCTGTTTGATGTGGGGGAGTTTTAAGAAGTAGTACACAGGACGGCTTAACGTACGTTTTGGGTCGTCAGGACTTCAAACTCCGTTAACTATAATGGCACCGACAAGCTTGGTAAAGTTTCTCCAATTTGTATTGCTAATTTAACTATTTGACGGTGCCTATTGAATCTTTCATCGTGTTTAGTTGTTAATTGATCCTGCAAGAATCGCTATCCTATCACAAATATTCATCAATTGACCATTATGTTTTTTTTAAGTCAGTCACACCTGCATATTCTTGCTGAATCTGAACACGGATTCCTGCGAAGATGAACGCATGCAGGCAACAACAAAAGTCACTTAAACCCTTTTTACTCTCTTATTAGAGCAATCATCTTCACAGTCGTCCAATCTAACAAAGTCTGCTTTTCTTGTTTTTTCAACTGGAAAAAAATTACTCTGGCTTGCTGAAGAAGTGGGCTGGTTGCGTGTGCTTATTAGCTGAAACAGTTGTTTTAAGTTGTAATGGCTATCTCGTATCGGATTCAATTTTAGTACTTTTTCATACAATTCATACTTTAGTAGGAGGCTTACGTATTTCATTTGTCCTTCCTCATTGAAAGCTGCCAAATGTTTTAGAATTACCGCAAAAAGATGATTTGAATCCAACGCAAGACTTAAGGTCCAGCCTTTCATTGCTGCTTCAAGTTGAGGAGTAGGTCTAAATCCTCTCATCATCCAGTTGATGGCTCGAAATAAGCGGATTGGATCTTCTTGAAAAGATTGCGTTGGATTAATGACGGTACGTAATATATTATTGTTGCAATCACTCAAACCATTGCCGGTTGGATCTAAAATTATACCAGTTTTGTCCACATACAAACTGCTGATTGTAAAATCCCTAAATAAAGCATTATGCTCTACAAAGGATGGGTCTCTTGAGCCAGGGACTACGAAACAGTCAATGGGTTTTCCACCAAGTTTTCTTGTATAAAGAGAAGGAATATAAGGTGATTTAACAAAACCTTGTATTTGAAATTCTTCTTTTTTATCCATAGCAACCACGAAGTCCAAATCAGTATTGGATTTCAAAGGCTTTTCTTCTAATAGGGTATGAATGGCGCTGCCTACAAGATAAATGTCCCCAGATACATTTTGAAAGCCTGAGAATAATTCCTGCAATTCTTTCGTTAAGTGTACTTTTTTTGTGTCAGTTGGATCGTTTAAACTGTGGTCATAAAAATAATTAGGTCCCCAGGCCTTTATGAAAGCTTGGTGTTCTATCATTTTGTTGATTTTTTCCTCTAAGAGGTGGTGTCCTCTAAAACGATCCTGACATTTCTTTGCACAGCCTTTAGCATCAGATGTCTGATCTTGAACCAAATACAAACGAATTAAAGCCAGATAGGCTTCCTGGGTATAGGGATAGTTATGGATGAGTTGAAGCAGATCTTTATGGGCTCTATCATAAGCTCCTTCCTGTAGTTGGCACTGAATATTAAGGAGTTCTAATTTTGGATCCTTTGGCCATTGCTTTAAGGCATCTTGTATATATACCTTTGCAATCGAATAATGTTGACTTAGAAGATAATGGCATAAAAAATAGTTTGCATCTTTGAAGTTTGGGTACTCTTTAATAGTTTTCATGTAAAAAAACCAAGCTTCATTATGAGATCCCATGGCCTGATGCGCTCTTGCCAATCTCAGTAAAACGACTTTATTTTCTTTCCAATCCGGGATGGTTTTAAGCGTATAAATGCACTCCTTGAACTGCCCAAAATCTTGTTGAAATTGTGTCAAGTGAAGCAATAGCTCTTTGTCACCTTGCCATCCCTGAAAACTCTTAATTACACGAAGGGCTTCGTCTCGCTTGCCCATACTATTATAGCAATGTGATAAAGCGAAGATTATGGGTTTACTTGTTTCCCACTTGGGGAACTTTTTGTAAGTTTCAATGGCTAGATTAAATTGTTCCATTTTTACATAAGTGTGTCCTAAACCAATCAATACCATCCGGTTTTGATGCCAGTTTTGAATACTTTGGAAGCTTTGAATGCTGTTATGAAAGAGTCCCATGTATTGATAGGTATGTCCCAAACCTAGTAAGGCTTTCTTGTCTTGTTGTTGGTGCAAAATGGAATGATAAGTTTTGATGGATTCATCAAATTGCCCCATCTCATCATAGCATCGGGCTAAATTAAGGAGTAAAGTATTGTCATTGGATTTACCATAAAAATTTTTAAAAATAGTAATAGCCGTGTCATAATCGTTATATTGCATGTAACACCTTCCCAGACTGATGGAAGTTGTTTTATCCTTATTCCAATCAGGAATTCGATAGTACATAGACAACGCCTTTTCTAATTGTCCCATTTCCTGGTAGCAGCGGGCTAATCCCAGTAAAACTGTTTTATCCATAGGCTGGATGGATTCAAACGTTTCTATGGCTTTCTGATACAGCTCCATCGTTTGGTAGGTGCGAGCTAAAGTAAGCAGGATGTCTTGGTCTTGATCCCAATTTTGAATGGATTTAAAAGTCTCTAGGGCGGCGTCGTATTTCCCCATTTTTTCATAACAGCGGCCTATAGCGAGGAGTATTGTCTTATCGTTTTCCCAATTGGGAATGGCTTTACACACGTAAATAGCCTGCTCGTAGTGGTCAGTTTGCTGAAAGGCTTCGTGTAGACGTGCTAATTCAAGTAAAACCTTCGAATTTTGACTCCAATTGGGAATCAATTTAAGTACATCTAAAGCCTCGTCTAATTGTTCCATAAGTTCAAAACAGTGGGCTATTCCCCATACTATTTCTGTTTGTTTTTGCCAGTTATAGACTTGATGGTAGCTTTGCAAAGCCCTATCAAACCATTCCATTTCCTCATAACAACGAGCCAAGGATACTAAGACTTCCTTATCCTGCCCCCAATTTTGGATTTTATGATAACATCCGAGTGCCAAGTCATACTTGTTCAATTTTTGAAAACAACGAGCCAAACCGAGCAATATTATTTTATTGTGTTCCCAGTTTGGGATGGATTCAAAAGTATCCACTGCTTTCTTATACTCTTCCATGTTTTGATAGGCATGCGCCAAACCAATCAATACAGCTTTATCGCTTTTCCAATTGAAAATTGAGTGAAGCATGGAAATGGCTTTATCAAACTGTTTCATATCACTATAACATCGTCCCAAATCAATTAAAGTATCCTTGTCTTTATCCCAACCAGGAATGGTTTGGTAGGTTTGGATAGCCTGTTGTAAATGTTCCATTTTGGCATAACACCGGGCAAGAGGAATTAAAGAGTCTTTCTGTATGTGCCAGCCTGGTATTTTATGATAGGTTTTAATGGCTTCATCGTTCTGATTCATTGCCTCATAACAACGGGCTAAACTAATCAATGTGGTTTGATCCTTCTCCCCGCCGCGAATGCTATGCAAGGTTTCAATGGCCAGATCATACTGAGCTGATTTTTCATAACAAATTGCCATGGAGATTAATGTCTTTTTATCCTGTGCCCAATTCGGTATGGTTTTAAAAAACCTTATGGCCTCACTGTATTCACCGATGTCTTCATGCATTCTGGCTAAATTAAAGAGAACTAATGTATTTTTACTCCAATTACGCATGCTTTGGAAAGTTTCAATGGCTTTATCGTATTGACGGATTTCTTTATAAGCAAGTGCCAGGTTTTGCAAAATATTTTCATCTTGTTTCCAATTCGATATGCTTAGATACGTTTTAATGGCTTCATCGTGCTGATTAAATGCCCTATAATAACGGGCTAAATTATTCAAAGTGGTTTGATCCTTCTCCCAACCTCGAATGCTATGCAAGGTTTTAATGGCCAGATCATACTGATCTGATTTTTCATAACAAACTGCCATGGAGATTAATGTCTTTTTATCCTTTTCCCAATTCGGTATGGTTTTAAAATACCTTATGGCCTCACTGTATTTACCGATGTCTTCATGCATTCTGGCTAAACTAAGTAGGGCTAATGGTTTTTTACTCCAATTACGCATGCTTTTGAAAGTTTCAATGGCTTTATCGTTTTGACCGATTTCTTTATAAGTAAGTGCCAGGTTTTGCAAAATATCATCATCCTGTTTCCAATTCGATATGCTTAGATACGTTTTAATGGCTTCATCGTGCTGATTTATTGCCCTGTAACAACGGGCTAAATTATTCAAAGTGGCTTTATCTCTCTTCCAACCATGGATTTTTTTGAAAGCATGAACAGCAGCGTCGTAGTCATTCAGAGCTGCATAAGCGCGGCCCTGACATAATTGGGAATTTTTTGTAGGTATCTGCATCAAGGAAAGACAATCTAAGGCCTCTTGATATTTTTTTAAATCTGAAAAACAGCAGGCTCTAGCAAAAAGACATTGGTCAGAAGGCTCCATTTTATCAAGCATTTTTAAAGCCTGTTGATAATCTTTATTCCGAATAAATGGCCATACCTCATTTAATTGAATTTTAGTAGTCTCAGGACTGGCTGTTTTGTTATCTCTTCTATGCATTTTTTAATCTTCATGTAATAAAAATTACCATATAATAACACACACAGACCTAAATTCCCATACTTGTGGGCGCAATGACAGAAATTTAAACTAATCTCTCTTTTTGTTGTTTGTGGGTTACAACTTGGATTTAATTACGGGAAAATGGTTAAGAAGAGCCGCAACAAATAATAATGTAAACGATCCCCAAAAATGTATAGAGATAGTTAAAGATATTAACGCGCAAGATGATAACCCAAAAGTTCAGCGTACAGCGCTTCATTGGGCTGCTTGCAAAAAGTATGCATTTTGTTATCAGCTATTAATTGAATCAGGAGCTAATCCGGCTATACAAGATGCTTACGGCGAAACTGCAGCTGATTATTTTAAGCATTCTGCGACTCCTTTAATCTGAGGTTCGGAGTGATCTGGCCGTCCTACTCACCCAGGACCCCTTCATTTATTTTTATAGGACAAGCACCACAGATGTTTGCTTTTGCCCTATTAACCCAGAAATTGGCTATACTTTATTAAGAAATTACAAAAAAGGAGCATATTATGTATATTCAAAGGAAGAAAATTAATTCAATCAAAAGCTATAGTATTCTCTTTTTCAGCTTAATCTTTGTACAGACAATCTTTATATCCCCAAGTTATACTATTTCGCTTACGGTTAATTGTGAATGTACATGCTTTGGGCGTGGGATGGCTGATGTGGGAATAACTGTATCTGCACCGTTTCCTGGGGTGTTGTCTACAGTTTGTAAAGGCCCCTGCGAAGCCAAAATGGGTACAAAATTTGCTGGATATAGTGGCGGTGGTAATAATTGCAAAGGTGTATTGAAATAATGGGTTTCTTTGCAGGAGCTGGGGGTTGCTTTGTTGGGATGATTTTTGGGAAGATCCAGTAAAAGGTATAAAAGGAGATTATGACACACTTATACGTATAGCTGATAAAATGCTGCGAAAACAACAAAGTATGCATCCAACTGCTATTAAAGTCCAGCAAAGAGAGCCTTCGGTAAGAGTGCCTGAGACATTATTGTTATTACAAAGCTCATTCTTTAAGACTACAAGCGAACCCATTGCACCATCAAACCTAACATTCACACCTAAGTCAAGCCTGAGTTATTGTATAAAAGCAGGTTGTGGGCCATTATAAACTAATACTTAATGACCAAAATTGTCTTAAAATTTAAACAAATGTCACATTAATATTCAATTATGACTCGTGTTCTTGAAAAAATGAACTGTCTATATTTAAAGCTATTAATTATGATGGAGTCAATTTCGCGTGTTCTTGACTCCCAGAAGAGGCCAAAACCTTTTCCAATTGAGATTCATTTTCATCAGAATAACTTGTAATGAGTTGTGCTATGGTAGGGGGCATGTGGCGTTTGTTAAAAAAAGAAATCACTCTATGGCGTTTTACGGCTTCAAAAAAAAGATTACTAACCTTTTTTATATCTTCGTCGCTGGTAGTTAAAATTTGTACTAAAGTATTGGCATGCTTCAAGTGAGGAATAGACGTCTTATAAGAAATTTGATTGGTTTCTGCCATTTTATACAAACATGAACCTAAATTAAATTCAGCATCTAATAAAAAATTTAATTTTGGAGCAGTAGAATTTGGAGTGGCCCTCCAAAAGGAAACGGCTCTTTCAAATCCCCCTTTCGCATTTTGATATTGGCAGGATTCATAATCATCCAGAGCCTGATTCCTTTCTAGTTGTAATTTTTTTATATTATCAGGACCATAAAAACCTTCTGTCGAATCAATGCAATTTTTCAAAGTTATGCGATCGCGGTAAATAGTATTAATAAGAGTTACAAATCCTGAAGCATGAGCTTTACCAAAAATCAGAATAATGTGTTTTTTGCCACTTTTTTTTGCAGCCACCAGTACAGAATCTAAGGCATCTTTTTCTCGTTTTATAAACATATCGGGATTTTTTTGTTGAACTACGTGTTCAAATTTTTGATAATCTTGTAATTCACTTATTGAATTAAGGTCTCTTAATGAGATAATTTTTTTTCCTGTTGCTTTTTTTAATAATCGAGGGAAATTCTTTAAACTTTCACTGTAGGTTTTAGCATAATCAGCAAGCGCCTTTTCCTTATCTACCCCAGATTGAACTGTTTTATAAATACAGGAAATCAACCCTAATTGGAACAAAAAAAGCACACTTTCTTTATTATTTAATAATCTTTTTTGAGTTAGAGTTAACTGTTCAAAATCTAAATCACAAAAATTGCTACGTTTTGGGAACATTTCTTCAATAAATTTCAAATTATCGCCGCTTACTCGTTCTGTTGGTTGTATGTCCTGAGTAAGCCCTTCTAATAACACTGCTGCATTAGAGTAATGTGGTACTATTTTCATAATGTTCAATTGTGAAAATACAATTTCCATATGGTTGATTTCATCATAATTCCCGGGTATTGGATGAGCTTGTAGAATTAGTATCAATTCAATTTTTTGGTTTACTTCTGAAGATGTAACATCACTGCATGAAAGCATTATTTTTTTCTCTTTATGACTATAATCTAGTCAGTAATTTTATCCTAGCTGGGCTTACATTACAAGCTTGCAACAAAGGGGGGGTGCTAATCAACAAACGGCTCTAAAGTTTCACGAGGAGTAATGAAAAACCGTGTCTGTAGCGAATTCTTGATTCCAAATTAAAATATTGCATACGGTCAATGAATCTTGATGTTTTTATAGTATAATTGACGGTATGATGAAATTAATAGCATTCATATTTAGTTATATTGTTTTATGCCTGAGGTTACTGTCTCCTGGTGGCATTCGTGCTATAGCTGCTGAAAACATGGTATTACGCCAACAATTAATAACATTGTCTCGGAACCAAAAACGAGGACCGAGGTTAACTTTTTTTGAAAAAATTACTTTTGGTCTTTTCACCTCAATGATTAGTGCAAAGCGATTAACACGGATTGCCATCCTCTTAAAACCAGCCACATTACTAAAATTTCATAAGGCCTTAGTAAATCGTAAATATCGTCTTTTATTTTCAAATAAATCATCAAAAAAACCAGGGCCCAAAGGACCTGATGAAAAAATTGTCAGTTTAATTATCGAAATGAAACAACGTAATCCCAGTTATGGCTACCGAAGAATTGCTATGCAAATAGCAGATGCATTTGGTATTGTCCTTGATAAGGATGTTGTTAGACGTGTGTTAAGTAAACACTATAAAAACGACCCTAAAGACACAGGGCCATCTTGGTTAACTTTTATTGGCCATATGAAAGACAGCCTTTGGTCTATTGATTTATTTCGTTCTGAATCCATTCACTTAAAAACCCATTGGATTATGGTAGTTATGGATCAATTCACGCGCCGCATTATTGGTTTTTCAACCCATGGTGGTGATGTGACTGGTAACGATTTATGCTGCATGTTTAACAAAATTATTACTAAAAAACTACTACCTAACTATTTAAGCTCAGATAATGATCCACTCTTTCAATTTTATCGATGGAAGGCCAATTTACGTATTCTGGATATTGAAGAAATTAAATCAGTTCCCTATGTTCCAACGTCGCACCCTTTTATTGAAAGATTGATTGGTTCAGTAAGACAAGAGATACTAGATAAAACATTTTACTGGAATGCCTACGATTTGCAGAATAAGCTCGAATTATTTCAAAATTATTATAATGAAGAACGTTGTCATCACGGCATTGATGGGATTACCCCATTAAATAAAGCAGATGAACCATCAAGCACGGTGGTTTCCTTTGATAATTATCGATGGAAAAAGCATTGCCAAGGCTTATTTGAATTACCAATAGCTGCATAGGTACAAAAGAGACTACATGAGAAATTATATCAAACGATGGTCACTTGAAATTAAATGAATAAGAAGAGATGAAATATCATGTCACGATACCTTGACCCAAAAGCCGATGTAGTCTTTAAAAAGATATTTGGTGAACACCCGAAGCTATTAATTAGTTTTTTAAATGCCTTGCTTCCATTGTCCCCCAATAGTCCTATTGTTACATTGACTTATCTGCAAAATGAACAGGTTCCAATTATTCCTGAATTCAAACGCACCATTGCTGATGTAAAATGTACTGATGCACAAGGAAGGGTCTTTATCGTTGAGATGCAAATGAATTGGACCGATCATTTTAAACAACGATTATTATTTGGAACCAGCCAGGCCTTTGTAAAACAACTGGAAAAGGGAGAAGAATATAAGTTTCTCCAGCCTGTTTATGGATTAGGTATAGTTGCTGAAATTTATGAAAAAGCAACGTCTGAGTGGTATCACCACTATCAGTTGGTAAAAAAAGGAGATGCTGGCCACAGTGATTTGATAGAACATTTACAACTTATTTTTATTGAATTACCTAAATTCCCCATTCAATCGTCGCAAGAAAAACAATTAAGATTATTATGGTTACGGTTTTTACGTGAAATTGATGAAAAAACGACAACCGTTTCAAAGGATCTTCTTGAAGTACCAGAAATAGCACAAGCCTTAGAACTTGCCGAAGAATCAGCTTATACGCCAGGAGAGCTTAATCTTTATGAAAGCTACTGGGATCAAGTCAGCCGAGAAAAAACACTTATTATGGATAAATATGCTGAGGGATTGGTAGAAGGTGAGGCAAGGGGAATTGAGAAAATAGCGATTAATATGCTAAAAGCAAACAAGTCGGTTGATGAGATCATTCTGTTTACTGGACTATCTGAGCAAGCTATAGCTCAACTGCAAAATAAAATAGAATAAACTCAGCAAATGAAGAGGCTTTTTTAAAAAATTTAGCATTTCGCTACAGACAGGCTCGATTCGACTACGTACGGTGGTGGAAAGCCGAATTTGTGAGACTGGATTCGGCTACCCGACCTATCATGCGGAGAACTGTTTGCCAAGCGTATGCTGGGAAGGCACACAGAAAGCTTTTATTTCTTCTAGTAAAAGTTTTATGTCTTCTGATTTGATACTTGGTAAATGCCCCAGTAACATCTTTTGTGAAAGGTTAATCCATTTTTTAATGAAAGGATCAGGAATATGCCAACCACAGTCCTTTTTAAGGTGATTATTTGCTTGTTCAAGATTACGATAATAGCTTTCGCTTTCAGATTGCCTACTGTTAAACAAACAAATAGCCAAAGACTGAAGTTCATTGCTCATTGCGTCATTTGTAATAGTGAACTCTGAAAAAAATTGCATTATAAACTTTGCTTTTAAGTATTCCTCAAAGTATGTAAGAGCAAAATAACATGCATATTCTAAGGAATTGTTTTCGGATAGAGCGAATGCATTGTCTAAACATGATTCGTAATTACCACGATTTAAAATATGATCAATTTCAGGTTTTTCCGAATTTTTACAGGCTTGATACCTTAATATTTCTTGTTTTGGCGAAAATCCTTTGATCTTATCGGTAAAAAAGAAATTAACCGCAACCGAATGCCCTATATTAAAAACTTGATGCCACCAACCTTGCGGTATATAAAGCGAATCACCTGGTTTTAGAAGTATAGAACGTGTTGTAGCATGCAAAAATTCAGGATAGATATCCACTGGTGCATTATGAACATGACTTATCTGACTTAGATTGAATTGACCATTGGTTAAAGGTGACATTGGATAAAGATATAAGCTATCATCCGGAGAAAATAAATAAACTCTCTTATATCCTGCAATCTGACATAAATATCCATCTGTTGAATCATAATGTAGAGGTGATAGAGACAGGTTTTGCCCGGCCCAAAGATTCGGCTGATGAAATATCTTATTCTTTATCCAATCTGGTACTTGAATATCTTCTATTAGCTTTTCTTCTTTATTTCGTAATGGCTGGCGAGCTAGGTAGAACTTTGAAGCCTTATCTCCGTAAAGCACTTGTTCAAATCCAGTTTTCACAGTATGGTTGGATAATCTATTACGTTTATAATTTGAATTAAATTCAAAGAGATTGTTGGCTCGTGAGTCGCTGTCTCTTAAAATATCCATTAAATAGGCATTGGTCCATTTTCCTAAGGCGGGCCAATGTGAAATTGCACCATGGAAAACAAGAGGCTTCTCCTTTAGCATAGAAGAATTAAATATATTTTTATTGAAAAATCTTGTCATGCTTAATATCCTTGTTTATTGACCCTCCAGCCTTTTATTGAATCAATAAATAGCATTAGCTGCGGTAATCATCATTCATTGTATGCCAGAGATGCCATTGGCTCGAGTATATTGTTCAGACTTATGAGTGTGGGGTTTTCAAAAATCTGAAATAATTCAACCTGTGGCCATTGACTAAGTAGCTCAAGATGGAATGATACCGCATGCATTGATGTGAGACCACATGAAAAAAAATTATCGTATTCATTGATATGGTTGATATTAATATATTTCGAAAGTAAGGCTGCAATTTCATTTTGTATTGCTGTTTGAAAGGTTTTACCAGTAAAAGAATCATTATCCATTAAATTTCGTAATGCTTTTTGATCTAATTTTCCATTTGGAGTGCGTGTAAAACTATCTACTTGGCGTATGAAACGTGGCACCATATACCGCGGGAGAATTTCAGATAAATAAGTTATAGACTCTTTTGTTCTATCAGTAAATTTGTTTTCTGTGGATAATTTAATAAAGGCTACCAAACTGTCTATCTCATTATGATCAATTAATGGAATCACCGCAGCTTCTTCAATGAAAGGAAGTGATTCTAATGCATCAACAATTTCCACGGGATCAACACGATGACCATTTATTTTTATAAATTCCTCATCCCGTGCAACATAATTTAATTTACCATCCTTATCAATATAACCCATATCCCCGGTGTGGAACCACCATTTTGAATCGGATTCATTGTAAATAAATTTTGCTGTATTAAGGTGAGTATTTCCAAAATAGCCTAAAGCAAGACCGATTCCTCCAATAATAATGCGCCCTATTGTACCCATAGCAACAGATAGACCCTCATCATCAACAATATCAATGACTGTGTTTTGAATTGGACTCCCTATTTTTTGTTCTCCGGGACATCCAATGGATTGGATGCTGGACCAAACGGTTGTTTCTGTAGGCCCATAGACATTATAAACCTTGTCGGCGCGAGCATATAATATAGCACTTAATTGTTGCCCCAACATTTCGCCTCCAACCAACAAATTTTTGAAATGGTATGCAGATGATAAATAAGGTAATAAACATTTTAATGATGAGGGTGTCGATTGATAAATCGTTGGTGAATAATCCATCAATAATCGAGCCAAATCTTGAGGAGAACTGGCTTGTCGTTCACTTGCTAATATTAATATATTACCACCTGACAAAGGTAGTGCGTATTCAAGAAAAAAGATATCAAATCCTGGGGAAGTGCCAGAAAGTACTTTATGATTGGAATCATCTATCAGAAGATCATTAAAAAAATCTAGAAGATTATTGGAACTGTTGATTTTTATTTTTACAGCTTTTGGTTCTCCAGTAGAGCCAGAAGTAAAAATTCTATATGTCTCCGACCCAATCCGTTGCGATGGAATGATACGATCCCAGTTTGTATTAGTGTTGAAGACTAACTTTGGAACAAACGATGGCATCAAAGCTAAGCCCGGATGAAGTGGTAAATTTGGGTCATAAACAACAAAGCCACCATTTAATGCATCTGTCATCATAAGAAGACGCTGAGCTGGAATTCGAAAATCAATGGGGATATAAGGGATGCCACAGTATTGACACCCAATCATGGCAACAATTAAAGAAATGCTTCGTGGTATACAAAGCAAGATTGCTGCCCCCTCTTCTATAGACATTGATTTAAACTGTTGTGCACATAAAAGTACTTGCGTATGTAGTTCACGATAGCTTATCGACTGATCTTCAAAAATTATGGCTGTTCTATTCTCATAACATTGGGCAGCAACAAGAAAATTATCTACAAAATTAAATACAACATGCTTTTTAATTCCATTAAGCATATAAAATTGCCTTATCTAAATGATTTATAAAATGATGCGAAAGTCTTAGATATTCGTCTATCATAGACCTAATAGTACATTCCTGAAAGCGCTGTTTGTCATAATAGGTTGTTAAAATTAACTGATCTTTATTAACTTGAAAATTTAAACAAACCTCCGCGTAAAGCGGTTTATAACGAAATTCAGCTTCCTTCCATATCACATCTTTTATATTAATGCTGTAACCACGGTTTTGATTGTGAAACATAAATAAAATTTGATATGGACTTCCTCTCAATTTTGCTGAAGATACAATCGAGTCAAGAGGCATACTTGAGTGAAGGACAGCCTCGGAAAAACTTTTTTTTGTTTCTTCCAAAATACCTAGAAAGTCTTCCAAATTATTAATATTAATAGCAAGTGGCACATTGTTAATTCGGCAATCGATGTGTTTCAAAGTTAGGTGATCGCGATTGTTTAATGTTGTTCCAGTTAAAATCTTTTTGTCAGAAGTCCTAATCGCCAACCATAGATTTAAACAAGCGTAGAAAACGATAAAAGGTGTGGTTTCATAGTATCGACAAATCTGCCTAGACATGTCCCATATTTCTTTAGATATTATAATACTATATTCATTTGCTATATTAGATAATTCACTAGCATTATGAGATCCTGTATCTGCTTCGTATAAGCTAGTAGGACTTAGGCCCATTAGACGAGATTGCCAATAATGTTGGTCTTGAGTTCGCAAAATTTGTCCCTCATTTGGAGGAATAGAGTCGGATAGATCAAGCCTATGATCATTTATTTTCCGCTCTATTTTGCGTAATAAATTTTCAAGACCTGCACCATCCATTAATAAATGCGGAAAATTAATTGCCAAAAAATGATGGTTTTTATACTGTACATTTACAATAATAGCACTAGGACCTTTTTCCAAATCAAATCTATGACCAAAAAAGTTTCTAAAATAAGTATCAATATCATCGTGATTAGACAGTATGATTGAGTCTGCTTTGATCATTCGCTCTCGCCTGTCGAATAATTCAATGCCAGCACCAGTCCACTTTAATCTGCATGTAAATGCTGGAATGCTGCCCAAAATTTCTTCAAGCGTTTTTATAAAATTATCCCAGTCTAAAGCAGTATCTGCTTTTAAACATAGGGGGACGTTGTAATTGCTAAAGGATCCGCGCTGCAACTTTTCGAGTAAGTAGAAACGGTTTTGAAATGGATTAAGGTATTTCTGCAATGTGGTTGTTATAACCGGGTCTTTCATTTTAATGGCAAGGTATTCACCAATTCTACAAGCAAGCATTTTTGGAGTTGGAAATTTATAAATATCATCTTGAGAGAGTATGACCCCACATAGTTTATTTATATCAGCAATCATACACACAGCCGTTATGGAATCGCCATATAAGTCGAAATAATTGCTAGTAACACTTATATCTGATACTGATAAGCTATTTTTATAAATATCTATCATTCTTAAGCAAAGTGTTTCGTGGTCAAATAGCATTTTATCGATCTTTTCTGACGAAGACTTTTTTTCAATTATGGACATCCTAGGTTCGACGTCGGACGACTTGTTAGCGGGATTCATAAATGCCGCTGATAAACCGCAGTACGTAGTTGTGGTGACAGACTCTAATTGTTTACTATGATTATTTGGGACTAAAGTGTAACGATGTAAGTTTTGAATTTCTAAGGAAACAGCTTTTGAAGGTGGGTTACTTTGAACATGTTCTAATATTATATGCGCATTGGTACCACCAACACCAAACGAACTGACACCACAACAATTACGAACTTGTAAATCAAGCATGGTGTTTTTACAAGACATTACAAAGGGTGAATTCTGAATATTTAGCAAAGGATTTGTCGTCATTAATCCAGCTGTCCCGGGATAGATCCCATGTTTAAGCGCCAGTATTGACTTGATGAGTGAAATGACGCCAGAAGACCAAAATAGATGACCTATATTTCCTTTAACAGAACCAAGATATATAGGATGGCCACTTTCAGCTTGTTGAAAACTGTCGACAAAGCGTTGAAGTGCGCGTACCTCAATGGGATCGCCAACAACTGTACCAGTAGCGTGACATTCTATAAATGCTAATTGATCTACAGATAACCCTGCGTTATCGTAAGTCTGCTTTAGAAGTTCTAATTGACCCTCTATTGAGGGTGCGCTAAAACTAACTTTACGGGCACCATCATTATTGCTTCCTGCGCCACGAAGGATCGCGTGGACATAATCGCCATCTTCTAAAGATTTTGACAAAGATTTAATAATGATGACACCTCCGCCACTAGCAGGAACTGTACCGTCAGCATCGGCATCAAAAGGACGACATACGCCTGTTTTGGAATAAATGGAGCCAGATTGGAAGCTATAGTCTCCGTGCAAAGGATAGGTCACAGTTATTCCACCTGCAACGACTGCATCACAGCGTTTAGACCAAATTAAATGCGCTGCCTCAACTACAGCAACCAATGAAGAGGAACAACCACTTTGCAAATTAAATGCCGTGCCTTTTAAATCAAATACATAAGAAGTACGCGTTGCTAGAAAATCAGCACCTTTATTCACATTTTCGAGTAATTCAGGTAGCTTCGCTATTTGTCCCTGAGCTATTAATGTGCTCAAATAATCATGATAAGTTGCATTACAAGCTTGAGATGCGACAACACCTACAATTCCTAATCCTTGACCACTGCAATATCCTGAATCAGCAAATGCAGTTTCTACTAACATGAGAAATTGTCTAAGTTGCGGATCCATTAACAATGCTTCTTGTTCGTTAATACCATAACGCGCAGCATCAAAGAACTCAGTATTCAGTATGTCACATTTTGGACGAAGATCTGGAGACATATCACATGTTAATAGATCTTCAAAACAAACCTTTCCCTTGCATAATTGCTCCCAAAATGCTGCATAATTATCTGCACCTGGGACGGTGCAGGCCATACCGATGATTGCTAATGGTTCATTTTTAGAATATGTCATGATCTTATAGACCATCAAAGTCTAAAACTATCGCATCATCTAATAATGGTTCCAATCGATTTTTAATAAAGGCTTGATGCAATGGATGGTTTTGATAAAGATAGCGATCTTTTTTATTTGCAAAGGTCATCACAAAGCAATGACTAAAGGTTTTATTATGAGCATTAGCGCCATCATTGGCTCCGAAATGATACGAAACAATCTGTGAGATTTCTTTTTGCAATTCTCCAATTTCATGAAACAGATGATAAGCCTCATCAGAAGTTAATGTCGTAGCGAATTTAAATAAAATTACATGGTAATACATGATTGCCTCATGAACTGGTTAATATGTTGAGCAATCATTGCCATATTCGTTTCACTGACTATTTGCATGTGATCAGCATCGATGTATAAAATTTTGTCAAATTCGCTTTTTCCCCACCCATTATCAATTTTTGCAAGTGAAAAGGCACTGATGAGCCCCTGATTTGTAATCTCTAAACGACTTTTTGTGGCAATAATATTAAGAAAAGGTACATCATTAATAACTCGTGAAAATATGCGAGCCATTTTTCGTTCTGCATGAAATATTTCAGACAATCTATTATCTTCACAAGTAAGAATAGTCAGGTTTTCATTCATAAAGTAATTCAATGATGAGTCTTCAAAAAGAAGAGCATAATGCTGCTGAAAAATGATAGAATCAATCCCTACAAGTCCTGAAATTTTATACTTTAAGCTTAGTTTTTCTGCCATTTTATGTGCGATCATGCCACCTAAAGACCATCCACCTAATAGCAATGGGACTGAATGATCCGGTAAAAATTTTTCAATATCAGAAATATATAAATCAACTAAACCATCCATATCATAAATAATATCTTGCTTTTCTGCATACAGATTATAAGAATCAATGCCTATAATTTCTACATTTGGGTCAATAAGCCCCGCTAAAGGTTTGTATGGTTCATAGCCGGAAAGGCTGGCGTGTACAAAAATCATTTTTTGTTTGGCTTTAACTTTGGGCCTACGTATTAACTTTACAGACTGACTATTTGTATTTTTCAACATTGAAAGACGAATAGACTCAAGTTGTTGCCGAAATCTATCATGTTGATAAACCCAATCTAGATCAAACTTAATATTAAACCCTTTATTAATTTCATCTAATAGACTCAGTGCAGATAAAGAATGGCCGCCTTCATCATGAAAAGAGGTGAGATCATTGAACTCCGATATCAATAAAGTTTTTTGCCAGATGCTACGCAATATCTGTGCCGCGCTATTCGTGTCTTTACTAATGCTGCTCTCTTCTAAACCAATCGGCAATTCAACAAAAGACGCTGGGTCGATTTCTGAGACTTCAAGATCTAAAGCTATGCCATCACTGTTTTTAGTTACTAATAGATCTTTATCCAGAGTAGTATCAAATTTTTTAATGAGTTCCAATTGAACAATTTCTTTGCTTCTGATTTGAATCATACATTTACACAGATATGGTTTTTTTAACGCACGTCTGGTAAATGTGAATGCAATATCTCGCATATCAGCAGCTGATTCCACAATTTTTGCACCGGCTGTTTTTTTTAACATTTGTAAGCGTTGGCGTGACTCGGCACCGATATAAAAAATTATCTCATTATTTACTGTGTCCATTGATCTTAAATGAGGGGGTGCAGACTGAACGAGTATGGCGCAATTTGTTCCACCTATACCCAAAGAATTCACTACCCCTATCATGTTTCTATTTAAAACAGTCTCTGTTGTAGGGATATATAATGAAGTTTGCTCAAAGGAAATATTATGATTCAGTTGCTTAAAATTAGCAGCTGGCGCTATCGCCTGTCGTTTCACTTGAATTACAGTGCGTAATAAGCCCGCAAGTCCTGCCACCGTATCAAGATGGCCAATGGAGGACTTAACTGAAGATACCGCTGTACAAAAATCAGACCCTTTTGTTGCAGGAAATACTTTGCGCAAGGCTGCTGCTTCGATTACATCACCGATATGAGTGCCAGAGCCATGAGCCTCGACTAAGTCAATTTCTGCTGGGTTAAGATTGGCTTTTTTTAACAATTGCATTAAATTTTCTGAGATACTAGAGGAGCTTGGCGACGTATAACTAGACTTGACATATCCATCGTTATTAACTGAGCTAGCTAAAAGTACCGCCAGTATCGAGTCACGATCTCTTATCGCATCGGCCAAACGTTTAAGCACAAAAACCACAGAGCCAAAGCCAGGCACCATGCCATCTGCCCTTCGATCAAAGGAACTAATGGTGCCTGTTTTTGATAGGTTCATGCCTTCTTTATATTCATAGCCTGTATAAAGTGGCATAGGGAAACAAGCGCCTCCTGCTAAGGCAAGATCACAGTCATGCAATGAAAGTGCCTGCATTGCAGTATGAATAACTAGGAGCCCACTAGAGCATGCGGATTGGACATTATAGCTTGGGCCTTTTAAATTTAATAAATAAGAGACTCGTAATGCTTGCTGCTCTTTGTTTGAGCCAATTTCAATTTCAAAAGGGTTGTATTGATTCGAAAAATTAGCATCTTGTTTTACTAAATTTGCATAATCCGTATCAGATGCTGTTGAAAAAACCCCTACGTAATCAGGAAGCGCTTTTGGATTATAACCACTATTTTCAATCGCTTTCCAGCAATGTTGTATAAAGAGTCGATGTTGTGGGTCTATAATCAAACTGTCGCGTAGCGATAATCCATAAAGTCTATAATCAAACATAGACCAATTAGTTAAATAACCAGCGCGATCAATCCAATTTTCCCCCTTATTAAGCCGATATTTTGGAAAACAAAAAGCATCACTACCTGAAAAAGTCATTGTTTCAAATTCTTTGAAATTACTTGCACCTGGCAAAGAAAAAGCTGAACCAATTATCGCAATATTTTTTTCCATTTGAGAAAAACTCCATCTTAAAAATGCACACCATCCTTACCTGTCCCACATTGCTGTATATTTTGCGTCATCAACCATAAACCATAATTCTTGTATTTTTTCACCAACAAAATATTTTTCAACCATAATATTAATTCTGCGACGCTCTTTGCTCTCTTTTTCAGTCACATCTCGAGTTAATCTCGCATACGTACGATTACCATCGACAATTAATGATTCGATGGTTGTTTTTATTTCAGAATGTTGTTCTACAAAATCACACATTGAAGATTTTAGAGATGAAATAGGTAGCTTTTTACCATTGAAATGACATATAGCATCCTCATGATAATGACTATCCACAGCAGGACAATTTCCGGTTGAAAAAACATCTGTATACAGTGACCTAACAATTTCTCTTAATTTTTCCTCCACCTTACTCTCCTTTTATTTTAGTATTGATCTTTTCTTCTAAACGTCCGAGGGTTCCAGCCTCATAAATATCCAAAATATCTAATGATACATGAAATGTTTTTTCAATTTCAGATTGTAACCAGGCTAGAGTGATTGAATCTAATCCTAAATCAAATAAATTTGCATCGCGATTGATAATGGCAATATTCGTTTTGTCAACGATTAATTTGCATAAACGATCCTCTTCAAGGATTGTTTGTACTGTTTCAAATAATAATTTTTCAGCCCTAGCTTCAAGATTTTTATAATCAATTTTGCCATTGAAAGTTAAGGGCCAGTCTTCTATGAAAAAAATTTTTTTAGGTAATTCCCATGAGTTTAGTACTTCTTTTAACAGGGCATGCTCATTGATATTGCAGCTTGAAGTATGTCCAATGATCACCAAACCACTTGCCAAGGATGATATGTATGCATAAACGAGCTTTGAAAGCCCACCCTGCTTACAGCGCTCTTCTATACTTGCTAAGTTGATACGATAACCATTTAACTTCGTTTGTTTATCTTTGCGTCCTAAAAAATAATAGGTCTTCGTTTCATCATAAAATACATCATCCCCCGTATCATAGAAATACCCACTAATCGCCTCATCATGTGGGATGAAGGCATTATCTTGTGTCAGACCAACATAACCTTGTGTTAAACTGCAGCCAGATAGCAGCAACCTACCAGTTGCTGGAAAAGTTGTAGTCAATTCACCATCCTTATTTCTTATGACACATTGGGTTCCACGAACAGGTCGGCCAATAGGAATGAGATCGGATTTATCATTTAAACTATTTTTTGTTAAAGCAGCTACGGTACTAAATACTGTATTTTCTGTGGGCCCATAACCATTAAAAAGTAAGGTAGCGGGTGAATGTTCAATAAAGCGTCTGGCAGCAAAAATGTCTACCTTATCTCCACCAATGAATAATTTTTTAATTTTGCCTAAGCCTGATATGAGATCAGCCAATACCAAGGTGTTGAAAAGCCCGGCAGTCATCCAAAATACAGTAATTTCTTCACGTTGTATTATTTGTGAAAGAGTCCTATGATCAATGACTTGATGCTTATCTAATATAATCAGTTTATTCCCATTGAGCAGTGGTGTAAAAATTTCAAAAGTAGAAGCGTCAAAAGATAATGGAGAATAAGTCGCAAAGATATCATCACTTTCTAAAGAAAAAAAATCAGGTTCTTTCAGTAAATTGATGACTCCAGCATAAGAAACTTTTACTCCTTTGGGAGCCCCAGTGGTTCCTGAGGTAAACATGATTGACATAATACCATTTAAATCAATATGAGAAGACACTGGTGAAAAATTGAATTGCTGTATCGACATCAAACCAGAATCCATATCCAGCGTTTTTACTAAGTCATTGCAAGCTGCCACACGAAGCATGGCTATTTTATTAACTTCTGCAGTCTCATGCTCAATTGGCACAAAAATTTTTCTAATTTTAATGCAAGCTAACATGAGTATAATAGCGGCCATACGATCTGCTACTGTGAAAGCCACAATATTCCCAGAAACCATTTTTTCTAAATTTGTTGCACATCGATTAACACAGGTGAGCATCTCACCATAAGTCAGTCGTTTTGCTGATGAAACAATCGCTTCTTTCAGGGAGTAATGAGAGCAAATATCAGAGATATGATCGAACAAGTGAATTCCCTTTGATAATTTAACGGATAAGGTCCATGTTGGGTAATGCTATCTTTCAATGCTAAATGACTATAACATGACCTAGGTTCGAGTTACATTTTAAGCTAATAACACTTTTGGCACAAATAAAAAATGTACCTAACTATTTATGTATAAAGATATGGCCGTCAGGAAGCGTGCCCTAAACAACCATGTGCAAAATTGTTTCCTCTCTCGTATTTGTCTTCGTATTTGTCTTGCTGAAAATAATGAAATTTAATAGAATGCTTTGTCTATAAAACATCGACAAGGAACTCACGATATGTTAAAGCTAAAAGAGGACATCTGCAAATTGATAGTGTCAGCATGTAGGCTGAAAATAGCGCCAGAACAAATTGACGAAGATATCCAATTATTTGGAAATGAAGGATTGAACCTTGATTCTGTCGATGCATTGCAAATTGTGGTAGCGATTGATAAAAATTATGGAATAGATATCCCAGAAGAAAAATTACCAGAACTACTCACCGTTAAACTCATAGCTGAATTTATAGCCTCCCAGTCAACAATCCCTAACTGTGAAAACGCTGAAAGTTAAGAAAAGAATGGAAATGGAAATAATGCCAAACATTACTTTTCAAACTGGAATATGGCGTCCGGTTAGCATTGAGTATAATCAAGTTGAACTTCAAATAATTGGCAGTTTACCTGAGGATTTACAAGGCTTATATTATCGCAATGGCCCTAATCCATTTGTTTTAAATACGCCAGGTTATCATCTTTTTGATGGTGATGGCATGATTCATTGCTTTAATATTAAAGAAGGAAAAGCATTTTATTCAAATAAATGGATTGAAACCGAAAAATATACCATAGAGTCCCATTTTAAAAAAAAAATATTCCATTATTATCGGGAATACATTGAAAAATATGCCGGAAAAATAAGTATCCATGGCGACAAAAGCGGTTCTGCAAATACAAGCATCATTTTTTTTAATAACAAATTATATGCTTTACATGAAAGCAGCTCGCCTATTCAAATTGATCCAATGACTTTAAAAAACATAGGGAAATGGGATTTTGTAGGGGATAACTCCTGGAAAATAATGAGTGCCCACCCTAAAATTTGTCCCATTACTCAATATTTAAACACTTATTGTTATGAGCCACTAAAAAAAGAATTAACTTATTATTGTCTAAGTTCATCTGGAGAGTTAATTAATTTCTTCAAAATTAATATTCCATATGTACCCTTACTGATACACGATTTTGCTATTACTAAAGACTATGTGATTTTTATTTTTTTTCCCTTAGTCGTTGAGCCAAGTTCTTCAGAAAATAAGATACATGATATTATGTGGCGTCCTGAATACAAAACTTTACTGGTCGTTTATTCTAAACAGGATGGGGAACTTATTTGTAGCCATCCGGTTTACCCCACATACTCTTATCATTTTATTAATGCCTACCAAGAAGAAGACTTTATTATGATTGATCTTTTCTTTTATGAAGGTGATTTTAAAAATGAAGAATTTTGGGAGCCCTTAAATAAACCCAGTGTCCCACATAGGATAGTATTGGACCTGAAGAATGATAATCTTAAGATTGAGAAATTAGCTTTTTTATCTGGTGATTTTGCAACAGTCGAAGCCAGATATGTTGGTCAAAAATATGACAAATTTTTTATGTGTGCTTCTACCCTTGATACAAGACCAACGTTTGAATACAACGCAATTATTGCCTTTGATTTGAATACTCGTCAACACACAATTTTCGATTTTGGAGAACATGCTTATTGTTCAGAGCCCCTTGTAGTAACGACTTCTAACAAGACTTTAAATAATGACAGCCGTTATTTGCTCAATTTGGTGCATGATAATGACAAAAATTTATCTCAGCTCGTAATATTTTTAGCAGATAATATCGAAAAAGGACCTATTTGCCGTTTGCTGGTTAAATCACGTATACCATTTGGATTTCATGGTGTTTGGGTACCTAGCTAATTTTGAGGAGAGGATGAATGCTTCAGGATGATTGCCTAGCTTTTTATGTAGCACAAAGCAAATATACTGATTTTGGAGATTTTTTACCATTAATAAAAAACGTTCCCAATGATATTGAAGAAATTTTCAAATACTCAAGGAATGTCATCGAACACTTTCATGGGATTAACAAAAACAAAATAAAACCACGACGTCTTTTGGATGTGGATATTCGCTATAACAAAGATATTTTAAACAGAATTAAACAGTGTGGATACAATGATATTACCAATGATATTGCATTTGAAGATCGCATTGTTGGGACTTGTAGGACACAGGCTGTATTTACCTGTGGAATATTACGAGCAAAAGGGATCCCAGCCAGAACACGCTATAAGTATTGTACCTATTTCATCGAGGACTTTAATCACGAACAAGTCTTGGTTGAATATTGGTGCCACAAAAAAAATCGATGGTTGCTTGGGGATCCAGCCATGAATCATGAAGTCTTGCAGAGTAAAGGTATTAGTATTCATTTTGATTTATGTGATGTTCCTCAGGACAAATCTATGTCAATCGCAGCAGCATGGACAAATTGTCGGAATAAAAAAACAGCTCCATATTTCTATGGCGCGTATAGCAAAGAAAATAAATACAATGGTTATGAACATATTCATCGCAAGTTATATCAAGATCTTGCATGCTTAAATAAAATTGAAGTCGTAGAATGGGATCGGTGGGGTATCTTCTTATATAATGATACATTAGACACTGAGGAATTATCTTATTGTGACGATTTAGCAACAGTTTTAAATGTCGCTAATCTGCAAGATGATGCCTTATATAGAAACATTAATGAACTTAAACCACATTCAATTCCAGTTAAAGGAATATCCGCAAGCCCTTTCAATGCAGACTATGAAATAATTTTTTAAATGCGATGTTCGATGCTACAACAGGATTTGGCTTAGCATAATTCTCATGCTTCCAAAAGGGAGCCCTTGAGAATACTACTTTCTTTATCTGTAAGGTTGGCGATTTTTTTCTGGACTCTTATCCATAAGAGCATTGCCGCAACTGCATATCCACTAATAAAAGCGGCTCTTAGACCAACTGGACCGCCATTAAAAACAAATGCGACTAAATAACTGATAGGTAGTGAAACGAGCCATAAACAGCTAACACCTATTTTCATGGGCGTTTTTGAATCTTGTAGTCCCCTTAACGCGCCAGATAAGATATTTCTTAAACCATCCATCAAAATAAGAATACTGGCTATTGCAAATAAATGATTAGTTAGAACCATGAAATTACTATTATTGATGTTACCAGCAGAAATATACATCTTTGTCAGTATTTCTGGAAAAAAGAAAAATAAGGGAAAGATTAGTATAAATAACATTAAAACAATATTTAAACTGGAATTAACATAGAGCCTGATAAGGGCTATATCCTGCTTTGCATAAGCTTCGCTCATCAAAAGGGACATCCCCTGTGATAAACCTAATACAATCATGATAAATAGTATTGAATATTGAGAAACAATCTGGCTTGCTGCTAAGGCGGTTACTCCAAAAAATCCCATAAAATAGGTGGCGACAGTCATTGCAGCTAACTCTCCGCCAAATTGAAGACCAATCGGCAGACCCAAGGTGAATATTTTTCTAATGAGAGTTCCATTAGGCCAAAAGGAACCAGAAAAAATACAGTATTTTTTAAGATTTTTATTGGTCATCATGTAAATGATAATAGGAATAGAACTTAGAATTTGGCTTAAAAAAACTGCAAAAGAGGCACCTGCAAGTCCGAGTTTTGGGAAACCAAAATTTCCTAAGATAAAACCATTTGACAAAAACAATATCATTGGCAAATTAACAGCAGAGCTTATTAAAGTAAACTTTGACTTACCAATTCCAACAAAGAACTGAGCAATAATAGCACAGATTAAAGTTGATATCATTGAAAACACTGAAAAATGAAAATAAAGGGATGTTCGTGCCACAATATCAGGATCTTGTTTACAAAAAATTAAAATTTTTTGAATGTTCCATAAAATAATACTCGATGGGATTAATAAAATAACTGCCAGCCAGAATCCATTTTTTACAATCTGGCCAATCATCTTCGGTGATGAATGCTGCCCATTGGTATGGCAAATCAGGATTCCTACAGAATAAAATATCATGGAAAAGGTTGTCATGATTGTCATAAATGTTGGAACTGCCAAGGCAGCAGCAGCTAGTTCTAATTTACCTAACTGTGCAACCATTAAAAGTGCAAAAAAACTTGAAAGCATACTAACCAATATACTTGTACTGATAGGTATTGCAAATGCGATAACTTTATACGTATTTTTGAGCTGTTCCATAATTTTCCCCTCGCAAACCATTGATATTCATGTGCATACGTAGCAGATTATAAAATCTAAAGTAAGTTACACGGGATAAAACGCTTCACTTAATGGCTGTGCCCTCAAGCGAGTGACCTGGGTTTTACTGTCCATTGTTTGCAGTTTTTCCACTGATTGCATCGGCTATTTCAGCATAGCACCTCTTGGTATTAGAGCTTATAAATAAACTGCACTTTGTATCACGAAAGCTTTGATGACCTTCGACAATGTTTTTGATTGTTCTTACTTTATTTACATCACAAGCGTCACTCGCTAAGATTTTTCCAATTTTTTTCAAATCCTTAATTTTAGAATTTTCAGGTTCATTTTCAATCTTCTGTTTAATGAAACCTAAAATTGCGCGCCAATCTTTTTTCTTAGCATATGGATTGGGAATATCGGCTAATAACCATCGAAATTCAGCTGGTTGTTCACTTAAGTTCGATGACTCTTGGCGCTTTGGTGGAAAGTTGTTAAAATAATCAATGGATAACTCCATTTGTTCCCGTATTGCTTGAAGCTCTAATGATTCGTGAAATTCAGCAATTAAATCCGTGATAACAAGCGGCAACATGGTAACTTTTTGAATGATTGTAGTAATTTGAGTCGTGTTCATGCTAGACGCTGTAGCTAGCTGTAACCCTTTGTTTCTTTTTAACAAGCCATAGAGTCTGTCTGCATAATCTACTGAGTCCTCTTCATTATCCATTTTCTTAGAATATAAGGATTCCTCGCTTAGGTATTCTTGTAATAAGGTGTCATAGGGTAAGCTCCAGGATAAGCCATATGAAAGACTCTGAAGGCTATAAACCGATGAGCTTGTTTTGGCTGCGTAATTCGGACAGACCACTATCAGACCAAGATGTAACAAGCTGTGGTTATCTGCTAATAGGTGAATGAGAATCTTGATACTGTTGAGGCAAATTTTATTATTAGTCAGATCAAGGCTTAACAAAGTGGTATTCCCTACTAAAGCATCTGCCAGTGCTTTGATGCCTTTGTAGCCAATAGCACTTCCTGTTAGCTTAAGCACACGTAAACTTGAGTTAACTTTAAGTGCCTCAGCTAATACTATAGCTCCCTCATCTCCAATACGATTTCCACTAAGATTCAACAAGCGCAAGCTTGTGTTAAATTCTAATGCGCCAGCAAGTGTTTTAGCACCATGAGGTCCAATGTCTGATTCATTGAGATCAACTGAAACAGCATCAGCAATCAGTTTAATGACTTTAGTTGAATTTTGCCAGCGCTTAGTCAATGCTCTCCTGAGCGCTGTCTTTAAATCTGATGGCTTATTTTTCTTAGTTGTATTAGCCGCAATACCACGAGATTGTTCATACATTTAAAAATGCCTTAAAACATAAAACCTTATAATTTAAACCCTCGTAATACTTTCTGTATTCCTGATTGAATCTCACGCTTTACGATTTGAGGGGAAAACAGAGTAAAAGAGGGGTAATTTTGGGCCCAATTATCGTGCGTTGTTTTTGGAGGATTTGAAGTAAAGTTGGGGATCTGACGCATTGTAGAAAATTTTCTCACTCCATTAAAGCCTTGTGATGGCTTCCCAGGTGCTGAAGATGGAGGTGGTTTTTTATTGCTGTGGTTATAAAGCATCACACCCAATAAAGCCGCAGCACTACTCAAAAAAACTGGTATGAGAATAGGGGATTTTAAAAAATCCGATGAATTATTTTCAACTGGAAGTTGTTGGGCAGTAGTCGCATTGCTTGGAGTTTCTTTTATTACATCTCCCCAACGGATTAATCTCATTTCACCACCAGCAAGCTTTAATTTTAATCGTCCAATATCATCAACACCACAACAAATTCCTTCTAGGACTTCTCCATTATCCATTACTTTTATAGAATTACCCATCAGCATGAGTCGCTGGTTGATCCCAGAAATACAAGAGCCGAATCCATTTTGAAGATATAAATTAATATAATGGGAGACATAATGAGAAAGTCGATTAAATACTTCTTCTTTATCGAGCTCATATCCTATTTCTATAGCCATAGAGGTTACGGGCTGATCCAATTCATCACAAATTTTTTGAGACATATTGACGTTTAGTCCAATGCCAATCAATCCAACCAATCCACTGCTTGTGGGGGTAAGTTCGCAAAGTATTCCACATATTTTTTTACCATCTATTAATACATCATTCCTCCATTTTATTTTAGGATTTAATCCAAAATCTTCTAATGTATTTGCAACGGCAAGCGCCATAATTTCCATAACCGCAGGAGATTTTGCTAAATCAAAATAAACGCCCAGTTCATTGGGTAATTTTATACCAAATGTAGCATAAATATTTACATCAGGTGGTGAGGCCCATCTTCGACTGTGGGTGCCTCGCCCTTTTATTTGCTCATTAGCGCTAATAACCACCTGACTGGATCTTTCGAAAAGACTACCCGCATTGTCTTTTAAATAATCTTGAGTGGAACCTATGACATTAAAGTGTGTTCTTTCAAATACCCTTTGTGGTTTTGAATACGCAGTTTTTTGGGTCAAATTTTGATTTAAAGGGATCCCCAGGGTATTGAGCATTTGAGCAAATAATTGCTCAGTTCGCGGATGGGATTTATAGAGCTGACTCATCACTTCAAGGTTTGTTTCTGATGTTACTTCTGGAAAAAATTCGGGATGGACTCCTGATAATATTACTCTACCTTTTGCATGGTTAACTTGAATGACTGCAGCCGGATTATTAGGAAGATCCACGAAATGCAATAAAGTACTTTCTTCCACTGGTTTTGTAGAATCGAGCGTTTCAAAATAACAACCCCCATTGAAATAAACTTCTTGCTCCGAAGTGCTTAACTGTCCTTTCAATTTTGCAACCTTAGCCCCAGCTTCAGAGCCATAACGAAATTGATGAGGTCCATAAGCCGGACCATTCGCTTTAAATGGGGCTAATGATAAACCTTCATCAAGTACCTCCAAAGGTCCTCCTCGCTCAAACTCCGTTATTTTTGCTCCATAATAACCGCCAGCACATATCCCTAGATAGCTGCCTCCTTGTGCTATAAAATCAATAATTCGCTCATTGCCATCGCCTATTTTTTTAATGACTCTCATCTGTCCTGGTTTTACTTCTTTGCTTTTCCATTCGGCACCTAAAACATCATAATAAGGACGAGCTCTTCCACCTGGCATAATGACCAATCTGGCAGAATTTTGCCAATTCGGCTGTTTGAAATAGTCTCCATCGACTACTAAAATACGACAGCTACTAAGATCGATTATCTTCTGCAAACTATGAAAAGTATTGTATACGCTTGTGGAGTCTGCTCCATCATCATTATAAATTAAAATGTTTTGTCTTAATGATGTGGTTTTTTCAAGCAATTTCGCATTTTTACTGTTTAAGTATTTCTCCAGATTTTCTGCTGTGTAACTGGCAGTTTTTACCGAAGAAGCAAATAGTTTTTGCATCGACTCAGCCTGGGCATGTAGATCTTTGGGTGCATCTTTTGGGAGGGGCCAATTTGCTTCTTTTATTTCTAATGAAGGCCATCGAGAATGAATAATGCACGTTTCAGTTTCAGCACAAAAATATAGAGAAGAAGATAAAGCCCCGCGGGGTTGATTGAACATATGGTTAGATAATTTCTTCCAATACGGTATCAATGTATTAACTTGCCCAGATTTTAACTTAAATTCATATACAGCTTCATACATAAAACTACTCTCCCTTCATTCCATGAAAACAATTAGGAAAATGCTACAACATTTATTAGCGTTTAGTAAAGGAATAATTATATGAACTTCCTACTGGATTTCATTTACCGAGCTTCTGAAGTGTATTAAAATCACTTCTCTTAAAACGATTTGGCTGCAAATTTAAACAAAGGATTTGATTTGAAATTAATTCATAAAGTCTATCAGACAATCGATTCAACCCAAGATGAAATTAAAAAACTTGCTCATGAAATTACGCAAGATACCTATTTATTATGTACTGCAGAAGAGCAAACAAAAGGAAGAGGAACTAAGAGCAGGCGGTGGTTATCACCACCATTCGTTAATATTTATGCCACTTATGGTTTTTTATTTCAATCACCTCAGTTAAGTGATCTAACGCTAATACCGCAGGTGGCGGCATATTCTGTGCTGCTCACTTTACAAGAGTTGTATTTGGATAATGTTTCAGTTAAATGGGTAAATGATGTTCTATTAGATAATAAAAAAATCTGCGGCATATTGTCTGAAGCTACCCAACATCAATCCCAAAATGGATATATTGTATATTTAGGAATTGGCTTGAATGTGAATATGGAGAAAAATCTCTGTGACTCTCTAGAGCAACCGGTAACTTCGTTAAAAGCGCATACCGGCATTACCTATGATAAAAATAGTGTTCTATCCATCTTAAATAAGCACCTTATGAATAATATGGCCATGCTGATGGAGCATGGATTTCAAGATTTTTATAGAAAAATTTCATCCGTAATGGCCTTCAAAAATGAGCGTATTTTTTTTGATACAGAAGATGAACAATGCTCATCCAGAACATTTTATGCAAAGGCAATTGGAATTGCTGAAAACGGGGCATTGATATTGGAACCAGAATTACCTACTAATGAACTGAATAAGATTCGTGGGGTCATGCCTTTGCCTTCAAATACATCCACAACGAGTTCTAATCAGATACAGGTTATTACTGGACGCATATTAAGAGGCAATGAAATCACTAGTACTCTAGTGAGTTCTAAGGAAATTCAAAGGCAAGCACCTACTCCATCAAAGAGTATTTATCAGGCTAATAAATGGAAAATTGCAGGCGGAGCGGCTGCACTACTTGCAACTTATGGACTTTATCGATGGCACAACGCTTTGGACTTTAATTCAAATGCTACAAGCTCCAACGATCTACCTCGTAATAAGCTTTAGGTTAGGTTATGCCACCAAATTTTCATAAGATATTTAATCCGCTGCCTAGAATTTTTTCAAGAACGGCAAACGCTTCTGCTAAAAAGCTGTTGATTTATTTAGATCAAGGCGTTTCTTCGTATTCTGCATACAGCTGTTTATCACGATTTCAACACTTACTCAAACCGTCATTAGTGAGTGTTAGTTTCATATCAAGCCACGCAATTAAAAATGAAAATTGGGAGCAGAATACCCTTGCTTTGGTAATACCAGGAGGTAGAAGCAAACCTTACTATTTATCTTTGGGAGAGCAAGGAAATCAACGCATTATGGAGTATGTAAATGCAGGCGGGAGTTATCTTGGACTATGCGCCGGTGCTTATTATGCGAGTAAAAAAACGCAATTTGAAATAGGCAGTCCTTTGGAACTACAGCTTGAATGTGGACTTAATTTTTTTCAAGGCACAGCAATAGGACCTGCATATGGAGGTGGGCAATACAGTTACTATACGCTCCAAGGCGCTAGGGCAGCTAGAATCGTCTGGACAAGTCAAGAATTGCTTTCACCAGGCAATGAAGGTTTTGCTTACTATAATGGTGGTTGTTATTTCTCAAACAATTCAAATGAACCATTTGAAGTATTAGCCCGCTATTCAGATATTCACACCTCTCCTGCTGCAGTAATAGAAAGCAAGGTTGGTAGTGGGAAAATCATCTTAAGCGGGGTTCATTTTGAAGCAAATCCCCATTTGCTACGATTCTATCCAAGCTTGCATTTTAAACCAAATTTCATTGATAATTTAATTCAAAATGAGAACTATCAAAATGCCATTCTCTGCTCAATTTTAAATAGAATGGGAATTCCTGCAAATAGTTTTTCGCCTGGTCTTTTTTCTAAGGAGAGCGAAAATGGACCTGAGATTTTTTCTCAGCATCCTAGATGAATAGAACTTGCCGTATACCACAATGAAGGATTGTGATCATGCTAAATTTAATCAATTACATAGGATAATGAAATGCTAAGTACTCATCAGTTATCTTGTCAACAAACAAAGGATATGCAAGACTTACGTCATGAGCTTTATCAGTCATTATATTTGAATCAACATCAACTGAAAGAACATCGATTAAAGCAATTGAAGACGCTATTAGATTATGCAAAAAATTTTTCACCTTGGTATAAAAAAACCTTAGCACACATTAATATCAATACCATGACTGAGGAAAATCTTCTGGAAATTCCCCCTATCAATAAAACCATATTAATGGACAATTGGGATGAAATTGTTACTGACAGGACATTATCACTATCTATCGTTGAAAAGCATATTGAGAAATTGAGCCAGAGCGAGGAAGCCTTATATTTGAATAACCGGTATCATCTGTTGGCTACCAGTGGTTCAAGCGGAAAGCGTGGTGTATTTATATATAATTGGGAAGAGTGGAATAAATATTATTTATATTTTAGACGTCATCGTTTGTATGATGAAGAGCGTAGGACATTATTGCTATCACCCACCAAAAAAATAAAAATTGCTATGGTTATTGCTACAAATGCTGTTTATGCTATGTATGCTCTGAACAAAACCTACCAAGTAGACAATGTTAAAACAGCTCATTTCCCAATGACTTTGCCTCTAGATCAAATTATTACTGGTCTTAACGAAACTCAGGCAGATATTTTACAAGGGATCCCTTCTACTATTTACAAATTATGTAAGGAGGCTAACAGGGGGAGACTTAAAATCCAACCTAAGATCATTAGCATAGGCGCAGAACCTCTGTACCAAGAGATCCGTGAGACCATACAAGAAACCTGGCCAAATGCAGCTATCTTTAATACATTCGGTTCCTCAGAAGGCTTAATTGGAACACCTTGCCGTGCTAATAGCAAAGAAATGCACCTAAATGAAGACGCTTATATTCTTCAGCCTGTAAATAAGCAAGGTAATTTGATTAATAAAGATAGTAAGCCCACCAAAATGTATATTACTAATTTATTTAATTACACCTTACCTCTCATTCGTTATGAATTCACTGATCAATTTATATTTTTAAATAAGACCTGCGATTGTGGTTGCATACATCAACTTATCGCAGAACCTCAAGGTAGGCCTGAATTTGATTTTATCTATGATAATATTTTTGTACATCACTTGATCTTTGTTACTCCGCTATTGCAGGAACGTAATATTCAAGAATATCAAGTCATCCAAACTAATACTGGTTTTGATATTAAAATAGTCAGTACCGGGTCCGTAGATCATGCAAAACTCAAAAATATTATTAAAATAAAATTAAATGAACTGGGGATAGCCGAAACCACCATCAACGTGATTGAAATTGAAAAGTTTGATTATCCTGATTCTGGAAAATTAAAAAGATTTATACCTTTGGGCTCTTTTTCCTAATCAAAATTTTCTTTTACGAGTTAGATCATTTTTTATTATCGCAAAAAGATCCTCCTCATTTTTAAAAGATATACGTCGATCAACATAAAATAGCGGCTGATATGGTGTAACAAAATAGTCGCTATCTTCTAGACTTTCTTTAATTTCAACCACTGGAATAGCACCATTGCCTTCTAAAGCCAAGATAGGAAGTGTATATAATTTTATTTTGTTAGATTTAGATAATTTAAATACGGCAACACCATGCCAGGGCTGCACCGGATCACCAGACGCTGTTGTCGTAAGAATTGCAAGCTGTCCAGGTTTTGCGTGTATAGTCCATCTCACATGATTAGGCAAACAAGTGGAAATTGGTTCCAGACTTAAATCTCTGTCGCTTCTGATTTCAGCTAAATACTCTATGGCAGCCATCCATGCTTCCCGTATCATGGAATGTCGCAAATATTCAATTACTTTTTCTTTAGCAGGAGGATTTATTGTAGATGGATTTATTATAAATTCATGAATGCTATCAAAGTCACTTTCTGTAAGTTCTGCATAGGCGGTAAAAATATTTTGAGTAAGATTTTTGTATAATGAAGTATAATTTTGATCATGTAAATTTGCATATTGCAAAAGTAATTTATATCTGACGATATAAACTAGTGACTTAAATAAAGGCACAAATCGAGCATCAGTATTGGATTTCTCTGGGTCCGGATCTAGTGCAATGGCTTGCTTAAGAGTATAGGCCATATCATTTGGATTCAATAATGGCAGCATAATTTCTTTATATAGCTCCCGTACTGTATTTCTAATTCTTATCTTATCATCTTGCATGTTTTTTGGAAGATAATTAGAAATCACCTCTTGATAATCTGCCAATTGAATAAAATCAGATAATCCTAGCTTATCTATCCAAAAATATATTTTTTTTTGATAAAGATGAATAATCTCATCCGGTTCGTTTAAAAATTTATTAAAGCGACTACCATCACAAATGACCTTGAATATTGACCCTATGTAATTAATTGGTTTGTACTCTCGATAGAGGGTATCGATGGTTTTAATAATTTCATACAAGCTAAGTAAAAAATTAACTTCTGCCAAATCTGGTAACACCCCTCTTGTTTTAATGGGTGATGAAGATTTATAGGGTAAGGCTGGTATCACCATGGCAATAGGGAGTTCCTGGTGTATCAGTGTAGTAATTGTTTCACATAATTTAAGCTTAGAAAAATTGGACTTTGAACCTTTTAAAAATTGTCTATCAAACATCACTTCTGAAATAAAGTGCTCTACTCTTACACAATTAGGCGAGTCTAATCCATAGGACCTGAAATTTTCCCTAGCCCTAATTTTTGCAGCAATGACCCGCTCTTTAATGAAGTTATTGGATGATTCTAATAATATAGGAATTAAATGTACTGCGATGGATTTTGAACTTATATAAAAAACTTTACTGGAGAACTCCTCAAAATCATATAGCGATAAATTTATATCCTGATTAATACTATGCATAAAATGGGCACTTATAACCGCTTCCATTTCTCTATTAAGGCCAATTTTATAATTTTTTGACGGATTTTCATTTAGAATTAAATTTTCCATATGAATATAAAAGTCCTTTGTAAAACCAAGTTTAAGATATGTTTGCTATTAATTTGCATTATTAAAGAGATTTCCAACTTTTTGAGCTAGACCTCAAGCGTCTGCGTCTACTTTAACCAAGGCCTATTCGCAAAACGCATACCTATACAACTGAAATTCACAAGTTGAAAACCATGTATTACTATTTATAGTACCAAAATGTGTTTGCCCAACTGTCTAATTTCTTGAACGCTTCTACAGCCTAATAATTTCATCGCCATTTCAAATTCATTTTTTAACAGTTTCAAAACATGGACTACCCCTTGTTCACCACCAACTGATAATGCCCACAATATAGGTCTTCCTAAAAAAATAGCATCTGCTCCTAGTGCGATTGCTTTAAATACATCTGTACCGCGTCTAACACCGCTGTCTAGCATTAAAGTGGTACGGTTAGCAACGACATGAGCAATTTCAGGAAGCACCTTAATGGTTGCTTCAGTAGTATCCAGTTGGCGACCACCATGATTTGATACAACAATACCGGCAATATTTAACTGACAGGCTTTTTCAGCATCTAATGAATTCATAATGCCCTTGAGAATAATTGGAAGCTTTGTAAATGTTTTTAACCACTCAATATCTTCCCATGTCACTGATGGATCAAGCGCTTGGGCAGAAAACTCGAAAATCGGTACGTTATTTGCTGTACTCTGGAAGTTTCCAGTAGACAATTCTGGCGCAAGAGTAAAGTGATTACGAATGTCTTTATTTCTTTTTCCCATCACGGCTACACCAATTGTAACAAGGATCGCTTTATACCCTGCTTTTTCAGCACGCAAGATTAACTCTCTTGTTATTGCTCTATCTTTAAAGATGTAAACTTGCAACCAAAGATTATCACTCATCGAACCCTCAGCAATTTTTTCAAGAGAAATATTCGACATTGAGCTTACTACCATTGGGATTCCACTTTGCTTAGCAGCTAAAGCTGTACTCAATTCACCTTTTCCATCTACCAATTTGTGAAAGGCAGTTGGTGCGATAATAAAAGGGCAAGAGGCACTATATCCGAGTAACTTGATGGATAAGTCAACACTAGAAACATCGCGCAAGCATAAAGGTCTCAGGTTAATATCATCAAAAGCAGCAGAATTATTATGCTTTGTAATTTCATCACCGGCACCACCATCAATAAAATCAAATATTTTTTGTGGCAGCTTATCTTTAGCCAATGTTCTATACTCTATCAATGTAATTGGGGCATTCATCATATTTTACTTTTTTCCTATAAAACCACTCATCAGCTTTTTCAGTTACTCAAGCAATGTATTTTTCAAACGATTTAACAATGATACCATTATATGGTGGCTGTAAACGATGGCTTATTTTACTATCCACATTAGAGATAACCGAGCGAGTATTTGAAAAATTTATAAATCCTTCTTTGGCATGATAACGTCCAAAACCAGAGTTACCAACGCCACCAAAAGGTAGATCATCTATTACAAATTGAATCATTGCATCGTTAATACACAATGAACCCGATCGAGTATTGACGCTAAGTTTATTAATCTGCTCCTCATTTTTACCAAAATAATAAATAGCAAGCGGCGATTCTTTTTGATTAAGAATCGTTATTACTTCATCAAAATCATTGTAGGTTATTATCGGCAAAATTGGCCCAAAAATTTCTTCCTGCATAACTTTCATGCTCATTTTAACATGAAGAACAATGACTAATGGTAACTTCCTATTGGATACAACCGATGTCATTTCACCTAGAGTTAAAATTTCAGCGCCTTTTTCTCTAGCATCTTCAATATAACCTAGCAATCTTTGATAGTGTTCTTCATTTATAATGTTACCATATTGACTATTATGAGCAAAATCATTATAAAATTTGTCAAAAACCGAATAAGTGGAGCGAATGACTGTTTTTAAGAGGTCTGTATGAACTAGCAAATAATCTGGAGCAATACAAGTTTGCCCACTATTCACTGTTTTAGCATAAATAATTTTTTCAATAGCACTTTCTATTTCGGCCGTATCCGCAATAATTGCAGGTGATTTGCCTCCTAACTCGAGTGTTAGAGGTGTGAGTTTTTCTGATGCATTTTTCATTATATGCTTTCCTAGTTTTGAAGAACCAGTAAAAAATAAATGATCAAAGGCTAATTTAGAGAATTCCATAATATCATTTTTCTGTTCTGGAATAATACAAACTTGTTCATTTTGAAAAACCAAAGCAAGCAATTCTCTTAATACGGCCGATGTGTTTTTTGTCAAATCCGATGTTTTAATCATGACACGATTGCCAGCCGACAAGGCATATACTAAGGGATTAAGCGTCAAATAAATGGGGTAGTTCCAAGAAGAAACGATACCCACTACGCCTAATGGTTGATAGAGGACCCAGGAATTAATTTTCCCAAAATATGGATTAACGTGTCTAATGGATGGTTTCATCCATTCATGTATATTTTTTACTATGTATTTTATACTTTCTATGATTGGTATAATTTCAGTAATAAAAACTTCATCAATACATTTACCATTAAAATCTTTATGCACTGCCTCAAATAAATTCTCTCTTTTCTCAATAATATGAGTTTTTAATTTTTCTAAATCAGCAATTCTTTCTTCTGCAGTAGATAATGGATAATCTATATAAGCTTGCTTTTGGGTTGTGAATAATTTATTTATATTCATATTATGCTACTGTTATTTAAAATACAGGGTCTGTATCTGGGTAAAGACAAAATTAAACTGCACGTATTTCCTCCAAATGACATGGAATTGAGCAATATACTTCGGTTACTTTGTTTCTTTTCACTTTTAGAATTTTGAGTATAGATGACACTAGCTAAGCTTAATGGACCCAGTGCTGACGACACCCCAAAATTTGGCGTGAATGTTTTATGTAGGATGTCCCTACCAAACATTTTTTTTATTGCATTGATTTCCCCAAGCTGCTGATGTTTCATCAGTAAATCAGATCGTATAACATAACTAATATCGTTTGGTTTTTTTTGTGTTTTATTTAGTGCGTCTTTCATTGACATTTCAATTGAGATTTCTACATCTCCACAAATACTTTCAGATTCAATACCACCAAAAGTTCCATATCCTTGAAGCTCGCAATAAATATGAGCTCCTCGTGCTTTGGCAGATTCTTCTGTTTCTAATACAAAATAACAACCACCTTCACCAAATATCGCTTTTTCTGTAGCTCCATTAAGAACATTATTAATAATTTGTAAGTCTTTTGTTCTAGGTGTTTTAAATATTCCAGCTATGGAATTTAGAATAAATTCATCTAGGCAATCAGCCCCGCCACAAATAACCGCTTTTTCACGACCGCTTTTTATCAATTCATAACCTAGAGCTATACTTTGAATCCCACTTATTTGGCCACTACTGATAGCAATATTACAACCCTTTGCTGCTAAATTAATGGAAGCTAAACCACAACCAGCATTCGTAACGGAATTGGCAAAATCAATAGGATTGCCAAATTGTGGCTCTCCTTTGCTAATCATTTCATTAAATGCCATATTAGATGTAAGATGGGAATGGGCAGTTCCTGAAATAATACCCAAATCGTCGAGATCAATAATCCCCTCCCCAAGTCCTGCATCATCAAATGCCAGCTGGGTAGCCGCTAAAATAACCTTACCCAATCGATCTGCTCGCCTAGTATCATATTTGACTATGTCTTCTAATTTTTCATTCGTTAAAGAGAAGTATGGAATATTATTAGAGCAGTTAATTGACTTGTTATCATTTTTTAAGTTGGCGATTAATTGATCTTTATTGTTTCCAAGAGGTGATATAATGCCAATACCCGTTATGACAATTTTATCTTCCTTTCTTTTTACGCTTATTTTAGAGTTGGGCTGTGAATTAAATTTACTAAAGACCAAGCTTGCATTGTTTCCTCCGAATGCATAGTTATTACTCAATGCAATATCGAAGTCTAATGGTTTATTTTCAACAATGATATTGAGATCACATCCCTCACGATTTCCATTAAAACCAACGTTTGGTATGAGTTGTTGTTGATAAATTGACATAATTGTTACAGCTGCTTCAACGACACCAGCACCTCCTAATATATGTCCAACCGCTCCCTTAATGGAGGATACAAGAATTTTGTTGGTATCATCTCCAAATAATCGATTAAGACCGACTGATTCAGTTTTATCATTAGCTTTTGTGCCAGTTCCATGAACATTTATATAGCCGATATCCAGTTTACTGATGCCGCTGTCTATCATTGCCTTTTCCATAAGTCGCTGATGCGACTTTCCAGATAGATCGGGTGATGTGGGGTGATTTGCATCAGCTGTCATAGCAAAACCAATCAATTCTGCATATACTCTTGCATTTCGTTCTAAAGCCTTATCTAGACGCTCTAATAGCAAAAATCCTGCTCCTTCACCTAAAGTCATACCTTCTGGTGTGCTAAATGGCGCACATGCTTCCATGCTGATATTTCGCATATTATGAAAGCCCGCAAAAATATATTCTGAAGCTGGATCAGAGCCGCCTGCAAATGCAAAATCTACCTGGCCACTTAAAATGCTTTGCGCTGCAATTGAAATTGCTACAGTTGATGCTGTACATGCTGTAGAAATGAGCATTCTTGGCCCATTAATTTGCAATTTCCTAGCCAGCAAATCAGCATAAACATGCTTTTGCATAAAATAAGCGTTATTTCTAAGATATTTTTTGTGTTTAAGCATGGTTGATTGCAACTCATGTGCAAAAAAATCCCCAGCCATAATGGAACCTAAATAAAGTCCAACTTTTGATGAAGAAATTTCTTCATTACTTAACTTGGCATCGTCAATTGCATTCTTGGCAGCAATTTCTAGTAACTTATAACAACGGTCTGTCCTATCCTTTTCTTTTTTTGAAAATTCTCTTCCAATATCCACATCCGAAATGTAAGCATATAAATTATTTCTGTAAAACTTAGTATCGAATAAATCAATCGGCTTTATACCTGATTTTCCACTAATAATATCCTTAAAATTTTTTTCAATTCCAGTACCCAATGAGGTAATGATTCCAATACCGGTTACTACAATTCTTTGTTGAAAATTTATCATTGAAACATCCTTATTCATTCAACTGCCACAAAAATTCCGGAAGGACACAGAAATTTTAATAATAAGAAGCAAACTCGCACTCGAAAAATCGAGCCGCGACCCTTAGGGAACGGACTGAAAAATCTGCTTGCTGATGAGTGGTTTAGTTTTTTTAAATACTAAAACTGATTTAACAACTCAAACCACCATCTATAACTAAACAATGCCCGTTAATATAGGACGCATCGTCTGATGCTAAGAATTTTACAGCTTGAGACACTTCTGTCACATGACCGACGCGACCTAGTGGTGTGCTAGATACTATTTTACTGACAGCTTCATCCTTCATACTTTTTAACATCTCTGTTTCAATCAAGCCTGGAGCAATGGCATTCACTCGAATATTAAATTGCCCTAATTCTTTAGCCATGGTTTTCGTTAATGAAATTAAACCTGCCTTTGCTGCTGAATAGTTTGCCTGCCCATAATTATTAGTAATACCAGAAATTGAAGCGATGTTTATTATGTTTCCTGCGCCGCTACTGAGCATGAGACGAACAGCTGCTTTGCTACAATAAAAGGCTCCAGACAGATTTACTTGAATGACATTATTCCAATCAGCTGTTTTCATAACTGCCATTAATGAATCGTTTTTTATTCCAGCATTGTTAATCAGTACATCCAGTTTTTTCTCTTTTTTTGCAAGTTCTTTAAAAATAGCGTAAACGTTCTGTTGATCAGCAACATTGCCACAAATACATTCCGCATTCCCATTCTGCCTTTCAATCTCTTTCTTTAGCGCTAATGCACGTTCTTCATTAGAAAAATAATTGATGTAGACTTTGGCATTATGTCTTGCAAACATTTTACAAATTTCAGCGCCTATTCCTCGAGAACCTCCAGTCACTAATACTACTTTATCCTTAAACATATCACTCCAAAATATTGAACAAATAAAATTTAAAGTAACTCCCAGTACATCCTCCTTGCAAGTTACAATTGAAACGCATAATAAATTTCATGCAGTTTTATATTATATTGCACTCATTGTCTAGACGCGTAAGAAATTTTTTTAGTAAATCCTAGCTGTTCGTTTTTATCATGTTAGAATGCATCCGTTTTTATTTAGTTAACTGTTAAAAAAGGAGTTTTATATGCGAGGGACACGTGTGTCAAAAGAACAAAACATCGCGGATCAAAAAGAACCGCTGTTAGATTCCACCCTCCCAAACTCGAATGAATCTAACGAAAATTCTGCTCAATCTACCGCTGCAGGCCAAGGAAGGTCGAAGACCGAGGCCTGTAGTCCCTGGTAGCCTTAGGGCCGGATGTTTTGCCGAAGGCAAAATATAAGGCATACGACAAGGCGTCAGTCATTGGGGAGCGCAGATT
>JACCWN010000110.1 GCA_013697625.1 Legionella sp.
TCACATGATTTTAAACGATGAACCAAGCGCGCGTTTTTTATATAGCGAACCTGAGTATCCAGTCCCTGATTCAATTCATTTTTAATGAGTTGTCCTAGTTGCATCGTACTGGATGAATGATCATCAAAACCAATCAACTGATAGAAAAAATCGGGGTGCTCTTCCTGCAAGGTTTTCATAAAACCACTGTTCATTTCTTCTAAACTTAATTGATAGTCTTTATAGGCGTACATATGCAATAAGCGGACTTTCGAAACCTTATAGGCCAACAGAACTTGACTTAATATCAATAAATGAAAAATGCCTTTAGCAAGTTGTAACTCGCCATCTTTCCAGAAAGCACCCTCACTCCATAAATCCACCACATAGGTTTTGGCTACTTTGGGATATAGTTTGGTTACATCAGCTAGCAGTGCTTCGTAATCGGCTTTAATCCCAGGTCTAATCGCATAATGAGCCGCACTCAAACATTGATAGCTAGTACTGGATTGCACTCGGATAAGGTTAATGTTGGGTTCTTGCAGCTTGAAAAAGCGCGCAATTTCGTCAATCAGCCTTGCATCATCTCCAAAAATCAGCAGTTGCCCCAGTTGTATGGGATCAGTATCAATCAAAGTTGCCGCTTCCCACTCGGGTTTATAAAAGCCTAAAGTTAATTTTGCTGCTGCAGTTGTGTTTTGGGCTGTAATGTCTGGGTAGTATTTCGGGGAAGCTACTGGCACCCTATGCGGTTCTTTAGCAAAAGGATAGGTTGGCAAAGAAATGCGTTGTTTTATCTCATCCTGGTATAACAATTCCCAATCAATGCCATAACCTTTGACATATAAATTTCCTAAGGTACGCAGTGTTTTATAGTAACTTTCTCTATCTTGCTGACCAATTGTTTTTAAACGCAGTAAGATATCTGTTAATACGTTCTCATAGATTGCCTCATCATCTGGCTTTTTATTGCTGTCTATTACGCCAATAAAAATGCCTTCACTGGTCTTGTGTTCCAGAGATAAGCTCAGTTGCTCTTGCAAATCTGCTTTGTCTTCGACTATCCAAGCTCCACGATGATTAAAGTGGCTACGACCCGTATTCAAGGTGTAGCTGATAGAAGACAACCTGTCGCGCGCTTTGCCGTCATCCTTTAACCAATTCAACAAGTCTTGCTGCTTTTCTTTAAAAGCCATTGCTGTCTTTGCCGATAGTGTAATTAAATAATGAGGCATGGACCTTGAGACTGCGGCAGCCTTTGGACCTTCTTCAATAATCACATGGGCATTTGTACCACTAAATCCAAAGGAGCTAATGGCGGCTATTCGTGATCCTTTGGTGTTAGGCAACCATGCCTTTAGTGTCGTGTTAACATAGAATGGACTACTCGCAAAATCTATGTGTTTATTTGGCTGGCTATAATGTATTGACGGGGGTATTTTACCGTGTTTTAGGCTCAACAATACCTTAATGACCCCTAAAACTCCTGCAGCTG
This sequence comes from Legionella sp., assembly GCA_013697625.1. GTDB lineage: Bacteria > Pseudomonadota > Gammaproteobacteria > Legionellales > Legionellaceae > Legionella. The sequence continues at coordinate 1,475 of JACCWN010000110.1, forward strand.
CTGTTGTATGACCAATATTTGCTTTCAATGAGCCAATGGCACAAAACTCTTTTTTCTGGGTACTTTGTCCAAAGCTATTATTAAGCGCATGTATTTCAACAGGATCACCCAACTTTGTTGCAGTACCATGCGTTTCTATATATTGAATTTCCTCCACATCAATCTGATTTTTTTTATAAATGGATTGCTGCAGTTGGCTTTGTGATAAGAAGCTAGGTACGGTAATTCCTGATGTTTGACCATCTTGATTTGTACCAATACCGCGTATCACACCATAAATTCTATCATTATCGCTTAGCGCATCTTGAAGTCTTTTTAAAACGACGATCCCAACCCCATCGCCTACCACGATTCCATCTGCGCCATCATCAAAGGGTCGACATTCGCCAGTTGGTGATAACAATCCTGCATTGTTCATTGAAACAAATAATTCTGGGTGATTATACAGCGTGATACCACCAGCAATTGCCAAATGAATATCACCACTTTTTAATTGCTGACATGCAAGATCCATAGCCACTAAGGAAGAAGAGCAGGCTGTATTAATAGCCAAGGCAGGGCCTTTTAGATCTAAAAAATAGGCGAGTCGAGCAGCTAATATGCTCGTTTCTGAACCTAACATAGAATAATGCGACAGATCAGTGTTATTACCGGCGCTCCCCATGACACCAATGAAAGTACCAACCTGTTGTCCTTTTAATTGTGAAGGGGAATATCCCGCATCTTCCAATGACTTATAGCTCTCTTGTAAAATGATCCGCTGCATGGCGTCCATTAGAGCAGCTTCTTTAGGAAGGATATTAAAAAATAAAGGATCAAAACTTTCGATATCTGTCATTCGTCCATAACGAAAAGGAGTGGACTTGGGTGAGTTGGATTTAAAGAAATCAATCCATTCTTGGTTAGTAACCTCTTGGATAGAATTACGGCCCTGCTTTATCATATCCCATAATTCATCTGGTTGATTGGCTCCTGCACATCGACAGGCTATCCCAATGATTGCAATATCATTTGTATGACTAGGGCTTTCACTGCCAGGTGTACTCTTTTGCTTTTGTGGATTTATAGGGATAGCTTGACTAACAGAAGGTGTCAATAGCGGCTTGGGTATGCAAGTCTTAAGAAATTTTGCTAAATCTTCCAGTGTATTGTATTGAAAAATTGTACTACTTGGTAACTTTAGATCAAACTCAGTATTAATACTTTCTAATATTTCAATTGAATTTAGCGAGCTTATTCCTAGCTTTTGTAACACATCAATCTCTTTCATTTCTTCAGGTTTAAACTTTAGAACCCGCGCAAATAATGTTGTTAGTTTAAGTTTTAGATAATCTAGAGTGTGTTTATTATCTACATACTGTGGCTTGTCAGCGGTATTCAGAGTTACACTGCTCTTATTAAGGCTTGCCCCAGATTCTGCAGATAAGCCATTGCAGGTAAGCGGTAAGGCGCAAGATCCTAATGCCGCAGCACTTATTTCCTTCCCAAGTAGCTTGGGATAAGAAATATCTCCACGCTTCAACATCTTTTCTAAACTGTCAGGATAAGACAGTAAATGGGTGATTTTATTCTGATTATGTTGTCTAAGTTCTTGCTCCTCAACCTCTGATTTTGACATTTTAAATAGGCAGTAACTTACCCAGCCTTTTTCAAGAGCAATCGCATTGTTGGCATAATTTTGATAGGAATCACTAACAATTTTGGGTAAATTTTTTATATGATCTTTATAATCTGGATCAAATTGAAAATTGGCAATTTGAGGAGACACATCAATTATTTCATCAATTGCAAGATGATTTTTTGTGAGAATATCTATCCAATCTTGTTGAGTAGAAATGCTAATCGCCACCTTAGAATCAACTATTGGACCTCTTAAATTCGCAATGAAATCGGCTAAAAGCAGTCTACCCCCTGATTTAAGTGACCTAGAGATATTTCTAAACAAATTGTCTTTATCATGAATATGACATGAGACCTCAATGCCAATCGCAAGATCATAGGACATTGGGAATGCCTCTTTTGTGCTGTCTTTACAAAATATGTTTGCCCGTCCCTTTAAATTTTTTTGGAGGATCCGTCTATTGCCTAATTCTGCTTGAGCTGGAGTAATCGTAAACCCATGGGTTTTGATATGAGGATAAAGCTCTGCAATTTGAATGACATCGGTTCCATAACCACAGCCAAAATCGAGTACTGTTGTAATTTTCTCGAATGCTTCATTGCAAAAGAGTACTTGCCTCATCTCTATTTGTTTGGTTCTAATTAGTTGAACTTCTTTAGGATATAGTTCCGGATTTGCAAATATTCTTGTCATCGAAAAGCCTGGAATTTTTTCTGCAAATGGACAGAAGGTTAAATAATCTTCATCAAAATTTTTGCTGACACCTTCTGCCATTAGAGTATAAAGCTCTGCAACTCCATCCTTATAATCATCTTGTTCAATATCCATTGATTTTGAATCACTATTAACATTGGGATGAAGATCAATCCAGCACCGTCTTCGAATAAAAGGATAGGTGGGCAAGGATAGGATTGTTGCTTGATTTTCTGATAATGTATTCCAACTAACAGCAGTTCCTTTTACCCAAAGCAAGGCGATATTTTTTAAATTCCTCTCACTTAAAGCCTGTTGCATTAATTTTTTATTTTGCTCGATTTGAACTATGTCATGCCCTTTAGTTTTTTCATCCTTCCCTCTAAATGCACTCTCATTATCTACAGAATATGACAAAACAAAGCTTTGCAACTTTTGAAGTAAGTCTTGAATAGAAAATGCAATGATCGCCAGACGTTCATGCATCTCCTCCCGTCCCACTTGCAGCGTATAAGCAAGATTGGAAAGTGACATATCCTTTTTGGATTCTATAAACGGAATCATGATGTTTACTATGGCAAATAATCTATCTTCATTTCTAGCGGAAAAAACGATTAGATTGGGTTCTATAGTATGAGCAGTAGGCAAGACGACCTTTGGGGTATGATTATAAGATTGAATGACTAGATGAGCATTTGTTCCGCTGATTCCAGTACTGCTAATTGCTCCAACTTTAGACTGTCCCTCTTTTGTAAACCATATTTGATTCCTATTGTTTATAAAAAATTGAGACTCTTTTAGATTTATGAATTCATTGCCTATTTCATATTGACAGGTTGCAGGTATTATTTGATTTTTCATCGCCAATACCATGGTGATTAAATTAACAATCCCAGAGGCTGCAAATGAATGACCAAATTGAGGCTTTATCGAGCCAAGTGCGCAGTATTGCTTATTGTCCGTGTACTGATTAAAAGCCTTAGTAAAGGCCTCAAACTCGACTGGATCACCTAATTTCGAGCCAACACTATGCGCTATTATGTATTGGATACCACTGGGGTCAATTTGAAATCTATCATAGGTAGTCTTTATTAAATCCACCTGACTTAAATAATTTGGTGCGGTAATACCATTCGTTTTCCCATCATAATTTACTCCGCTTGCGGTTATGCAGCCATAAATATTATCTTTATCTAAAATGGCTTGTGACAACCTTTTTAACAAAACAACGGCCACTGCTTCACCTGGAACTAAACCATTTGCTCTATCATCAAAAACATGGCATTGACCACTGGGTGAGAGCATGCCGGCATGATTTAATTTCCTATACCCTTTAGTCGATGTTAATAAATGAATGCCTCCCACTAATGCCATTTCACAATCATTTTGGCGTAATGCTAAGCATGCTTGGTGTATAGCAACCAACCCTGAGGAGCAAGCCGATGTTAAGGCTAAATTTGGGCCTTTTAAGTCTAAAGCATAGGCTATCCGTGCTGCAATGGTTGCATTGTGATTGCTATTTATGTAAGAATTTTGATTCCCTTGTAAGTTTTCATAATCACCTTCTTCTACGCCTACATATACACCACAAGCTTTCCCTCTAATTCGTTCTCCCATATAGCCCGCATCTTCAAAGGCATGCCAGGCTTCCTCCAGGAATAACCGTTGTCTTGGATCCATACATTCGGCTTCCTGTGGAGATATATCAAAAAATAAAGGATCAAATTGATCAATCTCATTAAGAAAGCCTCCCCATAAGTGACCATCCATTAAATCATCTTCACTTGTCTGCCAGGAAAGGCGATCTTGTGGAAATTCACTGATGCAATTAAGGCCATGTTCTATATTATTCCAAAATTCTTCAATGGTATTTGCACATGGAAACCTGCCACTAATTCCAATGATGGCAATGGGCTCTAATAAATCTTGGATAGGGGCTGCTACTGGTTGTTTAATCCTTGTTACTTGTGTCTTTGTATCTGTATTATTTTTTTCAAATAGGGCCTTATCAACAGGCTCTATTGCTTCATGATTATCATTCATTTTATTATAAAAATGTTCTATAGATGATACGAATTCAGTGAGAAAGTAGTCCGATAATTTAGCTAAGGTTGAATGACCGAAGAATAATGAAGGCCTAACATCAATAGCATATGTTGCATTCAATAAACGCGCAAATTCAGCTAAAGAAATAGAATCAAAACCAAAATCAGCAAAATTATCATGTGTATCTATGCATTCATTGGTGGGCATCTTTAATAATTGCCTGACTTGCTCTTTTAAATCATCTAATAAACGTTGTTTGATGTTTCTATCTTGCATTGGTTCGGCTCGTTTAATTGTTAACTCTTTCTTTAAGGGAATCGGTGGGTAAATGGTTGTGGGGTTTAAACCTAAAAATTGATTAATCCTTTGCGACTGACCTGCCAATACTAAACATTGTGTATTATTTCGAGTAAGCATTAGGTCAAATAATTCCAAACCTTCCTGCGTTTCTAACAGCCGCTGTCCGCTTGATTTGAGATAAAATCGTGTTTGTTCATAAGAACCATGGCCCATACCTCCCTCTCTCCACAGCGGCCAATTCATTACTATGGTACGACCTTTGCATTTTCCAATCTGCTCCAGACCATTTCTATACTCTGCGTAGGCCATTTGGAAACGATTTCCCACCGCATAATCACAAGAACCAAAATCTCCTAATACAGCCGCGCTTGAAGAAAAATAACAGATAAGTTCCAGTGGTTGTGATGAAAGAACATCATCCAAAATCATTGTGCCTTGTATTTTAGGATTAAGAATGTCCTGAAATGATGTGATGTTTTTAGTCAGAATACTACCATCGCTCTCTAGGCCAGCTGCGTGAATGACTCCGGAAATTGGTCCAAGTATTTTGGTTGCATCAACAATACCTTTCATCATGTCATTCTTGTTACATACATCTGTCTGTAAATAATAAACCACACTTCCCATTGCTTGCAGTAAGTCAATGATGCCTTGTTTTTCCGCAGTTAATGGAGAACGACCCGTTAAGATTAAATTGATATTCTTCTTTTTAGCCAAATGTTTTGCAAAAATACAACCTAATCCTCCTAATCCACCTGTAATTAGATACGTTTTTCTAGCATCATTGATAGATGGGGTTTCTGAATCTACTTCATTCATATCGCCTACAAGATGACAGGGAAAAATGCGAAGGACAGACCGCTGGTTGCGCTGATACAAGGCACTTGTATGCTCTTGAGATAAAAATTCATTCCATAAATTATCAGTCCAATGGGGTATTTGCTTTGATGATGATCTTGCTACCTCATGCTCTTGAATAACCACAGTTAGCTTCACATTGGATACAACTTGCTTCAGCGAGCGTTCAAATCCTATCCATGACTCAAGATGGCATCGCTGCAATCCGTTTTCAAACACGCCAGCTAATAAAACACGACTTGGATTTAATTGAGTAGCTTCCATTGTTTGTAAAATTGTCAGGATTGGTGAAACATCATTAAGATATTTACTGTCTTCTATACCCCATGCATACCAGATCCCATCTGCCATCCCATAGTCTGATTTTATGCTTTTAAAGCACTGTTCGTATCCGGTATCATCATGAGCAATTACAACATAGTTGTTGGGAGTAATCTTTTCATAGGTCTTACCCTCAGCAATAAAAATAAGGTGTATATTGGGATGAACAGTTTGTAGTTTATCAATAATTGCTTGTTGATTGTCTTTGTGAGAAATAAAACAGATGAGTGTTTTCAGCTCCAATAGTGTTTCATTGTCAGCAGGAACCACTGATGAAGGTTGCCATTTCTCTTCAAAGCAAAACAGTGTGTTATCTGGTTGTGGGGAATGGGCATGCGGTGTTTTTTTATGAGCTAAATCCTCACAGTCCTCACCTGCAACCGTACTGCGTTTACTATTCTTATTTTTTATAGGCGTCCAGTATGACTGTTTTTCAAATGCATAGGTAGGCAAGGAAACACGCTGTTGAAATTCATCTTGATGTAATAACTCCCAATCAATAGCGTACCCTTTGGCATACATATGGGCTAAGACTTGCAAATGCTCATGGTATAATTTTTTGTTTTCAACAAATAGATACAATGAATGTGTTGCTTCTTTTAGTATTTTCTTATCTATGAGATCATTTTCTTTGTTGCCGTTTTGACCCACAACACTTATAAAGCAGTCATCGCTTGGTTTGCAAGCAAGCGATAGCTCAAGCTTTTCTATTAATTGCTGTTGATTGCTGACAATCCAAGCACCTCTATGATTAAAATGAGTACGTCCAACATTCAAAGTAAAACTAATGGATGACAAGGCGGCTCTTTTATTTGTATTCGTTTCTTGTATAAGCCAATGAAGGATCTTTTGTTGATTTTGTCTAAAGGATGCTTCAGTTTTTGCAGAGATTGTGATGAGATAATAGGGTTTGTTATCTACTGCAAATGCTCTTTCTGGAGCTTCCTCCAGTATGACATGTGCATTAGAACCACTTGCTCCAAATGAACTAACCCCTGCTCGACGGGGAGTGCCATTGGTGCTTTTTTTCCAATCTTCTGTTTCTGATTGAATATAAAATGGGGAATTTTTCAAGTCTAAGTAGGGATTTTCTATATCCGAATGCAATGTCTTTACTAAAATAGCATGGTAAAGTTGCAATATTGTTTTGGTCAACCCACTGATGCCTGCCGCAGCTTCGGCATGTCCTATATTGGATTTAACTGAACCAAGCGCACAAAATTGCTTTCTATCGGTAAATTGAGCAAAGGCACGTTTTAGACCTTCAATCTCAATCGGATCTCCTAAGGATGTTCCGGTTCCATGCGCTTCCATGTAATGAATGGTTTCAGGGCTGATGTTTGTTTTTCTTATGCAGTCGGCAATCAATTGTGCTTGTGCTACTGGGGAGGGTACCGTTAATCCACTGACCTGACCGCCGTGATTGATACTAGTGCCTTTAATCACAGCATATATGTTATCTCCATCCGCAATTGCTTTAGCTAGGGGTTTTATTAACAAGGCCCCTACCCCTTCTGAAGACACATAACCATCACCATCTTTACCAAAAGATCTACAACGACCATCCGTTGAGTGCATGTCCATCATGCCATAGGTTAAATATTTATTGGGGTGAATAGAAAGATTTACTCCGCCTACTAAAGCAACTTTACTTTCACCGCTTAAAATACTTTCAATCGCTAAATGCAGTGCGGTTAAGGAGGAAGAACAAACCGTATCAACGGCTAATGAGGGACCGTGAAAATTACAAAAGAAAGAAACACGATTCGCTATAGAGGCATAATTTAAGGAAAGTTGAATTTTTTCACCTGCATCAGCAGCTTCAGCTTGTAAAAAGGTGTAATCTTTATGCATTACTCCTACAAATACGCCTACGGGTCGTCTTGAATCATCATTTTCACCAGAAGTAATGGTAGAGGGCGTGTAGCCGGCATCCTCAATTGCTTCCCAGCATATTTCTAAAAATAATCGTTCTTGAGGGTCTATATTCTCAGCTTCTTTCGGCGATATTCTAAAAAATCGTGCATCAAAGCAATCGATGTCCTCTATAAATCCGCCCCAGTTTGAAATCGCTCTGCCTGATGAGGATTTAACATTGCAGTAGTCTTTTATATTCCAACGATTGTCTGGTATTTCTATGATACAGTCTTTGGCTTTTAGCAAATTGTCCCAAAAATCTTGCAAATTTTTTGCCATGGGATATCGCCCTGACATTCCAATAACAGCAATGTCACGATTGCTTTGGTTCATCTCCTCAGATAATGAAAATTCAGCTAAGGATACATGGCTAGGTATTTTGTTTAATTGGGGCATATGTTTGTTCTTTAAATTCAATGGATTACTTTTAAGCGAATCCATTGTTATTGCATCTTTCTCTTTTAGCGACATATGATGTTCTTTCTCAAGATGATTTAGCAATATATCGATGCTTGTGTATTCAAATAATAAAGTGGGTGGAAAAGATATTGAAAGCTGGTTTTCAAGAGCTTGCACAATTTCTAGTAATGCAACAGAGTCTAGTCCCATTTCATAAAACCCAGCAGCAGTGTCTATATTTTCTGTGGCTGTTTTTAATTTAGAAGCAATTAATGAACGTATAAAGGTCTTAAGCGGTTGCTCATTATTAAAGGGTGTACTTGATCTTGAGTTCATCATTAATTCGTCTCTAGCTAATTTATTTTTTAAATTCTGTATCTGCGCAATTTTTCTTCCGTCTTCATTAAAAAAATCCATGTTTAAGGTAACTATCTCTCCTCTTTTGGAGCATGAATCCATGTTTACGTATACAAAACAAGTTTCAGTAAAAGGTAATTCTGCTTTAAATGACTCATAGAATACCGGCAGATAGAGTTCTTCTTTTATTTTTAATGATTTTAAAACCATCTTTAGACAACATAATCCAGCTGCATCCAGTAAAGCTGGATGAAATAAATAGTCAGGATGATGTGATAATGCCTCTTTATTTACATTCAGTTGCATTAAAATGACATTCTCGGATTGAAAAATGATGCCGCGAGACTTCATGAACCCTGTATGGACTACTTCATTGTTGAGGTAATGTTCGTATAATTTGTCTATAGACATAGCAAATGGGTTATTATGAATCATGCTATCAATGGAAATGACATCGTCAAATAGAACTGCAGGGCCAAGATGGATTTCAGCGGATACATACTTATTTTCTGAAGGCTGGTGCTCATTACTAACTGAGACTCTCCAGAAATTATCAATTTTTAGAGCCTCTATTTTAAGATGTACTGGATCGTTTTCCTTTACAATACATGGACGATATATTGCAAAGTTTCGCAACTCTACATTGTTGTAAGAATACCCTATCTCTAAAAACCATTGATAGATTAAATCAATCCAAGCCAATCCAGGCAACCACCTTTGCCCGTATACCTTATGATTTTTAATGACTGGATGATGAGGCTCTAATGTATTAAACCAAACTTTAGATTGGATGAACTCATGCTTTAACAGGTGGTGACTGGCCTTAATTTGTGTCATTATGCCTCTTCCTGTTCAGCTGATTCGAATGTCCGAATATCTACTAAATTCATGGCAGGAATTGGTTTGGGTGTATGGTTTATCAATCTAGAATTATTTTGATACTGTTTTAAAATAACATGAGCATTGGTTCCACCATCAGCAAAACTATTCAAAGCAGCATACCGCATTGCTTCGCTTTTTAATTCTCTAGCAAATCTAAATTTGTCAGGGTCCAGTTGATGATGTTTCATCGGTTGATGGCCTGACAAAAAAGGCACCATTTTTTGATGGTACAACATCAATGTCACCTTGATAAAACTGGCTATACCTTGGGCACACAGTGGGTGACCAATATTTGGTTTCATGGAACCTAGGTAACAAGGAGAGGCAACCTCATCCCTATAAATGGCTTCGATTGCTTTAATTTCTAAAAGATCTGTTAACTCAGAACCTGAGCCATTTACATCAATGTATTGGATATCCTTTGGCTGAATTCCACTTTGAATGAGTGCTTCGCGCATTACCTCTTTTTGAGCTTCTATATTTGGTGCGGCAGGACCTATCGTTTTTCCATCATTATTGATGCTGATACCCGCAATGACAGCATAAATGGTATCGCCATCCAACTGTGCTCTAGACAATGATTTTAGATAAACCATTCCCGCGCCTTCCCCTAAAACGATTCCTGATGCGCGTTTATCTAGTATATGGAATTGGCCATCCTCCTGTAATAAATTTCTACGTTCAAATATCTGATGTGCAAAAGGGCTGGTTAATACGCTAACTCCACCGACCAGGGCTGATTGAATTTTATTGGCCAGCAAAGCCTCAATTGCCATATTCATTCCAACCAATGCTGAAGAACAGGCGGTATCGATGACTAGAGAAGGTCCTTGGAAATTAAAAAATTGAGAAATATTAGCAGATAGATAGTTTTGACCTAATACCATAATAGGATTTCGAGTTTTTTCCAGCATCTTGTGTCCTACTGCATGGTTGCTTCTGCCTCCAATATAAACCCCTGTTTTCTGTCCATTGACTTCCTGAAGTGTATAACCTGAGTGATATATGGTTTTCAAACTTTCCTTCAATAATAAAATGGCTTGGGGATCCATGGCTTGAATGTCACCCCTGCCTATCTTAAAGAAATCTGCATCAAATTCATAAATTTTATCGATTAAACCCGCGTAATAATTTGTTTTTACACCCCAACAATCCATTGGTACCGGGGTAATTGCACAATTTCCTTGGGATAAAATATCCCAATAGTCATCCAAGGAACCTCCACCAGCAAACTGACAAGACATGCCAATTACAGCAATGTCCTCATTCAAAGTTGTGGGACTATTTTTTACTGAGGCCTGTTGATTATTCAAGGCTACACCGACTTTCGTCCACTCCCTTGATTTGGGTTCGGTGAAACAATTGTCAACAGAGCCTATATGTCTTCGTGTCGTCTCATTTTCTAGGAATAGGCTTATTTGTTCAGGATATTGTGCAACCAACCACTCTGAAAGATGCACTATAGAGGATCTTTCAAAGAAAATAGAAACACTTAAATCAAGTAGCAAGGCATGATTTATTTTTCGAAGTATTTGCGTTAGGAAGATTGAATCCATTCCAAGATCTGTAAATGCTTTGTCTTTATCCAGGGTGCCTTGCTTCATTTTTAATTCTTGTTCAAAGAGGGTTAGCAACCAATTTTGTATAGGGTCTTGCAGCGAGGAGGAGTGCTTATTGTTCAGAGAACCTAAACCATTATCAGTGGTAGCTGTATGTATCTTTAATAATTGCTCAGTATCAAACTGAGCTGCGTTTACAATAAGTGGCATAACAAGGCAATGATTTAAATTCATTAAAATGATATCTAAAAAAGCAAGGGCCTCTTCATTGGTAATACTTAACAACCCTGATTGTTGATAAGCATGGCTTGTTACCTCACCAAATCCTGTTTCTTTCCAAGAAGGCCATTGAATACTAACTATTGGAAACTGCGCATTATGTGCCATTGCATAATAATCCATGTATGCATTTGCCATGGCATAATCACTGTAACCTATTGCTAAACTGGGGATAATTGCAGATACAGACGAGCAAAGAATCACGCATTTTAATAAGCGCACATCTACGACGTCTAGAAGATGTTTTAAGCCTTTTATTTTAGGGGATAGTACTGAGTGTATCGTTTCAACCGATTTTTGAATAAATGCATTCGCTTGTGAATCTATAACACCTGCTGCATGAATGATTCCAACAATAGGTCCCATTGACATAGTGATTTTAGCCAATGCATGGCTTACTTCTTGAAGATCATCCAATCTCAGGGATAAAACCTCAACATGCACACCTAAGGATTCTAATTCTTTTATATTTTTGATTTTATCTTGCAAGGATTTGGATAGCTTCCTTGTGACTTGCCACTCTGATTTTGGAGGAAATAATTCTCTTCCGGTTAATACAATCTTTTTAAGGCCATATTTTAAAATACAATGTTTGGCACAAAGTAGGCCAATTCCTTTTGTTCCACCAGTTACAAGTAGCACTTCTTGGGCTGTAAATTGAAAATTTGTTTTATTAAATTTTGGGACGAAGGGTTTTAATTGAGAATAAAATCTACCATTATCTCTATAACAGATCTCTTGTTCTCCTCCGATGCACGCTAGTTCATTCAAAATGATATTACTTAATTTTTGTTCATCTATTATCTTGGGATCTAAATCTAAATGCTTTGATGTGACCCATGAATATTCATTTTGCAGCATACGATACAATCCAATTTTTTCGGCACCTCTCAAATGGATGTTAGCATTTTGTAAGGACTCGACTCCTTGTGTCACCTGTAAAAGTCTAGTTGTCAGAGGCTTTCTAGATTCAAGATACAATTGCAATAGTCCAATCCAGTTATCCTGATTATTTGATGAATCTTGACTGGATATGTCAATCCATCCTTCATATAGAGACAGATCGTTTTGATGTAAATTAAGAGCATTTTCTGTATTGATTAGAAGAATATTTTGATTTTTATTCACTAATTGTTGCGCTAATTTTTCAGACTTGATGTCATAAACTACGATAAATGAAGAAATACCGCTTGAATCTACTGATGCGTTTTCAATCCACTCTTTTTGTAAAAAAAGTTGTTCTCTCACAGCGTGATTTTTTAGGGGTGATATCCAATAACTTTCTTTTGCAAATGGATAGGTTGGTAATGAGATTCGTCTTTTAGTCTCCTTCTGATGCAATAACTGCCAATCAATTGAATACCCTTTGATATATAAGTTAGCCAATACTCTTAAGTTGTTACGATAATGCTTTGGATCAGGATTTAACCCTAATTCTAGTTCATTGAATGTTCCTTCGAGTACCTTTTGATAAATTGCATCATCATCATGCTTTTGATCTTTAGTAATGATTCCTTTAAACCCACATTCACTGGATTTATTTTCAAATGACAATAGGAGCTCTTGTTGTAAAGACTTGATATCAGCAACTACCCAGCTGCCTCGATGATTGTAGTGATTACGCCCTATGTTGAGGGTATAACTTATAGATTCCAGACTTACTTCATTAGGGGTTTGATCTTTTAGCCATGCAATCACATCAATTATTTTTTGCTTAAACGCTTCTTCCGTTTTTGCTGATAAGGTGACTAAATAATAAGGTTTACACTCTTTCAATGATGTGTTGCTAGGGTATTCTTCAATGACAAGATGTGCATTCGTGCCACTAAATCCGAAGGAGCTGATTGCCGCCATCCTTGGTTTATCCTGTATTGGCTTCCACGCTTTGAGTTCAGTATTCACATAAAAGGGACTATTGCTAAATGGTATGTGTTCATTGGGGGTTTCAAAATGAAGACTAGGTACTAATTTTTGATGTTGCAAGCAGAGCAAGGTTTTAATGACTCCCACAATACCCGCGGCTGCACCCGTGTGACCTACATTGGTTTTAACCGATCCTAATCCACAAAATTGCGTATCTGCAGTAAATTCACTAAATGAATCAATCAATGCTGATATTTCAATGGGATCACCTAATTTGGTTCCTGTGCCATGTGTTTCAATGTAGCTGATGTTATTAACATCTATTTGATAGCGGCGATAAATTTCTTTTTCTAATTGAGCCTGAGATAATCCATTAGGCGCTGTTATACCATTTGTATAACCATCTTGATTGACTCCAGACCCTTTAATCACCGCATAGATGTGATCACCATCGCGCTCGGCATCACTCAATCGTTTCAATAGTACAACACCAAGGCCCTCACCAGGAACAAAGCCATCTGCTTTATTATCAAATGTCTTACACAGCCCATCAGCAGATAACATCTCAGATTGACTCATACCAATGTAGGATGATTGAGCCAACCATAAGGTCACTCCACCCACCAACATCGCATCTGCCTCTCCATCTAATAAGGTTTTTATAGCCAGATGCATGGCAACCAAAGATGAGGAACAGGCCGTATCCATTGTAATAACAGGACCATTTATATTTAAATAGTAGGCAACTCTACCTGCTAATATAGATGGTGCATTTCCAGTCACTGAGTAATGCCCTATCTCTCGATTATTTTGTGCTAACAACTGGTTATAATCTTGGTTCATAAGGCCTACATAAATACCGCAACGGCTACCATTCAAGGATTCAGTTGAATACCCAGCATCTTCTAATGCATTAAAACAATGTTTCAAAAATAAGCGTTGCTGAGGATCCATATACTCCGCTTCTATTGGAGAAATATTAAAGAACGAGGGGTCGAATTCATCGACATTGGTAATAAACCCACCCCATTTGCTAATACTTCTATGCTTTGCCTGTGGATTTGGATCATAAAAATCCTTAAGAGCCCAACGATTTACTGGAACTTCACTCACTAAATTGCTGCCTGCAGCCAAATGTTCCCAAAAAGTGGGCAGACTGTCTATTTGAGGTAATTCTATAGAAGCCCCAACTATTGCAATTGTTTCAACCAATTTTTGTGGCCTTGGAGGGGTGGCTATTTCATTTTCAGTATATGTATCTTCTATAGTGGATAAATTACTCAGGCTAATCTTAGAGGTTGATGGTATTGTTCCTTGTTTATAAGCTTCTGAATGACTCTTTTTTCTTGTTTCCTGAGGGGAAGGACTGATGAGGGTTTCTTGGATGGTCAACTGAGGTTGCTGGCTACTTTCAGGCTGAAATGCTTGCCTAGTTGGTATAGACACATTAAGGGTTGCTTTCTCATTATTATCAAGGATACTTATCAAGTATTTAGATAATGTTTTAATTGTTGGATAATTATAAATAACCGTTGCTTGAAGCTTGAGATTAAAGGTTTTATTAATCTTATTTATAATTTCAACGCCTAAAATCGAGTCTACTCCATAGTGGTTGAAATTATGGTTAACATCTATATCGCTATCTTCAAGAAATAATACCTGCTTAAAAATAGTAATCAATTGGTTATCTGTTTGGCTTGTATCTGCAACAACCATCAACTGCTCCTTTGGTGTGTCTAATTTTGGTAACCTATTCTCTGTTAAATCAACGGGTACTTGCGTAGAGTATATATTTTTCAATGTCAATGGCTTGAGTTTCTCGGTTTCCTTAAGTATTAGCTCAAGCTTATTTGATCTTACCCAATACCGTTTCTTAGAAAATGGATAGGTTGGAAGTGAGAGACGATGATTGACTTCCCCTCGATAAAATAATTTCCAATTGATTGTAGCCCCTTGAACATATTGCTCACTCAAGCTTTTTATGTTTTCAAAATACGTCTCTGGGTTTTGAAGAGTCTGTGCCTTTAATTTATTTATAATGTCCAAAACCAAGGTCTTATCGTTCCTGCTCTCTTCTAGATTGACAACACCTGTGAAAATACAATCACTTTTAATGGCCTCCAGTGCTAATACTAGCTGTTGTTGTAAAGAGTCAATATTTTGAATAACTATGGCAAGTCTAAAGTTATAATGTTCACGTCCATAATTTAGGGTGTAACTAATATCCGCGATGGTGTGTTTGTTATTTCCTTCAATATCGCCAATCCATGCAAGTAGATCCATTTGTCGCTGTTTTAGGGCTTCTTGAGTTTGAGCAGAGAGGGTGACTAGATAATAGGGTTTTATGGTAGCAACAATTGCCGGCAATTCAGGTGCTTCTTCTATAATACAATGTGCATTAGAACCACCCGCTCCAAATGAGCTAATACCCGCTCTTCGCGGGTAAACAACTTGTCTGCCTTGCTCATCTATAATTGGTCGATCCCAAATGCCTAACTCTCTTTGTATATAGAATGGAGAGTCAATAAAATCACAATTGGAATTGATGATCTCCGAATGAAGGCTCGGAGCTAACTGTTGATGCTGAAGTTGTAATAAAACTTTTGTGATGGCAACGATGCCAGCTGCGGATTCTAAATGCCCTACATTTGATTTTACGGAACCTATTGCGCAAAATTGGTTGGATTTTCCATAGGCTGCAAAAGCTTTGGCTAATCCTCTTAGTTCAATCGGATCTCCCAGTGAGGTGCCTGTCCCGTGTGCCTCAAGATAACTGATGGTTCTAGGATTGATATTCGCTTTTTCCAGCGCTGTTTTAATTAGCTCTGCTTGAGCAACTGGGTTAGGTACTGTATACCCATTGGTCTTACCCCCGTGGTTTATACTATTTCCTTTGATCACGCCATAAATATGATCTCTATCAGCAACTGCTTTGGATAAGGGTTTAAGCAATACGGCCCCTACTCCTTCACCGGGAACATAACCATCACCACCCTCGCCAAAACTACGGCATTTTCCATCTGTTGATAAGAATTGACCTTGGCTTAGCAATAAGTATTTATTAGGGTGTGAGGAAATATTAACGCCTCCCGCCAAGGCAATATCACATTCTCCTCGGTTAATGCTTTCACAGGCTAAATGAATGCTGGTTAAAGAAGAAGAACACATGGTATCTATAGCCATGCTAGGTCCATGGCTATTCAAATAATATGACACACGGTTAGCAATGGAGCTGTAAAAAGAATTTGTAATGGATGTATTGCCCTTTAACATCTCCTCAACACCATAAAGCTGGTATTGACCATACATGACACCAACATAAACCCCTATGGATGTACCAGCGGCTTGTAGACTGTAACCTGCATCTTCTAATGTTTGCCAGGCAACCTCAAGAAAAAGTCGCTCTTGTGGGTCCATCAACTCTGCTTCGCGAGGTGATATATTAAAAAATAAAGGATCAAATTTATCAAAATCCTCTATAAATCCACCCCACTTGCTATAGGAAATTCCGGGCTTTTTCTTATCTGGATTATAATATTGATTATAATCCCAACGCTCACGGGGAATCTCAATGACACAATCTTTTGCAGCTTTTAAATTATTCCAAAGCTCGGCAGGGTTATTGGCCATAGGGTATCTTCCAGCCATTCCTATAATAGCTACATCAGTCACTGCATGTGCAGGTGGGCTATTGGAATGCGCCTTTGCTTCAAAGTGAAATGGACCATTTGCTTCCACCTTATTCTCATTCAGTTGATTGACTGATGGGTTGCCTTTTGCCACCAATGCTTCGCATTTCTCGCTATGGTTTTCTAAAAAATAGTCAGTGAGCGTAGCTAGATTTTGATACTCAAAGAAAAGAGTCTTGGGTAAGGGGCCATATTCCTTTTCTAAGATGCTAGTCAATGACATGGATAAAATTGAATCAATGCCATACTGTTCAAAAGCCTTATCCTCGTGAAGACGCTCAGGGGAAAGTTGTAAACCCGAGGCAATTACATGTTTTAAATGATCCCTTGCTTGTTGACGCCACGATTCCGGATCACAAGCCTGCTGCGTTTTTTTGTAAGTGGGCTTTACATGATTTGATTGCCTTAATCGACTTTGAAATAGATCTTGATTTGCAAATATTGGCATTGCTTGTGTAACCTTTGATTGCATTATCTGAGAAAATGCCTCAAGTCCAGCTTCATTGGTTAATAACTCCACTCCAAAAGCCGCACACAAGGTTTTTTGAGTTTCTTCATCATGTCCCATCCCACCTTCTGCCCATAAAGGCCAATTGATACTAATTGAACGTCCATGACGTTTACCTTGAGCAACTAACTGATTACGATATTTACAAAATTCATCTAAGAATGCATTTGCACTGGCATAAGCACTTTGGCCTATATTGCCTAACAGACTCACAATGGAAGAAAATGATATAAAATAATCAAGCTCCTTGTTGTCTTTACTGTATTCATCCAAATTCATTATTCCAAGAACTTTGGGATCAAACATCGCCTGAGCTTCACCCTCCGTTTGCTTGACAATAAATGCATCACTTACATAACCTGCGGCATGAATTATTCCATTTAATTTACCGAATGTTTCCTCAGCTTTTTTTATTAGAGCATCCACATCATAAGCTTGAGTAATATCTCCTGCAAGGTACAATACCTCTGCTCCAAACTGAGTAATGCTGTCGATTAGTTTTTGCCTATTCATGTCAAGCGGTGTACGCCCAGTCAAGACCAATTTAGCTTTGTAATGTTCTGCTAAATACCTAGCAAAAACTAAACCCAATCCGCCCAGTCCACCCGTAATTAAGTAGATCCCGCTTTGTTTAAGATTGCTATGAATATCCGATTTTTCTAAGGCTATAGGGCGAAGCAGGCTCACTAGCCTGTTACCTTTATCGTAGTGAATGTGAATCTGTTCTCTCTGATTAAACTCCTGCTCAATGATGGTAGCCAAGGCAGGTGGATTTTGAAATTCCTTACCTAGGCGCACCAGTTGATAAAAATAATTGGGATTCTCTTTGTTCACTGTCTTTACAAATCCCAAATTCATTTCATCAACAATTAATCTGTGCTCTTCCTCATTATAAATATGCAATAGATGAATAGTGGGGAATTTTCTAGCACTCATTACTTGGGTCAAGGCCAACAAATGATAGTAATTCTTCGCTAAGTGCTGGTTCATAGGTTGCAGGTTATCAATGGTCGGTTCGCTCCACACATTAACCATATGATTCCAAATGATATTCGGATAAGAAAGGTTTAAGTCCTTCAATAATTGTTCATAATCAGCCTGTTTTCCTGGTCTAATGAGGTAGTGCTCGGATGATATTTGCTGGTATGCTTCACCTACATTTACCTGAATAATTTGTATGGCCGGTTCATTTGTTTTAAGTTGATTTATAAGCTCTGCGCTATCATTTGCAAAAATTAGAAGATGCCTTATTTTTGATCTATGAATCTCTTCAACCGCAGCCACCTCCCAGTCATGTTGATACAATTGTATGCTTGGCATTTCTACAATGGGGACCTGCATGTAACGTAAAGCAAGACCTTTGATACGCACATGTATTTCTCCTTCTGCGCCTAAAATCTCAGCATCATAACGTACGAATTGACTACCAGAAAAAGAACGTCTCACATGCACATAACAACTATTGGGAATTGCATCAAGGATCTCCACTCTTTCTACTGAAAAAGGCAGGGGTGTTCCTTGATTAACTGTGGTTAGCTCTAAACTGACCATGGACTGCAATGCAGCATCTAATAAAGCCGGGTGTAATACATATTTTGTACGGTCTGGGTCTGAGATATTAACTTCTGCAAGTTCCAATTTGCTCAAGGCCTCATTCTTTCCAAGTTTTAGCCATTCAATTGATCTAAGACTGTGTCCATAATTAAAACCCATCGCTTTAAGATTACTGTAAAGCTCAGCATGCGCCATCTCCTCAGAACAACGCGAAGCGATTGTATTAACACTTTCATGTGCATAGGTCACACCTGTCAATGACTCTTTATCTTCACCCACTATCACATAGCCTTGCACTTGTACTAAGGGTGTATTGATGTCATCTGATGCACTTGATACTTCAAATGCTATTTTTAACCCTTCAGGAGTTAATGCAATTTGGATACTTTTGTTGTCATCGGCTAAGATTGGCTGTCCCCATATAACATTCTCTAAACTTAGAACATGCCCACTTTCAATAGATATCTGACCTGCTACTCTTGCCAGTTCTAAGGTAACTGCAGCCGGCAATATGGCGCTGTTGTTAATCACATGATCTCTTAGATAAAACGCATCTTTGTGTAGTTTGGTTTTAAAACATGTTTTAGATGCGTCTGAACTATTTTTATCGAGTAAAGGATGTAAGCAAGGTGAATCAAACTGCGTCCAGGCATCATTTTGATGAACATGTGAGGGGATAAGATAGCGTTCTTTAGCAAATGGGTAATTTGGCAAGGTTACAAGTTGTCTGTCTTGTTTATCAAATAATTGGTGTATTCGGTCTAGCAAACCATTTTCCCACAAGGATAATAATGATTGAGTAAACTCATTTTCTTCTATTGTATTTACACTCATTATATCGGGATAATTAATATGGCCTATACTGATGATTTGGCTATCCAGGCTATAATTTAATAAGGTATGGATGTCTTTATCAGCAAGCTGCACTTGACCTAAATGATTAAGCCATCCTGTAGGATCGGTGTTTATTACAGCTTCCTGAATTTGGTGACGAGCATACAGAGCAGGTTCATTTTTTTTGGTGAGCTTATCGTTAATACGCTGACTAATATTTTGATATGGCTGTGCATCTAATTGGGTAAAAAGAGTTATAACATCGTCATAGGATAGTAGTTCGTCCTGCAATAATTCAATTATTTTGGTTAATGAGGGTCGGTTTTCTAGAATCGTTTCTTTCAATTGCCATTTAAGAAAGAGCTTTTTGATGCATGAAGAAAGTATAATGACTAATAAGATAGGGTATGATGACTCTTTATTAAAACAATGATGCCAATGGATAGGATGTAGCTCAATGGCATTTTGCCATTTTTCCAAGTAACCTTTGAAGGTGTATTGATTCTCATTGAGTTGTTGTGCTTGTTTAAATAGTTGTTCCAATAGCCCGAGGCTTCTATTGCCTTCTTCTAATGCATTCCCATGTAAGCACTGAATATATTCAGGGCTTACTATATGAGGATTAAGCAATAAACCTAAATAACCATCATAAATAGGCAATGTCGGTTGTTTAAAATTTAAATTCTTTATTTTTTTAGGATTACAAAGCCATAACAAGGCCTCTTTCAATTCTATCCAACCACTGAGTACTGCACCAACCAATTGTCCTACTCTTTCACCTGAGATAGATTGCAAGCTGCAAGCATGATCTACACATAGTTTACCTATACTATATAAAACAATGAATTGATTCAGTAATTTATTCGAATTTTTGGACTCTTTAGCCCACCTTTTTAGATATTTCTTACCCCCTACTTGAATAAGTAGGTTGCATAAGTGACTATAAGTTTTATTGAAGGGTTTATAGGTTTGTAGAAGCTTCTGAAAAATAGCATGATTAATTCCTGCTATCTCACCGATGATAAGATGGCTTTTACCTGATGTATGTGGCTGTATTAACTTAGCCTGCCTAAGGACCTGTTCGAATTCTTGTTTACTATCAATAAGCATGGCAAAACGATGCTTAAATTCAGTTCTTCCATGCATTAAAGTATAGCTGATATCAGCTAATGACTGTTGCTGGAATTGCTCACCTGTAACATACTTTTCCCAATTACTACACATGTTTTCCAAACCGTCTTTATCAGCTGCTGAATACAGGATGGGAAACAGTGTATGAGCGACAGGTGTATTCTTTTTATCTTTTTTATACCCAAGACTTTCCTGCAACACCACATGGGCATTGACTCCACCAAAGCCAAATGAGCTAATACCCGCATACCGAATTTCATCTTGGGATTTGCTCCAAGGTTTCGATTGCCTGACCAATTGAAAAGGTGAGTTTTGAAAATCAATCAATGGATTCTCATACCTTATGTTAAGGGTAGGAACCAATGCTTCATGCTGCATCATAAGAACAGTTTTTATCAAACCAGCTAAACCTGCAGCAGCCTCACAATGTCCAATATTCGTTTTTACTGAGCCTAGGTAGCAATATTGCTTTTTTGGTGTATTGAAAGCACGGGTCAATCCTTCTATTTCAATGGGATCCCCTAAAGACGTGCCTGTACCATGTGCTTCTACGTAGCTAATTTGTTCTGCTGTAATACCTGCAGACAGCAAAGCATTCTGGATAACTTCACATTGGGCTTCGACACTGGGGGCAGTGAGCGATGACGTTCTTCCCGAGTGATTCACGGCACTTCCTTTAATTACAGCATGAATTCTATGCCCTTGCTCTATTGCGGTTTTTAATGTTGTTACTAATACAATCGCTATTCCTTCTCCTGGAACATAGCCATTTGCATCTTTATCAAAGGCATAACATTGTCCTGTAGGGCTAAGCATTCTAGATTTAGAAAAAGCAATGTATTTCATCGGATGGCAAATGGTATTCACACCTCCAATAAAAGCATAGTCACTTTCCTCAAGGAGTAAGCTTTGCCGAGCTTCGTGAATCGCTACTAGAGAAGAAGAACAGGCAGTATCAATGGATTTACTGATCCCCGTGAATCCAAAAAAATGGGATATTCGATTGGCTAAAATGCATTCATAATTACCTAAACAAGCATAACTATCTATCTTTCCAAGAGATGCCATGCGTTCTTGATAATCTGTAGACATCACACCTACAAAAATGCTGGTTTTTTTCTGTTGAAGTTTCTGCAGGTTTATGCCTGCATCTTCGATGCAACGATAAGCTTCTTGCAACAATAAACGTTGTTGTGGATCCATGGCCACGGCTTCACGTGGTGATATAGAAAAAAAAGAAGGATCAAAACCATATATATCATCAATGAGTCCAGCCCATTTACTGTTACTTTTATTGTCTTCATCAAAGTCTGTGGAATAATACTTTTCAGGATCCCATCTATCCTTGTTGATCTCAGAGATGCTATTGAGGCCGTTTTTTAAATTTTCCCAGTAGGTTGAATAATCTTTTGCCCCTGCAAAACGGCAAGCCATACCTATAATTGCCATATCCATATTTGAATCTGGTAACAACCCTTCTCGCTTATGTTTAATTTGATTCCTGTGAAATGCCAGTTTATCCACAAAACGATTTTTAAAACCCATATACATACTCCATTGTTACTATGATACTTCTTGTAATTACGATAACCGAAGGTGCCGTCTCCGGTAACCAGAGGTCCACCCATAGGTGTCCTCAAAGTCAGCTTGGTGGATGGTCCCGGGTGCGTATTTGAAGACCCAGGACTATGATGCTATGGCATGGTGGTCTGGTGGTAAACAATTAGGATTAACGCATTAATTCAAATACAGTTATGTTTATGCTGATACATTTTCTGCTCTTCAACAAATAAGGGCTTTTTTCATAATGCATAAGTATGAAATTTACCAACATCATTCAAAATACCTATTTCTAATGTTTTGATTACCATAGGCATCTCTAGCCGCACTAGTGAGCGCTGATGTTTGATTATTTTCACTCTGACTTTCTACGATATACCCTAAATCTTTATGTACTAAATCAAGTGGAAATAAGCCATTACCATGGGCTCCAACTGGTTCCATAAGGGTATTAATTAACTCCGTTACCGCGGCTGTAAATGGTAAATTTTGAAATAAATTGATCATCTCGGCAGTTAAATCATAGCTCTTTAAAAATTGTAATAACTCTGTTTGTAAAAGTATTTGAGTAGACACGGAGGCAGTAACCGCAAGTTTAAGAGCACTTGTTTGCTGATCATTACCGACGTGCAGCACCATTTTGCTCATCAAAGCCAATATCGGTTGAGCTATCTCTAATGTTTTTAGATCGCCACCAACTAAAAACAGTAATTCTTTATTCTCAGCATCTTTATAGGTGCCAATCACTGGAGCCGTAAGAAATAATGCCTTCGAATTGTTGGATACATACTTTCTAAGGTGATCTGCATGAGCTGGTGTTACTGTGCTGCATTCAATTGCAATGGCCCCTTCTTTTAACCCTGCCACTATGCCATTTTCATCTTCCCATACAGCACGTGATGCTTCATTATTGGTAACAATACAAAAAACCATGTCTGCATTTTTAACTGCTTCTTTCGGAGTAGCTGTCGATTCTGCACCCAGCTCCACAAGTGATTTAGCATGAGCAGCGGTTCTATTATATACTTTTAATGTGTGACCCGACTGAATCAAATGCCTTGCCATTGGAATTCCCATAGCACCTGTACCAATCCAAGCTATATTCATGATTGTAGTCCCTTTAGTTATTTCGAAAATTATACTAATTTCATTTCTGGTTTCATCAACTCACTAGCACTAGGTATTAAGGGAGATTCAAGAGAATTATCCACTCTAGATCTAGACCTTGGCGATCTTAGTCCAAAGCGATCAATTAATTTTGCAGTACCTAGACTTTTCCCAGTAGGCGATTTGGAAGGTAAGGGTGAAACCTGATAATAATCTATTGTAGTTAAATCCTCCCCCTTAGGCATTAGTTTTTCTAAAAGTTCATTAAGATAATAATTTGCAATCGGTGTAAAAACACAAGCTGTTACCAACAAAAATAGGATGCCGTTTGCTGTTTCCAAGCCCTCTGCCCCCATATCTAGCGAAATACTTAATAAATAGGCTAAACCTGTCATCAACCCAAAATTACCTATATTAGGAACAATAGTGGTAACAGCCAAATGCTTACCAGCATTGAATTCTGCCATGTAGGTTTGTCGGAAATCATCAAAAAATTGTCCTGCTCCTGAGATCAAGAAGGTATCTCTTATGGTTCTCTCAAGGTCAGGATATTGAGCATAATATTCAACTTTCACAAAAACTGAAGCCAGTTGCTGTGGAATGGTAGCGTATAGCACGAACCAAAGACCAGAATGTATGGTGGTAAGTATGAAGCCAGCATGCCTTAACATTTTTATATTGTTTACAACCGCGAGACTTTGCTCCTTTGAAGCTCTTAATTTGCCATCTAAAACCAGTTTTATTGAGCCCATTTGGTTACCCATTAAACCTGTTAATGCTAATGAAACTGAATTTATTCCTACCCTTCCAAAAGCCAATCTATACGACTCTATGATATCTTCAGTGATTAGCGCGACAGGACCAAGGATACTTGCTATAAGCGCCAAGCCGAATGTGCCAAATACATCTGCATTTCTTTGAAAGAAAATAGGGATTCCTTCTTTTATATTTTGTAGTAATTCACCTAACACCCCACTATGACCGTCAAACAGTTTATAAGTCTTTCGAGAATCACTGCATCCTAGGTATGCGAATAACAACCCTGCTAATAGCCAAGATTGTATCGTTAGGCCATAGGCGTAACCCTCTTTCTCATGATTTTCCAATCCAAATTTATTATTAGTAAAGCCGTAGACCGATAAAGCGCCTATGGTTGAAGCCAATGTGCTCATCAACAAAACAGGCAGAGGTTTTTTGAATGCTATGAGAATCTTAATATTGCAATCCATAAAAGCATAACCTACAAAGCCAGGAGCATATGCTCTGAAAACATCGCCTGAGGTACTAACCAAGTCGTCTGAAAGATTAAACCCTTTGAGTAATGGACCCACTGCAAAACTTGCTATTAAAGCATTCATAACCCCTAAAAGCGCGGCAAATGCCCAACCGGCTTGAACAATTTTCCCTATGCTCTCAGGCTCCCTGGTCATAGCACGGGAAATATTAATCAGATTGGATTGCAGCGGCGTTGATGTTAGAGCCCATAATACACGCTGTAATGTTAAGACGATTACACTGGTTAGTAGGGTGTCTGCATTGTGCTTACCGTAAAGTGAGAGACTGACCAAGCTACTTGCTGTAAAGGTCGTCATGGCCAACCAAAGAGGAATGGCTTGCTTAGTTGCTATTAGAGTTGCAGCTTTTAGCGAAGGAAAGGCCTTGAACTTTAGAGCAAGGCCTTGTTCAAGACGGGTATCAGGATCCTCGCTGTCCCTTATCAGCTCTTGTAATTGAGGGGATATGGACTTAATACTTTGTAATATATTTATCACAACATGAACTTGTGATGTATCTTTTAACTCAAAGTGTATGCGAGTATACCTTGTGGTTAATCTGTCAGTTACAGCTGACAGAAAGGAGTAAAGATAATCCTGTTTGGATAAGGTGAGACCAGAAATCAGACAGGAACTGGCAGCATCCATTTGAGTAAGAGAAATAAAAGCAAACTCTTGATGCGGCAATGGCAAAATAAGCAGTTTATTTATAGGCGATTTTGCATGTATCAAACTTGCAGCGAGGATTTTATATACACTCTCTTCTAATATATCCGCCTCATATATAATCGCGTCACTCTCCGTTTTTTTATCTGAATCTTCTAATATGAGGCACTCAAAATTATTAAGATTTCCGCAGATATTTGTCAGAATCAGTTGTAACTCATGTGCAGTAAAATGGTTTGCATAAACTCTGGGCATCATCATCCTTAATAAGATTTTGAACTATAAGCAATTAACCATCTACGAAGACAATACATCATTTCGAGATTTCGTCTTGAGTTATCTTCGCAGATATTGTATACGATACTGAATTAAGACATGCTAAATTGACTTTCAGGTAGGTACAAGGAATTCATTTGCTGCTTGATGGTATCCAGTTCACGAACCACTCGCTCATAGACGTCTTTAGTGAGTGTAGGTTTGGGACCAAAGGGAGTATAGGTTTGATCAAGAACGGATAATGCAGTTAAGGCCTGTTCTTCTTGCTCAGAGATATTAAGAGACTTGGCCACTCCTACTATCCACTCTTTATCAGCTTTAGAAAATGGTTTATCAAGCGATATCAATTGCACAGCAATATACAAAGCTGATCGTTTCAAAATGGAACTCTCATCCTCAGATTTACATAAGTGGTCAATTGCGATACCTATAAGCCGAATTTCTGCCAAAGTAGATTTTTTTTTGTCGGTTGGATACTCTTTTGTAATTACTCCGAGTTGAGCTGTTGCACTCGGGTTGTCTGCACTGCCATCAACCGGTGCGCCACTATACATTCTAACATAGGGTATGCATAGGTTGCGTTGCGTTTCACATAAGCCATTTTGAGCGGAGCATGCCATAATCAATTTACAAAAAAACTCGGACTCACGAACCAATGCATCACCAGTAAGAGATGATTGAGTTACCTTATTTCTGAATTTAAATATCTCCTTAAGTGCATTCATTCTAGCGCCAATATCAGCAGTATAATTTAAAGCTTTAGTAGAAAATAGTGTCTGACCTCTACCAAAACTAGCCGCCTGACTAAAAGTGAAAGACGCTCCTGTATTTCCAACACCAAAACCACTGGTTTGAGAAGGCCTCATCAGTCTTAAGGTAGATTCGACTTGTGTGGAAGCAAGTGTAGAAACTGGTCGCATAGCTTGGGTACTTAAACGTACTCCTTTTATCAATTGATTTTTCAGCATCATATTATTCCTTATAATTAAAACGCGTTTATTAAGTTCTTTTGACAGTTGTAACCTATGGCCTATATACGCTCTTGCGAATTAATCCTGAGAGCGCCCCAAGGCCGTGGAGAGAAATCTCCTATCTTTTTCTAAAAGAATTCTGTGCAAATTCAGCAGCTGCACCTGCGGCTGTAATGGTTGCAGTCAATCCTAGACCTCGGGGGATCAATCCTTTAAAAAAGCCTACTCTAAAACCTTCTGTCTGGTATAACTCCTTCACACATCGAGTGAGGCCATGCTTATTTCCTTGGGCATCACGTACGTCAGCATGTTTATGCTGCCATGTTTTGATTCTATCTAAAGGTTGTGTAATTACTGCAGTCGGTACTCCTGCAATTACGCCAGTCATTAATGTCGAAGCTAATTCATTATCAACATGTTTTTTTACATGGGGCTTTACTAGTGGGACAATGCCGTAATAGGCAAGAGTAAATAATCCTTCTCCCATAGCAGAGGTAGGTAACCCAACCATTATTTTTTGTGTGCCATGATTTGCCATGAGTGTCTTCAAGGATAGGAAAGGAGAAGCATATTTATGTTTATGTAATTGCGTTACTGATAAATTTAAGGTGTTTGAAATCAGTGCTGAACTTGCACCACCCAAAAAGGAAGATAGCATTCTTTGATTTGAAGAAACCGTAGTACCTGAAACAGCATTTTCAACTCTTGAAGCATTGAATATTTGAATTGCCGTAACTGGAACGATTACACCCAGAATTGTTGGATATCCTTTGTATAATATTCGTGGATCTAATGTGAAGGGTTCTCCACATTGATAACGCACCTTCAAGGTCATAAACGGCATGTAAACTGTAGCTGAAACAAATCCTGTTGCCACACCAACCCCTATGCTTTCCAGTGGTTTGAGTTTTTGTTTCTTCTGTTGACTTTCTCCAGGCATATACTCTCCTTAGTTTTATAAATAAATTCCTGGTCTCTAATTTGGCACTAGAGCAAGAATGGAGGCAATGGTAATTGTATCTATTTGAATAGTCAATGAATTCAATAATAATTAATACAAATTTGGCAAGTCTACTTAAGTAGTAGTTTCCCATGGGAGTTGCTGATGCTTAACAAAATTCTCAATGCGGGTTTGTACTTGTGGTTGATTTACTAAGCGGTTGAGTTCTGCTATTGCTGTCGTTTCCATTTCATCTGTGATAATCCACATTTTGCGAAAATATCCCTTTAAATTGGCGACTGTGTCTTCTTGAATACGACACACACGTACCGCTATCCGACGCATACTGTCATTAAGATTTTCTGTTAATTCATCAATTAAACCAACTCGGTGAGCCTCATGTGCAATCATTGTTTGCGCAGTAAGTGTCATTTGATAGGCTTTTTGAAAACCAATGCGTCTAATCAAAAATGGGGTGACACAAGCAGGTAATAAACCCCACAGCACTTCTGATAAACCAAAAGTTGTGTCTGCCGTGCTTAATACCAAATCACTTGCCGCCACAATACCCACCCCGCCAGCTAAAACTTGCCCATCTAATAATGACACAATGATTTTCGAGGTGGTGGTGAACCGTTTCAAAAGCGCCATATACTCTCGAAGAAAGGTTACGTTGGTCAAACCATTGTCATCTTTGTTTGTTGTCAACTCTTGAAAGTCCATGCCTGTACAAAAAATGCCATTTTCGCCTTGTAAGATGATAAATCGGCAAGAGGAATTACGCTCAGCCTCATCCATCGCTTTTCCAATGTCAGTTATTAACTGAGCATTGATGCTATTACGTTGTTCAGGTCTATGAAGCGTCAGCCTTAGGCTATGTGTGGATTCATCCACTTTTAAAGTTTGATAATGCATGTCTAGCCTTGTTTATATTTTTAGAATGGAAATAGGTGCTAATTGATTTGGTTATCACTTCGAGTAAAAATAATGCTGGTATTGATTCCACCAAAACCAAATGAATTACTCATGGCTACGCCAATATTGGCAGCTACGCTGTCTTTAGGTGCAAAGCGACATTCAGTATCTATAGGGGTATCCAAATTTAAATTGCCGTGAACGAAATCACCATTCATCTGCAATAAGGTTGCAATCGCTTCGACAATTCCTGCGGACCATAAGCAATGGCCTATTATTCCTTTTGTTGCATTGAGCCATACTTGGTTGGTCGCATCACCAAATACTGAACGAATCGCCCGGACCTCCACTGCATCACCTAACATTGAAGACGAGCCATGCGTATTTAGATAGTCTATATCCGCGGGTGTCATCTGCGCCTTACTTAATGCTTGTCGCATAGCGCGACTTTCTCCTTCAGAACGTGAATCGGGAAATCGATTTCCATCTAAAAGCATTGCGCCGCCCCGAATCTCACCTAACAAATTTTATTGTTTTTTGCACCCATGATATTTCCAAATTTATGCCTTGGCATGAGTTAGAAAAATATCAATTAGACTCGCTATATTTTTTGCTTGAGAGAATTCAATCAGAGGAATTTTTAGTTCTAAGCGCGCCATGGTAAGCATAATAATTTCAGCTCTATCAATTGAATTAGCACCCAGTTGTCGCAAACTTTCTTCAGGTTGTAAAGTGTGTTCGCTCTTAACAGGCAATACTTCCAAAATGCTGGATTTTAGTGCTTGCCATACACCATCGTATATCATAAATTTTTCCTTAAATATTGGGCCAGAAGAACAAGTCATCATCTTAGCAAAATCATAGTGTTAAGTAAAAGAATCGCATGGTAATATAATGACTAATAAAAATTGATTTCATAATAAGGAACACATATCCATGCAAGCTTTCATATTTCCCGGACAAGGTTCTCAATTCAAAGGTATGGGTGGGGAATTATTTAACGAGTTTCCTGAGCTTATCGCCAAAGCAGATACTATTTTAGACTATTCAATTAAAAAACTGTGTTTAGAAGATCCCCATCAACAATTAAATCATACTCAATATACCCAGCCAGCCCTTTACACAGTCAATGCATTGACTTATTTCAAAAAAATACAAGATACTAAAATAAAACCAGATTTTGTAGCTGGCCATAGTTTAGGGGAATACAATGCACTTTTATCATCTGAGGTATTTGATTTCGAAACCGGACTACAATTAGTAAAAAAACGCGGTGAACTCATGAGCCAAGCTACAGGTGGTGCCATGATTGCTGTGGTAGGATTAAAAGTCGCTACAATTAACGATTTATTAATGCACAATGACCTCATGAATGTTGCCATTGCAAATGACAACTCTCACACGCAAGTCGTGCTCTCTGGTGCAAAAGAGGATATTACACGCGCACATAGGATCTGTGAACAATCCGGCGCGCTCATGGTCGTGCCCTTAAAAGTTAGCGGCGCATTTCATTCGCCCTATATGCAGTCTGCTCAACAGCAATTTCAAGCCTTCTTAGATCAATTCCAATTTTCTCCACCTCTTATTCCTGTCATCGCTAATTATACGGCACTCCCTTATACCGCTGGTGACGTTCATCAAAATCTAACACAACAAATTACATATCCAGTACGTTGGACAGAAAGTATTGAATATCTACTTAACCAAAAAGGAATTGAATTTCAAGAAATAGGAGCAGGCACTGTTTTAACCGGTTTGGTTAGACGCATTAAAAATAGCCAGTAAACGCTCTGCACCTCATGCAGTTTTATTATTCATCTTAAATGAAATATATTATGCCAAAACCCATTGTTTTTATGTTTTCAGGTCAAGGGTCTCATTACTATCAAATGGGCCGGGAATTGTTTGAGCAACTGCCTTTGTTTAAATATTGGTTAATAGAAGCAGATACTATCTACAAAGATATAACGGGCTTGTCTATTCTTAAAGTACTCTATGATGAAGGCCACAAAAAATCTTCACCCTTTACTAGAACACTGTTTACCCATCCAGCTATTTATATGGTTCAGTACGCACTTGGACAATTACTAATAGAACAAGGCATTCGACCGGATTACACACTAGGCACAAGTTTAGGTGAATTTACTGCAGCTGTTTTTGCGGGCATTTTGACTTTTGAAACTGCCTTGATTGCTATCATAAAGCAAGCACAAATTATAGAAGAGCGTTGTGGAACAGGAAGTATGCTTGCTATCCTTGCTTCTCCCGAGCTTTACTATAGCAATCCATTTATCCAGGCAACAACTGAGCTTGCAGCTTTAAATTTTGATTCTCATTTTATTGTCAGTGGCAGTGATCTAAATTTAACAGCATTGGAAAGGTATCTGGCTTCTCAAAACATCAATTATCAGCGATTAGCTGTCAGTCACGGGTTTCATTCTTCGCTCATAGATGCCGCGGCTTCTGATTATCAGTATTTCATTAGTCAACTATCCTTACATGTTTCATCTACTCCTTTCATTTCCTGTGCATACCCTGAGCAAGTTAAAATGTCCTCACCCATTCATTTTTGGAATTGCATACGGTTACCCATTCAATTTAAAGCAACTTTAGAACATTTGGAAAAAAATGATGATTATTATTACTTGGATGTTGGGCCATCGGGAACACTTGCCACATTTGTTCAATATAATTTAAAAAATTCTTCTTCACAATCATTTAGGCTAATCACTCCCTATGGCGATGAGGCAAACAATTGTATGAAAATCATCGAGTATTTTACTGCATGCTGACTCAAATTCATCCTATAAAAGTATGTAAGTTACATTTCAAAAATTATTGCTATCTCCTTATACATAAGGAAACCAAAGAGGCACTTTTGATTGATCCAGCTTGGGAGATTGATACAATTGAACAGGCGCTAAAACTACATCGCGTGAAGCTTGTAGCAATATTACTTACCCATCACCATTTCGATCATATTAATTTAGCAGAGCCCTTTGCTCGTCTATATAACATACCAGTCTTAATCTCAAGAATAGAGAGCACTTACTATAATTTTTCATGCATGAATTTATTACAGATTGAACCATTTAAAAGGGTAGAATATGGCCACATAAGCATCATGCCTCTTTTAACACCAGGGCATACACAAGGGGGACTCTGTTATTGGATAGATGATGTACTTGTTACTGGAGATACTTTATTTATAGAAGGTTGTGGTGTCTGTACTGGTAAGGGTGGTGACCCAAATGCTATGTTTGAGAGTCTTTCTTATCTGAAAGCTATTATTCCTCCTGAAACAAAGATTTATCCAGGACACTCTTTTGGACAAGAGCCGGGGAAAAAATTTTCTGATGTATTACAGAATAATATTTATTTACAATTTGAACGGCGTGAAGATTTCATAGCTTTTCGTATGCGTAGTAATCAAAAAGGATTGTTGGCTTTTATCTAATGCGGATTGGAATACTGGGGGCTGGATTTAAACATACGAAAAACCAGCATGGATAATAAGGCTACCATGATGAAAGCGATTGCAATAGGTAATTGATTGTCGCCTTGAACTAGGGCAATTGAACTACTAGATAGTGCACCACCTAATATTTGGATAAAACCAAATAAAGCGCCTGCCATACCTGCGATTTTTGGAAAAGGCGTTAATGCTCCCGCAGAGGAATTTGGAAATACTAAGCTTGCTCCCATCATAAAGAGAATGATAGGGGCTATAATGACAACAGTATTGATATACCCTAAAAGATAAAAAAACAACATAAATCCACCGGCACTGAGTTGACAAAAGAAACCATGCTCCATCATCTTATGAATTCCAAACCTTGTTACAAGTTTTGCATTTAGGAATGCTCCCACAATAAAGCCAATTCCAGAAAGAATATAAAGCCAACCAAATTGTACGGGGCTTAAACCCACTTTTTCCTGCAACACAATTGGGCCTGCCGTAAGCCAGGCGGTAATTCCTGCATATGTGAATAAAGGGCACAGTGCAAATTTCAAAAAGATAGAGCTTTTGAGTAAAGTTTTTGCATTCATGACTATGACTTTAAATTTATAATTGGTTAGGTGATGATGTTGACTTGTCTCTGGGACCTTGAAATAAAAAGAACACAGGATGAATAATCCATACAAACCAAGAAATAAAAAATTAAATCTCCAACCTGCGTAATGCTGAATATATCCACCAATTACAGGCGCCGTAGATAAAATAAACACACTGGATACAGCTAAATAAGAATTGTAAATTGCTAATGTTTCTTTTTCAAAAAGATCTCTTAATATAGGACGAGCCAATGCATTTGCTGCCCCAACACCCAGTCCTTGAAGAAGTCGTCCAAGATATAATAGATAAATATTTGGAGAGAACCAACACAGTAGACCACCAATAAAATTAATGAATAGCCCGGTTAATAAGGGAACTCGTCTGCCAACAGCATCGGACCATGGACCGTATATTAATTGCGATACACAAAAACCTGATAAATAAATAGCGATAGTAAATTGAATCCAGGATATATTAACACCCAAACTTTTCGCCATACTGGGTAAAGAAGGTAGATATAAATCTGTTGTTACCTGTCCTAAAGAAGAAATCAACAAAATAATGGCTAAGCTTACCAACTTGTTATATTTTGATTTTTTATTTAATTCCATATATTTGGCTACTTTTGATGCACTCGTGATCGATAGGATAACTGAATTATAAAATTATGGTATAGCTAATTGGACGAGAGAGAGTAATTAAATAAGTTTAACTCACCTTAGGAAATATAATGAAAAATTTGTCAGTACTTTATACAAAATCGGATAATAAATCGTATTTTAAAGACATTGATCCAGGTATTGAACTAGATCAACCTCTAGGAGCTTATTCAAAGAAATACCCTTCCACAGGGATGAGATTTCGTACTTTCAAGTCTGGTCTTGAATACAATTGGCACAATGCTCCACAGCCTCAATACATAATTTACTTAGATGGTGAAGTTGAAGTAGAAGCAAGTGGTGGCGAGAAAAGAGTTTTTCAAGCAGGTGATATTCTATTTGCTACCGATCTCCTTGGTGAGGGACATATCACTAGAACTTTGACTGATGGCAATTCTATTATTATTACCACTCAAGAGGATAAATAAACTAACCTCACTTTTCAAATTCATTAAAGATCGATAGCATTAGCAAAACCAGAACTGCTTTCTTTCAAAGCAAAACCCTTTGACGCTGATTTGGGGGGGATAGGTGAGACAAACGTTGGCTTATAATAACCAATGTCAATATTGGATGGCAAAATCTGCAGGGCTGTTCCATCTAAATAAAATTTTGTTTGAGCACAGGTGTTAAATTGAGGCACGGAGCAGCTCCCTTCTCCCTTTCCTAAGTATTTATCAAGAATTTTTGTAGTCATTTCCAATTCTAAAATTATTCGAGAAAGTGCCACTCGATAAGAAACCCTCATCCCCAACCCTTCTCCCTTAGGAAAGGGAGAAGGGAGCCTCTCCGTGCCTCATTTTATAACCTGTGCTCATACAAAATTCTATTTAGATGGAACAGCCCTGCAGATTTTACCATACAATATTGACATTGGTTATTATAAGCCTACGTTTGTCTCACATGATTCGTCTCTCTTTATTACGAGCATAACGAAGTTTTTTATTGATCATGGTGCCGATTTAAAGGACAATTGTTTAATTATCAGCTACCCAAGGTGTCCAATGAAAGAAAAATTGCAGCAGTTAGAAAGCAGAGGCTATAAATTAATTGGAGACCTACCAGATGGAAGATGCACTTACAATAATGCACGGCTTTCTTATTTTTTATTCACCAAGGGTTATGAATATTATTTATGTCATGGACAATTTTTATCAGACAGCGTGAATATCTCATTTGATGAGAATAATGAACCGATGGGACCGGTTTTGAAATCGCTTGGTCAGATTTTCAGTAAAATCACAGATAAAAATTTAATCTTTACCCTTGTGCATGTGAAGCCAGTAATGGGTTACCCAGAGCCTCAAAGAATCATGCTATTTAATCAAGCTACTCAATCTGGGCATAAAGCCTTACTTGGGCCTTATTTTGCTTATCCAAATAAAACACAATCTAGGGTGGGTGGAGAAATTTATTTTAAAAATGGTAAACTAATCTTATTAACTAGAAAATCGGGAACGCTACAAAACAACTGTGAAGAATTTTTAAACTCCACGGTACCTGTATTGGGTCTTTTAAGTAAAAAAGTCTATTTTTCAAAAGTTACAGATGAAGAAGTAGAGGCAGAACTAATAATAAGGCAGCAAATGCTGGACTTGCAGGAGCCTTATTTTAGTATAGCTGGTTCTGAAGCAAAACCAATGGCTGATGAAAAAGCATTTTTCACCACTGCACATTCACCTGTTAAAAGAAGTCAAGCTTTTACTCTGTTTGACGCACCTCGATATACGGTTACACCTCCTAAACGAAAACTTAATATAGAGATGCGGATGGAATGTTTTACACCTTAATATCAGTATGAAGACTGAGACAAAGAGCAATAAATGATAGAATCATAATTTGGCTTCCAAAGAACTCTCTAAAGCTTGGTCTTTCTGTAAGGGTTTATTCCTTCTTTGGTTTTTGGGATTGAGTTTAAATAGAGCGTTTGAGGTGTGCTTGATTGTCCTTCGAGTGATTGTACTTCATTAGAATGCTTAATTTCGAATAGATCTTTAACCGCTACTTCGCTTTCCTTAAGCATAGTCGATGGGGTTGGTTCAGGCATGTTGAATCCTGATGTTTAGAAAGTATTCATGATTATACTCAATTCAAAATGATTTAAATTTGGATTATGAAGAATTTACAGAATTTTTTCAATTTCCGTGAGCAGGGGTAAAAACTCTGTATATCTAGTAATCACAGTCAACAATACTCTTGAATCACAACATGCGCTTGCAATAACACCCTACTGGATGATATTTTATGACCATATTACTGTTAACACATATCACCACACAGGAAACTAACAGCGCATCCCGCTTAACCCTTACTAGATACACTCCATAAAAGCAGGAGGTTAGATGAAATTTCATAAGGGCAAGGATTTCAATTTATTGGAGAACCATCACATGAATGAATCATTAGAGAAAAAATATCAAAGCACGCCAGAACACTCAGAATTAGGGCAAGTATCAAGTTTAGATTTACATTATAATCCAGAGCGTTTATTTGCTATTCCACGTGCTGGCAAGCGTAAAGAAATAGGCATTGATCCTAATAATATTCCCTTTTATGGTTTTGATTGTTGGAATCATTATGAGGTTTCCTGGCTCAATCAAAAAGGTAAACCAAAGGTTGCAGTGGCTGAAATTATTTACGACTGTGCAACCCCTAATTTAATAGAATCAAAATCCTTGAAACTGTACTTTAATTCATTCAATAACACACCATTCAAAGATGAAGAAGAAGTCAGAAGGACTATAGAAGGTGACTTAGCTAGACGCCTAGAGGGCGATGTTCAAGTGAGGATATTGTCTTTAAATGAAAAAGAACTCATCCTTCTTCAGGCCGTGCCTGTAGGAGAAAGTATAGACGACCTAGATGTGACTTGTTCAGTTTATGAAGTTGCGCCAGACTTTCTCACCGTTGATGACAATAAGGTGGAAGAAACTTTATATTCTGATTTATTAAAATCCAATTGCCTAATAACAAATCAACCAGACTGGGGCAGTGTGCAAATTTCATATGTCGGTCATAAAATTAATAGAGAAGGTTTATTAAAATACCTTGTGTCTTTCCGTAACCATAATGAATTTCATGAGCAGTGTATTGAACGAATTTTTATAGATATCCAGAACCATTGTAAGCCTGAAAAACTCACGGTGTATGGACGGTATACCAGACGAGGTGGATTAGACATTAACCCCTATAGATCGACAGAAAAAAATACATGGCA
Organism: Legionella sp.; assembly: GCA_013697625.1. Taxonomy (GTDB): domain Bacteria; phylum Pseudomonadota; class Gammaproteobacteria; order Legionellales; family Legionellaceae; genus Legionella. Next base: position 37,928 of record JACCWN010000110.1, read on the forward strand.
TCAATTAAATTGCCGATTAATCAGGCAGTAGTGAAAGTACTTACTATTTAAATTGTAACAAGTCTATTTGACATTGGATAATTTATTTACTATAAGATATAAATATATCAATTAAGTTCTAAATTTGGAGAGATGTAAATGACATTATTTTATATAACTAGAAAATTTTATCAGCAATTAATATTAAGTGTATTTTTTTTAACTCTTAATAGCGGTTGCTTTTCTTTGACCACTTGTCAGAACAACCTTGCTGATGCGAACACTTATTGCTCCAATAAATTGTCTGGTGGTTCTGCAAACCTCATAAAGCCAGCTCAAGTTTGTTTGAGTGGTCGTTTAAACTATGTGTGTGTTAATGTTAAATGATAATATGGGCCATCATTCTAATTGATTATTCGAAAAAATCTTTTTCTTTGCTGCGTAATAGCGCTTACCTACGAGACCAGATTGATTTACTAGAACCAGTAAGGTGAAGCGTTTGACGGCTTTTGATTACTTTCTTTTTTATAGCTAAAAATTTATAACTCCTTCATTTTCATTACCTTTATTTTATGCTCTTATAAATTCCTATTTGGACAAATAATTTGCATTAAACACGTTTTGCAGATACAATTGGTTTCCATTTCCGTTAAACTTGTGTACCCCTATGAAAACACCCCGCAAAAGAAAACCAGCATCTACCTTTGGTCTATCGGAAAAAAATAAGGTGGAAGCCCCTTTACAACATCCCTCGCCTCCACTCGCTTTAGAGGAGAAAACTTGGCAACCTATCATTGCAGAACCAAGAAAGGTTGTCAGTTTTTTCAATCCCAGTATTAATGAAGAAATGCAAAAATTAACAAAAGTAAGCGGTATTGTGATGTTGGGTACGGCAGAGGAAAGATCAAAATGGCCGGTGCTTGTATATAAAGTAATGGTGCTTACTATGATCATGGCTTAGTAGCAGAGCGTGATCTAAGAAAAGGTGAAACAATTGCTGTTTATCTTGGTGAAGAATTCACGCTGCCTGCTGGATCATCACTTTCTTCCAAGCAAAGCGAATATGCATATCAGTATAGTAGCGAAAATACATTCATTTTGGCCGATACCCAGGGTAGTGTTGCGGCTTTTGCTAATCATAATTTATCAAGCCCTAATCTATATACTATAAACGAGAAGAATCGCCTCATAATAACAACACTGAAAGATATTCCAAAACGAACTGCCTTACTCCTTGATTATGGTAAAGACTATTATTTTAAAAAAACACCTTTTTACCTAAGTCCCTTTGATAATGGTAGGGCACCAGCGGATAATTTACTACAATACCAATCACTTTATGATGAAACACCTAGAAAAATAGACTTTATTATGAAGAGGTTTTTTAATATTCCTGCTGACACCACCCAATATTATGCCCCAAGAATACATTCCTTTGTTGCTTTTGAGGATAGCCATAAGCATGAATTTCTGCAAAGTGTCAATCTACCAATATATATCATCAGGGATAAAGGAATTATTATTGAAGACCAACCATATATTTCAATTTTGATGTTGGCCTGTTTTGAAAAAAATAGTCAGCTAATTAAAACTGGTTAAATATGGCGCTGATACCCTAGCTGAAACCTATGCACAAACTGGTAAACCTCTTAGCGTATTGGCTGTTGCATCATGGATGATGGAAACCTCTACTTCTGGTAATGTAGCCTTGGAAGAAATTTATCTTGCAATAGTAGACAAGATATACCAAACCCTGGCCTTAAGGTATTCAAAAGACAATATAGAGGAATTAAAGCAATTAAAAAAAGAATTTGAGACTTATATTGGTTCACATGTTCGATATGCAGCTTCATTGGAACTCATTGCAAAAAAATATGATAAACAGTCGTTTAAAAAAGTAGAGATTGACAATACTCGGTCAAAGTTTAAAGTAACAAGGACCATGAAACCAAAGGTTATACATTTACAAAGTTCAGAAAGCACTTCGCAAGCAACCACTGATGCTTATGAGGCTTTACTGTCGCTTTCATCAGACAAAAGGTATCCTGAGAAATATCAACAACCGGAAATATCCCGCCAAAAGGCACCTACTTCACCAAATCCTCGCACCTTTTTAGCAAATCATGTAAGTGGTGTTAGCTCAACAAATGATATTCAAGAAGGCAATTATCTTAGTCAATGTGAGAGGAGTGCATTAAAACTCACAGATGAGGATGGCAATGCGGTATTACCCAATAATTTGGTGATTAAACTAAAACGAGGGTCGCAGGGCTTTGAATATTACCTTGTAAACCAGGACTCCACACAAACCCGGGTTAGAACACCTGAGGCCTGGAACTCTCATTTTAGCAGAGAGAGGCTAAAGCTACTGGCAGGTCTTTCTAATTCATCTTTGGCTTCGGTTCCAGCATCAAGAGCCTGTATTAAAAAATCGACTTATATTGGTTTTAATGAGTGTAAATTATTAAAGCTCAAAGATAGGAATGGCAAGGAGGTATTGCCAGATGATTTGGTGATTAAGAAAGAAGGGGGAGCAGGATATCTTAGATATTACCTAGTTGATAAACAAGAGTGCAAGCTAATCCGACTCAGTAAAACGCCAGTCATGATCTGCCAACCTCATAGAAAGAAAGTAAAACAACAAGTAGATATTTCTACCCCACCGTTATTTTCGGTTGCAGCAAGCATATCCTCTATAGAACAATCGACTTATCTAACTCAAGCTGAATTGGAAAACTTGAATCTGATGGATGAAAATAACAAAAAGGTATTGCCATCTGATTTGGTGTTAAAGCGAGGTCGTGGTGAAGTTGGTAGTGAATATCATCTTGTAAACAAGGATGGCACACAAACCCGAGTCAGGACACCTACCTCTTGGCGCTCTCACGGTGGTAGAGAGAAATTAAAACGGCAAATCAACATTGGTTCTATACTTCTGACCTCACCTTTTGTACCCAGTGACAGTCATTCAAGTCCCACACAACTTCCAGTGGAAAAAACAACTGCACAAACCTTTGCATCTGTTGCGCAGCCAAAGTACCTAAGTAAGCAAGTCTTACACTCTTTGGATTTGAGAGATATAAATGATAAGCCAGTGTCTGCTGATGCTCGAGTGGTCATGGAGCAAGGCATTTATTTCCTTATCAAAGATACCTGTGGAAAAATACCAGTTTATACCCGGGACATGCTCTATAAGTGCCATTTAACTTTGATGCAGAATCCGTTCTTCACTTCACGGATTCACAGGATGTTCTCACATCAGAATTTTGTTCCTCAGCAGGTGAATCAGGCTAATTTATTCTCTAGTCAGATACCTCCTGACTCTGAACCTTAATCGGTTTACCCGATTTTGAAATGAGCGAAAGCCTTACCGCAATACCACCCAATGAGCTTACAGCCGAAGGCAGTCACCCAGATGTCCTTCTGGGTAATCCTGTCAATAATGTAACTACAATTTTAGCAAGTTTAGGGACCTTTAAATCTCCAAAACTTGATGAACAAACTTATTTGGAGACAGGTGCTTCTCCCAGTGTTTGATTTTTTATCTCTTATCTTATATTAGTCTTAAGCATAAGATAATTGAAATGTTGTGATTGCCCTGTATTACGACTTCGTCTAATACAGGCTACCAGAGGTTTTCAATCAATGTAGCCTGTATTAGACGAAGTCGTAATACAGGTGAATAATTCTTCTTTAATTAAAAATTGCTTCTCAAACACTACTTACATCAAAAGCAGACTTGATGTAGTGATTGCCCTGTATTACGACTTCGTCTAATACAGGCTACCAGAGGTTTTTCAATCAAATGTAGCCTGTATTAGACGAAGTCGTAATACAGGTGAATAATTTCTTTAATTAAAAATTGCTTCTCAAACACTACTTACATCAAAAGCAGTTCATTAATTGTTAAGTAAATCCTATGTAACAACAGCTCACAAATTATGACAGGAAAAAGTAATTTATAGGGACTTTATATTGACAAGTAGAATGTGAAAAATTAGTCAAAATTAATTTGACAATTCCTTGCAATTAAAATATTATCATATTTTATTTAACAGGAGAATTGAAAAATGACAAACCCCGTATATCTGGATGATGAAAGAAATTCAGGCATTAGAAAATCCCAGGTCATTAAAAAGGCAGGTGCCTTAGCTGTTGGTGGTGCACTTTTAGGCGGTGTAAGTGGTCTTTCGGGTAAGATGGGATTATCTTTTTTTGAATCTAATATAGGCCATGCTGCAGGTCCTTTCTTAACCTTTGCTAAAGTTGGGGCAATTGCAGCATGCATATCTTTCATACCGACAATTGGTATTAATTTAGCAATCGATAACATTTATTCTTTAGAAGAGCGCCCCAACTTAAAGGAATTTCTTAAAGATACTGCTAATTTTGCGATCCAAATAGGCGCCATCGCAGCTGCTGCTGCTCTCTTATCTACACCCATTGGACCAACGGTGATTTGTATGTTAGTAATCCCCGCCCTTTTTTACTTTGTGAAAAGCATTTGTAATATAATAAATGCAGTGAATGCAGAAGAAACCCCCCTTCCTTCAGCCTCAAACAGATACTAATAAAAAAGGGTCCCAGGGCTTATTTTAGCCTGAGACCCTTTATTTTTATTATTCAACAGGAGTCCTAATGTTGGGTGCTTGAGCAAAAAACTTTAATCATCGGTCATCTACTGTACTGTAAAAGAAAAGCTGATAAAATAAATTTAACTCATTAAATGTGTTTTCTAATGAACCACCTTGTAGATATTTCTCCATTAAAAAACAACCGTGATTACGCACTGCTTTTTCTGGGTCAATTTATTTCATTCATTGGCACCATGATAACTTTTGTTGCCTTACCCTGGCAGGTGTATCAGTTGACTCATTCATCCTTTGAAGTAGGCTTGCTTAGCCTATTTCAATTTTTACCACTGCTTATCACCGCCTTGTTAGGAGGTGTACTTGCCGACCGATATAACAGGCGTAAGTTGGTCATTTTCAGCGAATGCGTTCTTTTAGTCTGTTGTATGTTATTAATATGTAATGCGTACCTGTTGCATCCAAAGGTTAGCCTTATTTTTGTGGTATCAGCGGCAATGGCCGCCATTACTGGCCTACATAGACCTGCATTTGAAGGCATGACTCAACAGCTTGTAACTTTTAAAAATTATAAGGCGGTTGCTTCTCTTTCTTCTTTGAAATTCAGCTTTTGTATGATTGCTGGGCCGGCTTTGGGTGGATTATTGATTGCACAGTATGGTGTTGTATTTACTTATGTCATCGATTTATTTACTTTTTTGATTTCAATAATCACCCTGTGTTGGATGAATCCTTTAAAAAATGTGTGTGAAAAAGAACATTTGCCTGTTATTAAATCGTTAAAAGAAGGTTTGGATTTTGCAGTTACTAGACAGGAATTGATGGGAAGTTATGCAGTCGATTTTATTGCTATGATTTTTGCTATGCCCAATGCCTTGTTCCCAGCAATTGCTCATTCTTTGGGTGGAACAAGTGTTCTGGGTTTCTTATATGCAGCACCTGCTGTGGGTTCTTTACTGCTTACATTTTTTAGCGGTTGGACCTCTCGGGTGAAGCAGGATGGTAAAGCCATTGCTATTGCAGCAGGATTTTGGGGCTTGTCCATGATAGGTTTTGGCTTTAGTCCAAATCTACCTTACGCTTTATTATTAGCGCTTTCTGGTGCTTTTGATTCAGTGAGTGGTATTTTCAGAAGTAGTTTATGGAACAATGTAATTCCGCATGAGTATCGCGGTCGACTAGCTGGCATAGAAATGATTAGCTACATGGGCGGTCCCAGACTAGGCGACACGCGAGCCGGTGTGGTAACACTCTATTTGGGTATAACAACTTCCGTAGTTTCTGGCGGAGTATTATGTATCGTGGGTGTGATGGCCTGTTGCTTATTAATGCCAAAATTTTGGGCCTATAAAACACCTTGAGTGCACCCCAATGAGGATACATTTTCATTGGGTGTACTCAAGGTGTTTCCCTTGAGTATTATTAGGAACAACCCATTTTCTAAAATCAATTAGGCTGCACTGGTTGTTCTAATTGTTTAGGTGCTTCAGGTGCGAGGGGTTGATCAGGTTGTATTTGAGCCCCTGGCACTGGCTGGTCCGAATTCATTGGAGTCTCAGGATGCACTGATTCTTCTGATGGATTTGGAGCTGACGGCTGAACGGGTTCTTCTGGTTTAGTTGGAGCCACCTCTGGTTGAATGGGTTCTTCTGGTTTAATGGGAACCGCCTCTGGTTGAATGGGTTCTTCTGGTTTAATGGGAACCGCCTCTGGTTGAATGGGTTCTTCTGGTTTAGTGGGGGCCGCCTCTGGTTGAATGGGTTCTTCTGGTTTAGTGGGAGCCGCCTCTGGTTGAATGGGTTCTTCTGGTTTAGTGGGAGCCGCCTCTGGTTGTACTGGTTTTATGGGTTCGGCAGGTTGAACAGGTTGTTCCGGTTTCACTTGACTGTCTGGTTGCAGGGGCTCTTGTGTTTGTATTGGTGCCTCTGGTTTAACTGCATCATCGGGTTTTATTGGTTCAATTGACTGAACGGGATCTTCTGGTTTAACTTCTTGAGGTAAAGCAGGATTGGAGATGGTAGGTAATTTATCAGTCAGCTCTTTATCAAGAGGCACCGCTTTTTGATTTGGATCAACCACTTGAAGTTTAGGTTCATCCGCGCTTTTTGGTAGGCTTTGATCTGGTTGCTGAACTGGCACAGGATCGCCTGGATTTTCTTGTTTTTTCTCATCAGAAGGCGCAAGCGCTGGTGGTTGTACTGTCACAACTCCTGGTTGATCTATGACATTAGAAGGTGGCTGAGTAACATCCATCCCTTTACCCCCTAAACCGCTTGATTTCTCAGGTGCTACTGGAGCAGCTTGGATTTTTGGGGCATTGATTATAGCCTGCGATGGCATTGGTACAATTGCCTGGTGAACAGGCTGTGAATGCACAAAGGTCTGTGTTGGGACAGCTGATATTGCACTGTTTAATTGTGCATTTTGGTAGACGACATTTGTATTTCTATTATTAAAAATAGCAGTTAAAAAAGGCATGCTTCTTTGGGTATGACCAATGTTAACCCTAAAGAAATAATCCCTGTTTATGTGTCTGGGTGGTAGATAAATTTCACCTGGTGCTAAAGGAAACCAGGCTATACCAAGATTACCTGTAGGTAGCTTAAGATTAAAATTTGCTCCTCCTACAAATACAACCAAAGCGGGTGCATACACTGGTTGTATGTTTCTACGACCAGGAACCCAGCTCCACCGCCCTTCCAGAAAAGCCCATCTTCCGTAATGAAAGGGAGCAAAACCCCAGGGATAGTTATCCACCCAAGTCCACCCCCAATGTCGAATCCAAGTCCAATGTCCATTGCGATAAGGGACCCAGCCGGCCTCAACCGTAGGTACCCACACATTGCCATATTTTGTTGAGACTCTCCATCTGCCATATCGTTCTAGATCTTCAAAACCAATCATTTCTGATGATACGTATTTGTAAGTCCCTTTTCTTAAACTGTCCCTTTTTAAGCTCCAACTTTCTAAACTATCAGGTGCAAGGATTTTGGTACACCGATACATTTGTAAATTGGGCCCAAAGGGGCAAGATCTGCCTTGATTTATTTGAAAGGCGCCCTTATAGCCATATACCCTTCCATTGCCTCGTATTACGCTAACAAGGGTTATTTTGGATTGGCTGTTTACTGAAACACGATAAACACCGGGTTCTATGATTGTAAAAGCAAGATTGGGCGTGCTGACTTCAAACATTTTTTTTGTTTTTGAAGGCCAGACTCTTATGATGATGGTGCCAGTGGATAATTGTAGTTGCGACATTTTTTCATTTATGCTTAAAATCTTGACACTTGTCATATTACCCATACGCAGGGTTGCGGTCTCAAATTGTAATTCTAGAAAGGATTTATCGCCAGACCATAGCCTATCTCCATTTACTAGAGGTCTATTCAGGTTGGCCTTGACCCATCTGCTTTCACCTGCAGGTAAAAAACTTACACTCCCATTGATGTAACTTAGCCTAGCAACACCAGGCAAATCCATTCTATTATCAGAATAGGCGGGATGTATGGACAGGGTTAAGAGAATCAACAAAGAGTAAATGAAAACATTCGCTTTTTTAAACATATTGATCCCCTTCTATAATTCAAGTTATTTATAATTTACACAGGAAGTTTGTACTATCCACATCTGTGTTAATTTTTTGTATATCAGTTTGGTAATAATGAGTATAGACCTAGTTAAATTACATTGCTAAAAGTTGCTATAAAACTTTTCACATGCTTAAGATGGGAATTTTTAGAAACTATAAAGTTTTGCTCTATACTCAAAGGAGTCGCTATCTGCCTTTCAGTGATGGCTTAGACAATAGGCAGTCAAACTCTCAGCCACCTTAAAAGGAAAGAAATTTGATGACACACAAACACCTATTACACAATAAAAACCCTGAAAGCTTGCTGCACACAACATTAACTTCTAACCTGCAGCATTTCCAAGCTAACCATAGACCATCACGAGGCCTAACACTTGGGTCTAATTTAGGATATGGACTAATAAAATCATTTCGCATTTTTTTAGTATGCTTTGCATCGATTACTTGGAGCTATGCAGAATGCACATTGCCAAAAGACTTGGTAAGATTGCACGTGAATGACAAACAACTTAAAGATGAGGATAACCGAGTTGTTATTTTACATGGCTTAAACGAAGTAAATAAGCGACCTCCTTACAAACCTTCCTATATTGGTTTTGACGACAATAACATTGAGTTTATTAGAAAGTATGGTTTCAATGTCATAAGGCTTGGTTTTGTGTGGGCGGCTTTTGAGCCTTCACCTGGAATCTATGATTCATCTTATTTAGATGATTTTCAAAAAACTGTAAATGCCTTGGCTAAGCAAGGAATTTATACACTCATTGATTTTCATGAGGATGCCTACAGTACAAAACATGGGGGATTTGGATTCCCAGAATGGGCGGCCTTATCCACCACTATAGATAATAAAAGATTCGCTTTCCCTTTAACCTTGTTTTTTAACAAAGCAACTGATGAAGATTTCGACAACTTTTGGAATAATCAAAAAATACAGGGCAAGGGCTTACAAGAATACTACAGCAACATGGTGGAAACCGTGGTGTCGAGATTTAAAACTAATCCCGGGGTGCTTGGTTATGACATTATGAATGAGCCTTTTCCAGGAAGCCTATGGCGAGCCTACTATGTTCATAAAAATGCCCTGAAAATAAAAGGATGTTTTACCTTTGACACCACACAGTTTGCAAGCTTTTATCAAAGGCTTATAGGAGTCATACAACATGCTGATCCTAAGGCCTTGGTGTTTTATGAACCCAATTCTATCTTTGGTTTGGGAATGCCTACAAACTTACCTGCCTTTAAAAACAGCAATTTGGTCTTTGGATTTCACAATTACGCCCATAATCTAGAGACTGTATTTAAAAATGCCAAAACCCATGTGGATAAAGTCAATACATTGCCCTTTATTACTGAGTTTGGGGCAGATCTAATGAATGGCAGACAACTCTCACACTTTGCAGCACTTGCAGACAAATATAAAATGTCGTGGATAGAGTGGGCTTATAGTAATAACCCAGCTTATCCCATTTCTCATTTGCCTATGCAAGCTCCCCCAGATTCTAGAAAACAAGGCATCGTGTATGACCCTTCAAAGCCTCTGATGGGGGCCAATGTGAATTGGGAACGGCTAAATGCCTTAACTAGAGCCTTTCCTCAGAGCACGGCTGGGGAGCTTATTAATTTCGCTTATGATGCAGATAGTAAACAATTTACCCTGTCTTTTTATAAACGCAACCATTCCAAGAAACCCATCAGTAAAAACCCTTGCAGTATCATCTACGTTCCTGCTTTTAATTATAAAAATGGATTTAAGTTGTCTGTCCAAGGTGCAAAAGTAACTAGGCAAGTGGGAAATTACTTGATAATTGAAAATACTACGGATGATGATTTAGAAATAGTTCATATTTCCATCACTGCTAAGTAGTCGCTGGCGCGGAACAAATTTTACCTATTAGTTCTACGGGACTGGGTTAAATCAAAAACGCCAGCGACTAATTAAGCCCACCAAAGCCTTAAAAATATGTCTAATAATTTTTGAGGCCTTTTGATAAGCACTTAGATTTGGATGGCTTTTAGCAAAAACCCAAAGAGATTCACCCTTGTTTAAAAGTATGGTATATTAACCGCCCTCTTCTAACCTTAATATCTTTATGCAATCGAGAATCCAGTTACCTTTGGTAAGTCTTATCATTATTTCTCTACTAGGTACTTGTATGGAAATTGATATTTCCCTGCCAAGCTTTCCAAGCATCATGCAATTCTTTGATGCAACCGAAGCCCAAGTGCAAAGTACACTGAGCCTTAATTTTCTAGCCTTTTGTATTTCAGGTTTGTTTTATGGGCCATTGTCTGAATCCTTCGGAAGGCGCAATTTAATGGTATTTGGGGCAAGTTTATTTTTAATAGGAGCAGTTGGCTGCGCATTATCTTTCTCTATACATCAACTGTTGCTTTGGCGTTTTGTTCAAGGCTTGGGTGCTAGCAGCACGGTGGTGATAGGTTTCACTATGATTTCTGATAGATACACCGGACGTGTGGCTGCAAATTATATTGGTAAAATCAATGCCTATATTACTTTTTTCATGGCTGTAGCACCTATTTTAGGCAGCATCATCATCAATTACTCTACCTGGCGAGCCAATTTTACTTTTATAGCTTTGACAGCCTTCATAGCCTGGATTTTTATGGTGTTCGCATTACCGGAAACTAAGAAGGAAAGAGCGCCCTTGCAACTGCGGACTATTCTGCAAGACTATTGGACCGTTTCAAGGCACAGGAAGTTTTTATTGTATGCAACCATGCCCAACATGTTGGTTACAGCCTATCTTACCTTCGTTGGAAGCGCTTCTTTTTATTACATCAATACCTGCAAATTATCATACTTTCAATTTGCAATGCAGCAGGGATTGATTGTTTTATTGTTCTCTCTTACCAGTTTTTTTGCTAACAGATTGATAAAACGCATAGGTGGTCAAAGTGCTGTGGATCTTGGTATGCTGCTGTGTGGAATATCCATTGTATTTTTAACCTTTTTTGCCTTTGTTTATCCTTATTCATCAGGCCTTATTACTTTTTCAATGTGTTGGATGGCCATTGGGTGCGCTTTTCCCATGAGCGTTACCTTTGCTCAAAGCTTAGAGGTACTGCCAAATCTCAAGGGTACTTGTTCTTCCTTTATTATGTCTACGCGCCTATTCCTGTCCTCAGGAGCCATTGCTTTAACCGGGTATTTCTATGATGGATCTATGCGTCCTGTGGCTTTGGTTATCGATGTGGCTATCATTTTAGGCCTCATTATGTATTTTTTAATGCCCAGTCAAAGTAAATACCCTAGAACTTGAGTATTATTACCTTTATCATCCAAGAAGTAGTCGTAGGCTTGCAGTCCCGGCAAGCCGCGGGACGTAGAACTAAGAGGTAGTATGAATGTCGCGCCAGCGAACAAATCAGTCCTTATTGTCTGACAATATTTTAATTTTATTAACAAAACATTTGGTTTCTCCACTCCATGGAAGCGTATAGGCATCACAATGGTAGCTTATCATTACATGTTTGTTATTCTGCATAGCAAATTCAGCTTGTTTCACCAATTCAGTTTTAAATTGACCTAAGGTAAAGAAGAAAGCCCGCCCGCTAACCCCACTGGCATTTTCTAAGCCACCAAGAATGATTTCTCCCTCATAAGTACCCCAAAATTTACCCTCCTTGGCAACTTTTACAATGATCCCAGACTTTACCCCTTTTTGAATGCGCCAGCAGCTTGATAGTCCACAAATAGAAATCAATAATAGGATACTTGGTAAAATATATTTCATTTATTTTCCGAATCGTTTAAGAGTTTTTTTATATTTGGTTTTAAAGATAATCTATTTTCAACTTAGTTCAAAGCATTTTCACCACGGATAAACCAACCCTTTGAAAAGGAAGATTTGAAAAGACAGGTGTCAAAAGACAGGTTACTGAACTAAAGCTGGCTCTTCTTGCAAAACATGCATGCCTTCGGAAATCTTATCAGAAGTATTATTTGTAAAAAAATAGTTATTAATCGGGATATTTATTTCTTTATATTCTGCTTGAGGAGGTTGGTTTTTTTCTTGAAAAAGTTTTATCTTCTCTAACTGTTGACGCACTCTTTCCGGAGAGGTTTTCTGACAAAAGATCCCATTTTCTTCTAAATAGCGTCTATTTTCAATAGCGCCATCTTTGGTACTTGAGCTTGAGGATGAGGTATTAACTGTCTGGATGTTATTCAAATAGTGGATTAAAGCATCTACATTGGCATCCTCCCATGGGATGCCAGAGGTTAATTCATGACCTGCTGTGGGTTCTGCATGATGAATAAGCACAGTTTGTTTATTATTATGATTCATAGCCATTTGTTCCATGACGGACAGTCCACCTCCTCGAATAATCAATGTGTTACAACGGGTCATTAATGAAGATATTGCCTTATCGTCTTGATTGCATAAGGGTATTATCCTGTCTTTAAATTCAGGATGAGTTTTAATAATCGCTGCTATGTCTGTTTTGATTAACTCATTGGTACCACCAAAGACAAACACTCTATTCGTATTATTCTGTAATAAAGGAGCAAGGTATTTTGAGGTATCATTGCTACCCTGACTACCTAGCATAATTGCAGCTATGTTCTCATTAGGCTCGATTGTATAGGATTGCATGCCTTGAAAGTCTAGAGTTACAGTCTTTGAAAAGGAGCTGCTATTATCATAGGCCGCCTCTTTGAATGCAGGTCTTGCCATAGGGTTTTCTTTGGGGGGGATGTCACATACAGCAGAAAAATGGTGTGTGCCTATGACTTTTTGCAGGATTTCGTTGGTCATGCCCACACCATATAATTTCATTTGGCTTTGTTGCATTTGATTTAATTGAGACAAGGGATTAAAAAAATGCTGAGCACCCTCGGTAGGTAGGTCTGTCATGTATTGATGAATAATCAATTTCGGTGCATTTACATTTTTATACTTAAGCCAAATATTGTAATAATTGACTACATCGCATAAGGCTGGCAGTGCCATGGCCTGTGTGCTAACCAATTCGGTATAAGGCTTGCCTTCACGTGCTGCCAGTTTTAATTTTTTCAAGAAATATGTGAACACTGTAAAATAATTTTCTTTATCGCTCATAGTCTGTAAGTGAATTAATTTTTTTAACTCAGCCACTTTGTCGTTTTTTTGTAAACTATTCCAAATGGCTGCACTCTCATAGCCTGCCGGGTAGACATCTAAAAGGATGTCTATATAAACCCGTGGTTCAGTTTTGGTTAATGCGCTGACTTCATTTTTTATTTCTTGTTGCGTGGGTAAGATAGGAAAAGGGGTTACAGATGAAATAAACCATTTAATTGGGCAACCAAAATATGCGGAATGCATGAGGTTCACTCCCCTTGTAATTTTATCCCTCAAATCAGAATTAGTTCTATTTGAAGGCAATAAGGGATCATATTTCTGTAATTGAGTACAACTGGGAACCAAGGTTTGAAAATAATGAAAAAGCCCTAGAATTGCTGAATTATGTCCACCCCCGCCACTACAACCAATCAACAAAGGATTTTTGATTCTCTGTGAGGCTCCCCTTTTTTGCTCTTCTTCAAAAGGATCCGAATGATAGGCGCTTTGAATGATTTCATTAGACATGGTGGTTTCCCCTTGGGATAGATTGTAATGAATTTACAAAAAAGGTTTACTCAGTGAACAACTCAATTTACTATTGAACTATAGCTTTGTCAAAAGAGTTTAAGGCAATCTTTATTTGAGAAAGCCGTATGTCATTATCACAAGACTTAACCCCATCTACAAAACCTTCCTTATCTTGAAAAACACGCTGTATCAGGTGACTTATTACACCTACCTATACAGTGCCATATGGTTTACTTGCAAGCAAATAAACGAAATATTGCTTTTCCATAGTTTGGGTTCCTTAAGTACACGAGGATGGTTTCCCGCCTACGCGGGAATGACAGTCCTGGAGCTGGATAGTTGTAAAAAATACTTGACCAGTTCATTTCACCCTACTACGCTAATACAGTGTATTCACTATATACTATGAGAGCAGGATGAATCACTTAGGCATTGTTATCAATAAAAAAGCAAGAAATTCAACCACATTTAATACCTACTTAGAGTCCTTTACCAAAGCAGGTATACAATACGAAGTGTATCCCTGTGAACCGGATGAGTTAGAGACACAGGTGAAAAAATGCGTAAAAAAACATCCTATTATATTAATTGGTGGCGGTGATGGTACCGTCCGTACAGCTGCACAACATTGTGCTAATACTTCAACCATATTAGGCGTTATACCTTTAGGAACACTAAACCACTTCGCAAAAGAATCAGGTTCGCCCTTTGATGCAGAGGAATTAGTAAAGGCAATTATTGAAAAGAAGACAAATAAAATAGACGTTGCTGAGGTGAATGGTTTTATATTTGTTAATAATGCTTCTTTAGGTTTTTACCCAAGCTTTACTAGGAAAAGGGATAAATACATGAAATTTTATAACAAATGGATAAGTTACATCCCAAGCTTTATCGAAACCTTGAAATCTCATAAAACATTTGATATTCACCTCAAAAATGAAACAATAGATTATTCTTTAAAAACCTCATTTTTAATGATAAGTAATAATTTGTATTCATACACCTTTCCACTTACTTTTGAGCGAAAAAGTTTTAAAGAATCACTATTGGGCATTTATTTTTATAAGCATGGAAAAATACGACTGTCCGACATACTGGGTTATTTTTTTAGAAGGAAAAATAAATTTGTATTAAAACATTCAAGTCTACCTATTGAGGTTCACATTGCTGGTGTTGAAAAAATAACCATTTCCTTGGATGGCGAAAATATCCCCACGCAGACGCCTTTAAAATACAAAATACTACCGAAAGCTCTAACCGTCTTAAAAGGTAAGGCATGAGAATAGTTCATATATCTGATTTACATTTTGGAATGCACCATGAATTCATTGTGGAATCCTTTCTTAAGGATCTCGCCGATATTCAACCAGACCTTATATTGATTTCAGGGGATCTCACACACCGAGCCACGGATGAACAATATAAATCATTCCTTGCCTTTGTAAACCAGCTTCGGCCTGTTGTATGCATGGTACCTGGAAACCATGATATCCCTTTACACAATGTGCTCGCAAGGCTGTATAATCCTTTCGGGCAATATAAAAAGCATATTCACCCCACACTAACTGCTTCATTTCAGAACGAACTTGTACGCGTACTGGGTGTGAATAGCGTAAACCCTCACCGTATCAAAGATGGGAAACTTTCCTCCCTCACCTTAGACCATATTAAAGAATATTTTGAACCCACCTTTGATGGTTTAAGCATATTATTTTTCCACCATAATTTTGATTATATTGAAGGGTTACATAAGCCTTTAGAAAATTTTCAGCTTTTTTTAGATTACTTAAAAAAAAGTTCAATTGATATGGTTTGTACTGGCCACTCACACTTTGCCAGTATCAGTAATATAGAAAAAATAAACCAGCAATCCAGCATTGTGCTTCACGCCGGATCCTTATTATGCAAACGAAGTAAAGATGGATTAAACAGTTATTATGTCATAGAAACAAAAAAACAGGGATGTAATATAGATTGGCGAGTATTTACTAATGATATTTTTGAAACTCGATCCTCAAGTTTTTTTTTAGTTTGCCCATAGATCCTCTTCCATGTTGATATACATGATGATAATTTGAGACGCATTTTATTGGTGTGAGTAAGGATGCTTCTCAAAGAACCGCTTGATTTTG
>JACCWN010000118.1 GCA_013697625.1 Legionella sp.
GGCTAAGCTCGCAAGCTCGCCAAGCCACACTAAATTCCGGGACGACATTATCTTATTCATCAATCATTTCCTACTTGTGGGTAATGACATGCCCGCGGCTTCCAGAGATCTAATGCCCAGAGCGAAATCCCTGGATCCCGAGCACAAGCCGCGGGACTGGGAAAAAATCAATTACGCGCCAGTGACTAATTATACCCTATTTTTGTATAGATTAAGACATATGAGATAAAAATTCTTGTAAATGTTGTTTTTTTTGTTCAGACTCTAGATATATTTTTAGAGTTTTTAGGGCTTTGGCATATTCCTCTTGACTGATGATGCCACGTACCAATTCAAAACGTAAAAACACACAAAAAGTATTCAGCACGTCCGTCTCACAATAATCACGAATGTCTTTTATCTTTCCCTCAAAGTACGCTTGCCAAACTTTAGAACCGTCCATGCCCATTTTTCCAGGAAAGCCTAAGAGGCTTGATATATCGTCTAGGGGTGCAAAGGCCTTATTTTGGTACCCTGCAATCAAGTCCATTAAATCGATGTGACGGTAATGAAACCGACTAAGGTAATTGTTCCACCGAAAATTCTGATGATTTTCTCCCACTTCCCAATAGGTTGGGGCAGAAATCCCGTGAACGAGTGCGCGGTAGTGGAGTACTGGCAAATCAAAACCGCTGCCGTTCCAACTAACCAGGGTCGGCATGTATTTGTCAATACCCGCAAAAAACCGCTGTATTAATTCTTTCTCGTCAGATGCCTCATCCCCAAGGGACCAGACTTTTATTTGATCGTCTTTACTTAGTACCAAAGAAATTGCGCAAATTTTTTGTAGATAGTGAGGGAGAAAGTCATTGCCTGTTTTCATTCTGCGCAAGGCAAACAAAGCCTGAGCGGTATCTTCCTCTGATAAGCCTTCAAGATTATATAATTTGCGCCCACCCTCAACATCTGGGATGGTTTCGATATCAAAAACTAGAACAGTTCCCATGATGATCCTTCGGATGGTCTGGCATATTTCAAATCAAACATAATACAATAAACAATCAAAAAATAAAAATCATGATATGAGGACTTTGTTCTACAAATTAAGAGCTAAGTGTTTATTTTTAGTATAATTTTTAACGTAGATTCGAATACATTAATTTGATATTATACGGCATTATTATTTCAGTTGGTTTCTTATGTATTTAACCTGTATTACTGATAAAACGAAAAGTTTTTTCTACCTATGTTGTATGCTCATCCTTCTTTCCCTAACATCCTGTGTTAGTCGACCTCCACCAAGGGATGTGAACAATATATGCACAATATTTAAACAGTATCCCAAGTGGTATGTAGTGGCTAAAGATGTTGAAAGGCGTTGGAAAATTCCGGTTCCAGTGCAAATGGCAATCATTCACCAAGAGTCAAAATTCATATCTCGTGCTTGTCCCCCTAGGACCAAAATATTAAAGGTGATACCTTCAAAGCGGATTTCATCCGCTTATGGATATACCCAAGCATTGACATCCACTTGGAATCTTTATAAAAAAACCAATGGTTCTATCCTTACTTCCAGATGTAGTTTTGCAGATGGTGTTGATTTTATAGGTTGGTATGCTAACCAAGCATATCGTACTGCTGGCATACAACGATCGGATGCTTATTCTCTATATTTAGCATACCATGAAGGGGTAGGGGGATATCAGCGGAAAACCTATTTGAAAAAACCTTGGCTTATGACTGTGGCCAAAAAAGTGAGTGCAAAAGCTGCGATGTATACTATACAGCTTAATTCCTGCAAGGCTCGTTGAATTTTTGTCTATAGGTTTGACAAAGGTAAAAACTTTTGAGAAGAGAGAATGATTATGAGGCTAATATTATTAGGTGGTCCTGGCGCAGGTAAAGGCACACAAGCCTTGCGTTTGATTGAGCGCTACAAAATTCCTCAAATTTCTACCGGAGATATGCTGCGCGCAGCCATTGCGCAGGGATCACCTTTAGGCCTAAGCGCCAAAAAAATCATGCAATCAGGTGGCCTGGTCTCTGATGACATCATCATTGGCTTAGTCAAAGAGCGCTTAACCAAACCAGATTGTAAAGCGGGTTTTTTATTTGATGGTTTTCCTAGAACCTTGGTACAGGCTGATGTTTTAAAAGAGGCAGGGATAGTTTTAGATAATGTGATCGAGATAGCTGTAGATGATGAGGAAATCATACAACGTATCAGTGGTCGAAGAATTCATCAACCTTCAGGTCGGGTCTATCATGTTCACAACCATCCCCCTAAAACACCAGGTGTAGATGATGTCACTGGTGAAACATTAACCCAACGTGAAGACGATAAAGAAGGAACAGTACGCAAACGATTAGAAGTTTACCACAAGCAGACAGCGCCTTTGATTCAGTATTATAAGCATTGGTCTAAGATTGATCCAATAAAAGCGCCAAAATTTCATAGTATTCATGGATGCGGCTCGGTTAATCAAATATTTAATTCTATAACAGCCATTTTAGATGCTACAAATTAGGGCAAGTATGGAAACTCAAGTTTTAGGATCGGATGAATTTGACTTATTGGTAAAAGAGCATAAACTGCTTTTCATAGATTTCTGGGCGCAGTGGTGTGCACCTTGCAAACCCTTTTCTATGGTTTATGAACAGGTAGCAGAACAGTATCCTCAGATTAAATTTCTAAAAGTGAATATAGAAAAGCAAAAAGAATTGGTCGATTTTTTAGGCATTCGCTCCATACCTTACCTTATGGCAATCAAAGATGAGATTGTCATTTATTCCAATGCGGGCAGCATTGGTGAAAAAACCTTAATTCAGCTGGCAAATCAACTATTACAAGTAGATGTAAGTGCAATCAAACAACTCATTCAAGGTGATGTCTAAAATGGTTACAGGAATTTCATTTTCCTGCATGATTCATTCAAACAAAATTGTGGATTTTAAAAATACTTTATTTACAACCAACACTGAAAAATAGAAACTGTTACTTTCAGGAAAACGCATACTACTCCCTAACTAAGTCATCCTGAACGCGTCTTTTTGCGGGAAGGATCTCTAAACAATGACTCATCCTACACCTAGATCCCCCCTTGCTTTCGGGATGACCTACCAATGCGTCATCCTAAATGCCCCGTCATCCTTAAATTCCCCGTCATCCTAAAATTCCACGTCATCCCTAAAATTCCCCGTCATCCTAAAATTCCCCGTCATCCTTAAAATGCCCCGTCATCCTGAACATAGTGAAGGATCTCTAGACTATGGCTCAATTGCTTATACATCTACTGCCAAGTGATTCAAACAATACTTACATTTTTGAGCTAGAAGCACTTGGTTTATAATTTATTTCAATAAAACGAAGAAATTTCTTTAAATATTATTTAAATTGCTTTATAATAGGACAAAATGTTTTTTATAAGGTGCTTTATCATGTTCGAACCCGTTTGGTGTCCAACCCTCAAGACCTGGTTAACCTTTAAGCAGTCAGATAAAGGGTTTGTAGCATATCTAACTCAGTCCACTTTAAACACATCCATAGGATGCGAGTGGATACCAGACCAAGAAACTGAATTTTGGATTGTTGAACACTTAGAGGCTTCTAAAGCATTTTTTTTAAATGAGGGTCAAATCATTTGTTTATCATTCAGTAGTTTCAATACGCCAGTTATTCAACAATATGATGTGAGTAGTGAATCCTTCCTAGCAATTTCTCCTACTTTAAAAAGGAAATTACAGGCTTTATTCTCTAATATGGAGCAAGCTATTAAGTTACAACCTAAAGCTTATGATTTATTAGAAAGTAGACCGCTTAATCCAGATATGATTGCAGAGCAGCGCTTAGAAATAGAACAAAAAGCAGAACAAGAACGTTTGACTATACAGCGTGAACAGGAGTCAAAAGCTGAAGAACATCAGTCTAGGTGGTTGGAATGGCGCAGTGGTGATATTCGAGAAAACTTTGCAGCCAGCATCAATGGTTATTTCGATGGTGATCAAAATATAATTGGTGCAGTATACGAGAGTTTTTCACAAAGTTTACTAAGCCTTGACCCTAAGAATTTCAATACCATGGAGGGATATAAACAAAGTTTGGAAGATTGTCTTACTGGCAAAAATCACTTAATGTTCAAGGGTATGGAATCAGCTGCATCTCAAACATACGTAAATGATGAACAAAACTTAAATCCCACCCATTCTCAAAAACTTACTAAAATTTTGACAGTTCAAAAACTTAATTATATTTTTGAAGTATTAAAAGCTGAGCATGCCAATTTATTAGAATACTTTAATATTTCTTCAACACCTCTTGTTACGATTACCGATAGGCCTAATACTGCATTAATAGCTATAGATGAGCGGCGAGGAAATCAAATGCCAGTGCGTTCAATCCCACCTATCGATGACGACCTTGACCTACAAATGGCAATAGCAGCCTCCTTAATGGTGGATCCTCAAGAAAATAAAGAGGTAAAAAGGGCGACCCCTCGCGAAATTAAAGAGGTTAAAACCCATGAGGTTCACAATGCTTCTCAAGCCAATGCCCCCACACCTCAACTTAAAAAATCAGAGCTTCTTGAGAACCATTATTTCAAATTGAAATGTTATGGGATCATATCTGGACTTTTATTAGCTGGTGGAATTTTAGTGCTAGCCTGTTTAGGCTTAAGTATGTTACCTCTCACAGTAGGGTGTGGACTTATAGCCGGTGGACTTCTCGCGGGAGGGTTGACATTATTCAAATATAAAGTGTCAAAACCTAAAGAAGCCCCAGACACCCCACCTCCCTTCGCTCTTATGACATAACACCTGCATAATGTACCGGTAGCCTGTATTAGCGCAGCGTAATACAGGACCTCTTCTGTATAGAGCCAGCGAAATGGATCCCAGACATTAAGCGCGACTAAGCTCGCAAGCTCGCTAAATCGCGCTAAATTCCGGGATCCATTGGTCAGTTGGTATTGTTTCATTCGCATTATGTATTCACTAATGCGGACTACGTTTTTCAGCAAGATAGAATATACATGGGTTAAAAAATTAAATTATTTGAGACTCATTAAATAACCCTCTAATTCTTCTATGTTCCTTTCATCCATATACAAAAAAAGGTTGGTACGTCGCTTGAGGATATCCTCACAGGTGGTGGCAAATTCTGCAGAAACCAAATAATCTACCTCAACTTGATACAGAGAATCCCCAAATTTTTTACCCATTGATTCAAAATTAGTGCATGTAGACAGAAAGTAATCCATACAAGACCCATAGGTATATAAATAACGATTCAACAGTTGAGGTCCTAACCAGGCGTATTTTTTGGTCGCATATGTAACAAAAGATTCAAAATTCATGGTATTTAAATTTGCACCCGGAAGTGGCGTACATTTCGTTTTACAAGCCAGCATATTTGGAAAAATATCCCTTAAGCCATCGATAACATCTTCTGCCAATTGACGGTAAGTAGTGAGTTTCCCACTATAGATGGTCACCGATGGCAGGGGTGTCTTGCTGACTTCAAAATAATAATCACGACTGAGTTTGCTTAAGATTGTGTGTTGTTGCGCTAATAAAGGTCGTACTCCGCTCCAGGAGTAAACAATGTCTTCCTTGGTTGGTTTTACTGTAAAGTAATTATCCACCGATGTTAATAAATAGTTTATTTCTGCTTCACTGATATATATATTGTCAAAAGAACCTTGAAATAAAACATCTGTGGTTCCTATCATAGTAAATCCATTGTATGGAATAACAAAAACAACCCGGTTATCTGGATTTTGTAATAAATAAGCCTGTTCACCATCGTACATTTTTTGTACAACAATATGGCTGCCTTGCACAAATGTCATAGGGTGTGATGTGATCTGCATGTGCTTATTTAAAGTTTCAACCCAAGGTCCGGCTGCATTAATAATCGCTTTTGCATAGAGTTTGTAACTGCTTCCTTGCTTGGGTAAGATCGTCAACTCCCATAGAGAGGCTTTCTGTTGTATGTCTATAACCTGAGAATTCGTTCTGATACTAGCCCCATGATTCTTGGCTAACAGCGCATTTGCCAAAGTCAGGCGAGCATCATCTGTTGAGGCATCATAAAATAAAAACCCACGCTGCAATTGGTTTTGCAAAGGTAAGAAATACCCCATCTTATTACTTCTAGAAATTGATTTACATTTAGGTAAGCGATTTTTAAGACTTAAAAAATCATATAAAAATAGTCCCAATCGTAACATCCAAGCAGGACGCATGTATTTTTGGTAAGCCAACACAAAAGGTTGAGGACGAATCAAATGGGGGGCTAACTCTAAGAGTCTTTGCCTTTCAGTAAGCGCTTTTCTAACTAGATTGAATTCATAATGTTCTAAATACCTTAAGCCACCGTGGATAAGCTTGGTGCTAGAAGAGGAGGTTTGTGAAGCCAAATCATCTTTTTCTAAAAGGGCCACAGACAAACCCCGTAAGGTAGCGTCTGCGGCACAACCGCAACCATTGATGCCGCCACCTATGATTGCTAAGTCAAATGTTACATCCATGTTACATAACATCTCGATTTTTTTTGCCCGTATACAGTTGGCGGGGTCGGCCCAAGCGAGAATTGGTAGCTACCATCTCCATCCAATGAGACATCCAACCCACAGTACGTGCTAAAGCAAATACCACGGTGAACATGTTGGTGGGAATACCAATTGCACTTAAAGTCAGTCCTGAATAAAAATCAACATTGGGATATAATTTTTTTTCAATGAAATAATCGTCTTCTAATGCAATCCGTTCTAATTCTAAGGCGAGTTTAAATAAAGGGGCATCTTTTGCTCCTACAGCTTCTAATACTTCATAACAAGTATTACGCATGACTTTTGCTCTAGGATCATAGCTTTTATAAACTCTATGGCCAAATCCCATCAACCGGAATGGGTCACTTTTATCTTTTGCTCTTTTGATGAAATGCCCAATACGAGATACATCGCCTATTTCTTTTAACATGTTCAAACAAGCTTCATTGGCGCCACCATGGGCAGGCCCCCAAAGCGCGCCAATGCCTGCAGATATACAGGCAAAGGGATTTGCCCCAGTAGAACCAGCTAAGCGTACTGTAGAGGTAGATGCATTTTGCTCGTGATCAGCATGAAGAATAAAGATAGTATCCATGGCTTTTACTAACACCGGATCAGGAGTTGTGTCTGCTGAAGGATATGAAAACATCATATGCAGAAAATTTTCAGCATAAGACATTTTATTTTGTGGGTACATATAAGGCATACCCGTGGAATATTTATAACTCATGGCTGCCAAAGTAGGCATTTTGGCCACCAAACGAATGGCTGAAATGAAGCGATCCTGCTCGTTATTTAGGTCTATCGAATCATGATAAAAAGCGGATAAAGCGCCCACAATGCCCACCATGATAGCCATGGGATGGGCGTCTCGACGAAACCCGTTTAAAAACTGATACATTTGCTGATGAACCATGGTGTGATTGTTTATAAGGTTAACAAAAGTCGTTTTTTCAGCAGCATCAGGTAATTCACCATTGAGTAATAAATAACAAACATCTAGAAAATCCTTTTTCTCAGCCAATTGTTCAATTGGATAGCCTCTATAGAGCAGTATTCCATTATCGCCATCGATGTAGGTGATTTTTGATTCGCAAGCTGCTGTGGATACAAACCCTTGATCAAAGGTAAAATAGCCTCGACCACCAAGCTGGGTAATGTCGATTACATCATTTCCTAATGAAGGCGTATACACGGGTAAGTTCAGCGGCTCTTGTCCATCAATGTTTAGTGTTACTGTCTTTTGAGTCATTGTGTCTCCTGTAAAAGTACTTCAACTAATTATGGCTATTATCCTTTAGAATTTTAAGGATGAACAGTAAAAAATGCGAACCAAAGCAGATTTAGTCTTAAATTAATTCTTTTGCCTTCTGAATTATGGTATTCTCATAAAAATTTTCCCCCAAAGTTATTGCATAAGGATCGTCCAAATTATGGTTTATTTAGCCAAAGAAATCTTGCCGGTTAATATTGAAGACGAGTTAAAGCAATCTTATCTAGATTATTCCATGAGTGTTATTGTGGGCAGGGCATTGCCAGATGTACGTGATGGACTCAAACCCGTGCATAGACGTGTTCTATACGCCATGCATGAATTGAATAACGACTGGAACAAGCCTTATAAAAAATCTGCACGTGTAGTCGGGGATGTCATAGGTAAATATCATCCCCATGGCGAAACGGCTGTTTACGATGCAATTGTGCGTATGGCTCAATCTTTCTCATTGCGTTATCTTTTGGTAGACGGACAAGGAAACTTTGGTTCAGTCGATGGCGATTCACCAGCTGCGATGCGGTATACCGAAGTGCGGATGTCTAAATTAGCCCATGCTTTATTAGCAGATTTAGATAAAGAAACGGTTGATTTTGCTCCAAATTATGATGAAACAGAATTTGCACCAATGGTTTTGCCCTCTAGAGTACCCAATCTGTTAATCAATGGATCATCTGGTATCGCTGTGGGTATGGCCACCAATATTCCCCCACATAATATTACTGAGGTGATCAATGCTTGTTTGGCGCTGGTGGATGAGCCTGATACAAGCTTGGATGATTTAATGGAGATAGTGCATGGTCCAGACTTTCCAACCGCTGCTATTATTAATGGTAAATCCGGAATCATTCAAGCATACAGAACTGGTAAAGGACGAGTCGTCATTCGCGCACGCACAGACATTGAAACCGATGAGCACTCAGGAAGGCAAGCCATCATCATTCATGAATTACCGTATCAGGTGAATAAAGCACGCTTGGTTGAGCGGATTGCCGAATTGGTAAGAGATAAAAAAATTGAAGGCATTTCTGGTCTACGCGATGAATCAGACCGTGAAGGTATGCGTGTTGTAATTGAGCTTAAAAGAAATGAAGTGGCAGAAGTCATATTAAATAATTTATATGCGCACACACAAATGCAACATGTGTTTGGAATTAATATGGTTGCCTTGGTTGATGGACAACCACGTACTTTAAATTTAAAACAGATTCTGGTTTGTTTTATAAAACACAGACGAGAAGTTGTAACTAGGCGTACCCTCTTCGAACTTAAAAAAGCCAGGAACCGTGCACATTTGTTAGAAGGATTAGGGATTGCATTGGCCAACATCGATGAGATGATAGCTCTGATTAAAAAATCTGCCACTCCGCAAGAGGCTAAAGTTTCTTTGCTTGCTAAAAATTGGCAACCTGGTTTGGTTCAAGCCATGCTGGATCGTGCTGGTAACAATTCAACCAGGCCAGATCACTTAGAGGCATCCTTTGGGTTAACCCAAACCGGTTATAAATTATCTGCAGAGCAAGCCCAAGTAATTCTTGACCTCAGATTGCATCGCTTGACAGCCCTCGAACAAGATAAAATCATCAGCGAATTTGAAGAGTTATTGGTGTTAATCAAAGAGCTTTTGGATATTTTGGCTTCTCCCACGCGTTTGATGGAAGTGATAAGAGAAGAATTAGTAGAAATCAAAACACAATTTGGTGACACACGTCGCACAGAAATAACAGCTTCTGAAGAAGATTTGACCATTGAAGATTTAATCACAGAAGAAGATGTGGTGGTTACTTTATCACACCAAGGCTATGTAAAATATCAACCAATCACGGCCTATCAAGCACAGCGTCGGGGGGGTAAGGGCAAGTCTGCAACGCATGTAAAAGAAGAAGATTTTGTTGAACGATTAGTGATTGCAAGCACACACGATATACTTTTATGTTTTTCCAATCATGGTAAATTATATTGGATTAAAGCTTTCCAATTACCCTTGGCCAGCCGTATTTCGCGTGGCCGACCCATCATTAATATATTGCCCTTAGCAGAAGGTGAAGAAATCAATGCCATGTTGCCAGTCCGTGAATATCAAGAAGGATATTATGTCTTTATGGCCACAAAAAAAGGTACGGTTAAAAAAGTACCCCTAAATGCCTTTAGTCGACCACGGTCCAGCGGTATCATTGCAGTGGATTTAGACGAAGACGACAGTTTGGTTGGTGTGGATATCACCGATGGCAACCGCGACATCATGCTCTTTACTGATGCAGGAAAAGTCATTCGTTTTTCTGAAAGTAAAGTAAGACCCATGGGCAGAACGGCTCGAGGGGTTAGGGGCATTCGAATTGAAAAAGATCAGGCTGTTAAATCCCTAGTGGTGGTACATCCAGATGGTACCATCCTTACTGCAACCGAGCATGGCTACGGTAAACGTACTGAGGTGGATGAGTATAGAGTATCAGGCCGTGGTGGGCAGGGCGTAATTTCCATCCAAGTGACAGAGCGTAATGGTAAAGTTGTACGATCCCTTCAAGTGACTGAAAGCGATGAGGCCATGTTGATTACTGACAAAGGTACGCTGGTTCGTTTTAAAGTCAGTGAGCTGTCTATCATTGGTAGAAATACTCAAGGGGTTCGTCTGATTAATGTAAGCTCCGGAGAACTGGTTGTTGGTATGCAGAAGATTGAGGATTTGAAAGATGATCTCATTGAAAACGACAGTGAAGATGCTGCTGCTGATGATAGTTTGGAGAGTCATCAGGCGGAACATGAAGATCATACTGATGGTGAATTGAACACCGATCACTCATCGAATCTTGAAGATACGGATGATGAAAACTAGAGTTTTTAATTTTGGTGCAGGTCCAGCAATGTTGCCTTTGCCCATCCTTGAAGCGGCAAAGGCTGAGTTTTTAAATTGGGATGGTCATGGTTTATCCATATTAGAAGTTGGGCACAGAACGCCAGAATGTGTGGAACTTTTCGCTCAGGCCGGGCAAGCTGTTAGAGAGATACTAACCATTCCTGAAAATTATCACATTTTATTTCTCGGAGGTGCTGCCCGCACCCAATTTGCAATGATTCCTCTTAATTTATTAAAACCAGGGGAGCAGGCAGCTTATTTGATTTCTGGAATTTGGTCGCAATTGGCCTTTAATGAAGCAACCATGTTAAAAAGGGCTTATTGCATCAGCAGTGAACATACAGGCTGTTTTAACACAGTTCCAAAACCAAAAGATTTACAATTCAAAAAGAATAGTGCCTATGTGTATTATACTTCCAATGAAACCATCAATGGCATACGTTTCCCTTATGTCCCTCAAACCAATGGGATACCCTTGATTGCAGATATGACTTCTTCATTATTGAGTGAACCAATAGACATCACTCAGTATGCACTAGTATTTGCAGGTGCTCAAAAAAATATCTCTAATGCAGGCCTTACCTTGGTTATTATTCGCGATGATTTATTAAAGAGTACAGGACTCCCTATACCCAGCATGCTCAATTACAAGGTACAAGTTCAACATCGCTCTTTATATGCTACCCCCCCAGTTTTTAATTGTTATCTGGCACTCAAAATGTTTCATTGGATCAAGGCACAAGGTGGTGTAGAAGCTTTGTATAAACAAAATTGTTTAAAGGCTGAAAAATTATACCAATTCATTGATGCTTCTGATTTTTATACAAGCGCTGTTGACAAAGAAGTGCGCTCTTTGGTGAATCTGTGTTTCTCAATCAAACAAAAAGACCTTGAAACAAAATTTCTTAACCAGTCCACCCAAAAAGGTCTGCTCTACCTAAAGGGGCATAGGCTCGTTGGTGGATTGAGAGCCAGCCTTTATAATGCCATGTCTATGGAGGGTGTGGATGCTTTGATTACTTTTATGTCAGAATTTCAAAAGGAACATACAACTTGATTTCAAATACATTGATAAGCAGTCCGGTCGATACCATCCAAGGTACTATCAAAGTACCGGGTGATAAATCTATATCACATCGTTCTATCATATTTGGTTCTATTGCTAAAGGCCGTACAAAAATCAATGGGTTTCTCGATGGTGAAGATTGTATGGCCACCTTATCAGCATTTCAAGCCATGGGTGTGACTATAGAAGGCCCAGTGGACCAGTCACTGGTTATCCATGGGGTAGGAAAATATGGCTTAAAACAACCAAAAAGCCCTATTGATTGTGGAAATTCAGGGACCTCCATGCGGTTATTAGCAGGTTTATTGGCTGCACAGACATTTGACAGTGAATTGACGGGTGATGACAGTTTACTAAAAAGGCCCATGTCACGTGTAAGTACCCCCTTAGAGGAGATGGGAGCCAGAGTTACTACCCTCCAGGGTAAACCACCCATCAGCATCAGCGGGGGTAATAGCTTAAAGGGCATACATTATACTATGAAGCAGGCTAGCGCTCAGGTGAAGTCATGTATTTTATTGGCAGGCTTGTACGCCCAAGGGGATACGCATATCACCGAAACCAGTATCAGCCGTGATCACACTGAACGCATGTTAAAAACCTTTTCATACCCATTTAAGCAAGAAGACAAGACACTCATCATAGATTCTAAGAGTGAATGCCTAGCAGCTGAGATCACTGTACCTGGAGATATTTCCTCTGCAGCTTTTTTTATAGTTGCAGCTTTGATTAATCCAGGATCAGAGGTAGTCATTCGCAATGTAGGTTTTAACCCTACGCGTACTGGGGTCATCGATATTTTATTACAAATGGGTGCCAATATTACCATTAGCAACAAACATCATTTTGGGGCAGAGCCAGTCGCAGATTTGCGCATAAGGTACAGTCCGCTTAAGGGTATTGACATTCCGAGATCCTTGGTTCCCTTGGCAATTGATGAATTCCCCATTTTATTTGTAGCTGCAGCCTGTGCTCAAGGCCAAACAGTATTGCATGGCGCAGAAGAACTACGAGTGAAAGAAAGTGATAGAATAGGGGTCATGGTTGAGGGTTTGATGCATTTGGGAATAGAAGCAATAGCATTGGAAGACGGCATAAAAATCAAAGGTGGAAAGCTTCAAGGTGGGCAGGTAGATAGTCATGGCGATCACCGAATAGCAATGTCTTTTGCAGTGGCCGGGACTGTTGCTACAGCACCTGTAACCATACTCAATAGCGCTGCAGTGGTCACCTCTTTTCCCTCCTTTGTTAGTACAGCCAAAGAAGTTCATTTTCAAATTGAGGAAGTAAAACAATAATGTTTGATAAAAATCAAATGGTGATAACCTTGGATGGTCCTAGTGGGACAGGCAAGGGTACTTTGTGTCATTTACTAGCTAAGCATCTTCACTGGAATCTCTTGGACAGTGGGGTTATCTATCGTGCCTTAGCTTATGCTGCTTTAAAAAGAGAGATTGATTTTCAAGACACCCTTAAGCTTGTAGATTTGGCAAGGTCACTGGATTTAAAATTTGATTCTAAGGACAATCAATCTGCAGTCTTCTTAGACGATGAAGAAGTCAGTCAATTGCTTCGAAGCGAACAATGTGGTGAAAATGCTTCACAAATTGCACAAATTTCTGAAGTCAGATTGGCTTTATTAAAACGCCAACGTCGATTTGCCGTGGCTCCTGGTCTTGTGACCGATGGTCGCGATATGGGTACTGTCGTATTCCCAAAGGCGATATTAAAGATATTTTTATATGCCTCAGTAGAGGAAAGAGCGAGTCGACGACATTTACAGTTGAAAGATAAGGGAATACATGGTAGTCTCGCGCAGGTTGTTGAAGAATTGCAAAAAAGAGATACCCGAGATACAACCAGGTTACATGCTCCTCTGAAAGCTGCGGAGGATGCGGTTCAAATTGACACAACCGGTTTGACCATCGCCCAAGTTTTTGAAATTGTAACCAACTTAGTAGTAAAGCGCGGCATTGTGCCAGTCATTTAAACAATGACAACATTAGGGGAAAGGTGAGCCTTCTCATTCTTTCATAGTTATTCACATGATCAAAGTGATCATAAACGAGTTTAATCATATGTCTGAAAGTTTCAAAGAATTATTTGAGCAAAGCATCATTGGTGCCCAATTTTATCCAGGAGCTATTATCAATGCCAAAGTTATTGGAATTGATGAAGATTACATCACTTTAAATGCCGGGTTAAAATCCGAAGGCATCGTACCTATAGAAGAATTCTATGGTAAAGAAGGTGAGCTGGAAGTTGCCCTAGGTGATGTTGTCGAAGTGGCACTTGAATCAGTAGAAGATGGTCACGGCGAAACGCTCCTTTCACGCGAAAAAGCAAAACGTCAAGAAGCTTGGCGCAGATTATCAAAATCTCATGAAAAAAATGAAACCGTTACAGGTCTTATATCGGGCAAAGTCAAAGGTGGCTTTACCGTCGAAATTGGAACAATACGGGCATTTTTGCCAGGTTCATTAGTAGACGTAAGACCAGTAAGAGACCCTTCTTATCTTGAAGGTAAAGAACTTGAATTTAAAGTCATCAAAATGGATCTCAAACGAAACAACATCGTTGTTTCAAGACGAGCTGTTGTTGAAGAAGAGAGCAGTGCAGATAGACAAGCCTTACTTGAATCCTTACATGATGGCCAAGAGCTACAAGGTATTGTTAAAAACCTTACCGATTACGGTGCCTTTATTGATCTTGGTGGCATAGATGGCTTACTGCACATCACAGATATTTCTTGGAAACGTGTCAAACATCCAAGCGAATTACTGTCTGTTGGTCAGGATGTTAAAGTAAAAGTATTAAGCTTTGATAGTGAAAGAAACCGTGTTTCTCTAGGTATGAAACAACTTGGAAACGACCCCTGGGTTGACTTAGTAGAACGTTATCCTATCAGTAGAAGATTACAAGGCAAAGTAACCAATATCACTGATTATGGTTGTTTTGTTGAAATAGAAGAGGGCGTTGAAGGCTTAGTTCATATGTCTGAAATGGACTGGACCAATAAAAACGTACATCCAAGCAAAGTCGTCTCTATGGGTGATGTGGTTGACGTGATGGTTCTAGAAATTGATGAAGACAGACGTCGTATTTCTTTAGGTATGAAACAATGTGTTGGCAATCCTTGGCAGCAATTTGCTGCAGCACATAGCAAAGGTGAAAAAGTCAGTGGTAAAATTCGTTCTATTACCGATTTCGGTGTTTTCATTGGGTTAGATGGCGAAATAGATGGTCTGGTTCATTTATCGGATATTTCTTGGACTGTTCCTGGTGAAGAAGCGGTAAAACATTTCAAAAAAGGTCAGGAATTAGAAGCTGTTATTTTGGCTATTGATTCTGATCGTGAACGCATTTCATTGGGTATAAAACAGCTTGAAGGCGATAATTTTGCAAGCTTCACCGATGAATTTACTAAAGGCGCTATAGTTAAAGGCCAAGTGACAGCGGTTGATGCAAAATCTGTAACTGTTTTGCTAGCTGAGAATATCACAGGAACTATTCGTGCAAATGAGTTGTCCAATGAACGCGTTGATGATGCCACCACCTTAGTCGCTGTTGGTGATGAAATTGAAGCAAAAATCACAAACGTTGATAAGAAAAATCGCACTGTGACACTTTCTGTTAAGGCTAAAGATGCTCAGGATGAAGCAGATGCAATAAAAAAATATTCTAGAACTGAGGGTACAAGTACAACGCTTGGTGATTTGCTGAAAGAAAAAATGGCACATAAAGAAGAAGACTAGATTTGTTCCTTCCTTAAATATTATAAAAAGCGTAGATTATCTACGCTTTTTTTTAATAAACTATAGGCTGTATTGATAATTCATTAAATATAAGGAATTGTACATGCGTATTTTAATGTTGATCGTCTATTTGTTGCTTATCATACTTGGCGTGAGTTTCGCTGCTTTAAATGCCTCCTCTGTAAACATTAATTTTTATTTTAAAACGGTGTCCATGCCTATTTCTGTTCTAATGACACTCATGTTAGGGGTAGGAGTACTCATAGGGTTTTTATTTTTTATTTTTCGATATTGGTGCTTGAAAGTTGCTTTTTATAAACTTAAAAATCAATCAACGCTTAGAGAAAAGGAAATTAAAAATTTACGCTCTATACCTCTACAAGATCAACATTAGCAACAAGTGAATCCAAAGGCTAGGGGAATATAAATGATTAATTTGTGGCCATTATTGTTACCTGCTGCGGCTTGGTCGGGCTGGTGGGTGGCTAATCGTAAAAAGTCTGATAAAGATCTTAATTCACCAAACCGTTTGTCTAGAGAATATGTGGTTGGACTTAATTATTTATTAAATGAACAATCAGATAAAGCTGTTGATATTTTCATCAAATTATTGGAAGTTGACAGTGATACCGTGGAAACGCACCTAGCCTTAGGAAGTCTGTTTAGGCGACGAGGAGAGGTGGATAGGGCCATTCGGATTCATCAAAATTTAATTGCACGTCCGCAACTTAGTTTATTACAGCGCAAAGAAGCTTTGATGTCATTAGGTCAAGATTATATGAGTGCAGGTGTATTTGACCGCGCCGAACGTATTTTTCTAGAAGTTGTAGAACTAGGTGGTAGTAAAGAAACCCAAAGTCTGCATGGCTTATTGGCAATTTACCAGCAAGAAAAAGCTTGGGAAAAGGCTTTGGATATCATCAAAAAACTTGAAATATCAACAGGAACCAGCTTTCATAGTCATGCTGCGCACTATTATTGTGAAATGGCGGCTCAGGCACTGAAAACCAATGCTATGGACAGGGCTGTTTACTGCGTCAAACAAGCCTTGTTAGTAGACTCAGAATCCGTTCGGGCGAGTTTAATGCATGCTGATTTGGAGATTAAAGAAGGTCGCTATAAACAAGCCATCTGTTATTTAAAGAAGGTTCCACAACAAGATGCTGAATTTTTAACAGAAATCATTGAGCCATTGGTGAATTGTCACAAACAATTAAATACCATGGATGAATGTATTCATTACCTTGAGCAGACCCTTCTTGAGCATCCGAGAGCCTCTGTCATCTTCGTCATTGCTGAATATTGGCGGCAAACCAAAACAATGGATTTAGCAATAGACTTTGTAGCTGATAATTTAAGTAAGCACCCCTCTATTCGTGGTTTGAATCGATTAATTTATTGGCATCTTGAGTCAGCTCAAGGCAAGGTTAGAAGTAAATTACAGATGTTATACGACATAACCAGTACCTTTTTAGAAAATAAACCCATCTATCGATGCAGCCAATGTGGCTATGGCGGTAAGCACTTACATTGGCATTGCCCCAGTTGTAAACAATGGGGCAGAATGAAACCTATTCACGGATTAGAAGGGGATTAGAGGACATGGTGTGGACCCAAACCTTATTGTAGCCTTAGATTTTAATAGTGAAAAACCAGCCTTAACCTTGGTTGATTCTATCGATCCTGCAACCTGTGCTTTGAAAGTGGGTAGTGAGCTATTTACTTTATTGGGTTCGAACTTTGTTAGAGTGTTAACTAGGAAAGGGTTTAAGGTTTTTTTAGATTTAAAATTCCACGACATCCCTAATACAGTAGCCAAAGCTTGTAAAGTATGTGCGGATTTAGGTGTATGGATGCTGAATGTTCATGCCTCGGGCGGCTATGATATGATGACAGCTGCAATGAAAGCACTAGAATCCTACCATAATGAAGCACCCCTATTAATTGCCGTTACTATATTAACAAGCTTTAAAGAAACCGATCTAGCGGCCATAGGAATGCATCAAAAATTAATAGAAGAAGTCCTTATATTGGCTAAATTAGCTCAGACTGCAAATTTAGATGGAGTTGTGTGTTCGGCCCAGGAGGCTCGACTAATAAAAGAGCACTGCGGCCATTCCTTCATTACGGTAACCCCAGGCATACGGATAGTCCAAGGGGACAAGCATGATCAACAGCGTATCATGACCCCTAGTGAAGCAATATCACAAGGAAGTGATTTCCTGGTGATGGGTCGTGCCATTACCCACTCGAATAATCCTCTAAAAATAATTAATGAAATTTTAAGATCTATTCAGGTAAGATAAAGTAAACAATAGATGGGCCAATAGGCCTCCTCAGGCTGATGGTTTGAATGACACTTTATAAAAATATCCATTCTCTATGGTGGGGATAAATGCGTAATATTTTCACTTTATGAATATTTCATTTGCTTTGTTAATGGATGATAATTGAAATAGACTCTTATTTAATCTGTAAGGTTATATGCCAGGTACTCTATCATTTTGTTGTCTAGGGTTACACCTAAGGGTTAAGGCAGCTATTTTGGACATTGGATTTCACATTTGTCTACGAACCGAGCTTTATGCACTGATGGCTGATGGCTTGTGTACCTCATCCAATAACTGGAATGATGAGAAGTTAGCTAAAAAAGTGCTTCATAAACCAGAACTCAGCCCTGCATATACTCAAATTAGTATTGAGATTCCAAATAAGCCAAGTATACTATTCATTTTATGAACATAAAGGGCGAAAATGATAACTTCTGTTGGTAAGGCTACCCTATTTGGAGCATCTGTAGTAATCCCTTCCGGTATATATGTTGGCAGTGTTCTTCGAGGTGTTCTGGCTGCTCCTGTTGATGCAGCAGTATTTATTCCATCCGGGGTTATAGCGCTGCAATGTTTACCTGCATTGTTGGTCGGTGCAGTTGCGATCATGATAGGGGTTAAACTTTGCAAGCAGATTAAATCTCCATTCATATTAATAGGCGCACAATTTTTACTGGCGGCTTCTTGTTGTGTCCTAAGCAAGTTTCTTAGTGCAGCAATCATCTGTGCTTTTGTCCCTTTGGCAATTAATCCCTTTACCTTACCCTTTATAATAGCAGCCGGGGCAAAGTGATCTCACAGCTTCCCCAATGTCCATGAGATAAATAAAGTCTTATACTTTTTCTAAAGCACCGTAGCCTGTATTAGACGAAGTCGTAATACAGGGCATCACTATAATCATGGCGTCTAACCCCTGTGAGCAATTGATAATTAACAAAGATCATTCACCTGGCCTTTGACCTGTTCCCCGCTCATCAACTTTGCAAAATAGCCTGGTCCCACCAATCACTGCAGCTGGCATTACAATAAGATTTAGGATTGGTACAAAACTGGCAAGACTTATAAAAGATCCAAAGCCTAAGGAAAGCATGGGTGATTGATTTATTCTATTTCTCATTTCTTTAAAAGAAACCAAATTGTTATCCATTGCAAAATCTTGAAATTGGATACTGAGCATCCATGCATTGAATAGAAACCACATAAAGGGATAAAAGGGGTGGATGAATGGTACAAAAAACAATAATAGAATAGCAACAAATCGGGGTATGAAATAAGACAAAAATTGCATTTGCCGCTTGATACTTCTTTTTAGCATGGTTGCGAATGAAATAGAGGGAATGGGTGTGTTACAAAGCAATTTTTGGGCTTTTTCTGCTAATAGCCCGTTAAAGGGTGCAGCAATGATATTAAATAAAATAGTAAACATGGAGAGAAATAAAAGAAAAAACCCAATCCCCATCATTACAAGCAATATTCCTTGCAAAAAACCCAACCAACTTGGCAATTGATTAATATAATAAGAGGAATAAGGGAATATGAATTGGAAAAGAAAATAAGCTAAGGTAAAAAAAATTAGGAAATTAAATACAATAGGCAGTATCACATACCTTTTCAATCCAGGCTTAAAAACATACAACACACTGGTGGCAGCGCAAAGAAATCCTTTCATAAAGTTCATGATAATTATCTTATAAAAAGGAATATTTTATCTTACAAAGAAGTGGAGATCATCATTATTATTAAATATGTATTTCTTTAGGTGACCCACAAATTCTGTGGATAAGCAGTCGCAAAAAATTAAGATTGAATCCCAGCGGTCTACCAATCATTATCCTCTCTAAACTCACGTGCTAAAAAATAATCTCGTGTTTGGGATTTACCTAATGTTTCTTATGAAAGGTTTTGAAGGGTTTTTGGCCATTTTGTAACATCTCTACATTAAAATCATGTCTTATTTAAAATGAAGCCACTTGAAATCAATCATCGCTGAATAATCCCATAAAAAAATTGAACTTTACCATTTGCTAGGATTTTTTTGCAACAAAAACCACCACAAGAGCTATATAGCTTAAACGGCGGTGTCATTTAAAGTGTGTAAGTAGCGCGGGGAAAATTTCTTTACGATCTGAATAAATCAAACTACACGCCTAATCTCTCATACTCACTCCGTGGTGTCAAAAATTTTTTTATAAAAAAATAAAAATTATTACTGTATTAAATAAAACCTCTGTGGTCGAAGTGTGGGTAAGTCTGTGGGCGATAATGTGACAATGATTTATATTGTCACATTTCGTCCATAGGCTTAT
>JACCWN010000131.1 GCA_013697625.1 Legionella sp.
CTCCAAAACAAGACTAATAGCGTCTAGTTTAAATTCTTTAGTATATTTCGTTACACCCATTTTATTTCCTCCAGTTAAGATGATTATCTCTTATCTGGGGTGTACAAATCCATTAGACCACATCACATAATATAATTTGTCGATTTGTCTCTCTAAAGCCCTAGCACTCCAATTTTGCTCTATACTTTCTTGGATATACCATTCACGA
The DNA here is from genome assembly GCA_013697625.1 of Legionella sp. GTDB lineage: Bacteria > Pseudomonadota > Gammaproteobacteria > Legionellales > Legionellaceae > Legionella. The sequence goes on from JACCWN010000131.1 coordinate 209, forward strand.
GCAGATTGATTTGCAACAGGAAGTAAAATACGATGATGAGTGCAAGTAAATTCGGTACGTACTGCATTCCAAATTGGATAAGCCAAATAAAATGCTCGCATATTTCTTAAGTTACGCTCATCAAAACCTTTGCCAAATTCAGATTGTAATTGATGAGCCAGTTGTTTTAAGAAATCACTATTTAAGTATTATGCTCATTTTACAATAAGGAGATCTAAATGAAATGGATAGTTACAGCAAATACAAACCAATGCCGCGTTTATGAATTACAAGAAAATGCTTTAAAGCTAATAATAGAACTCAACCGCCCAGAAAATAAGTTAAAAGAAAGTGAACTGGGATCAGATAAACCTGGACGGTATAATTCAAGCGTTTCGACGGGCGGTGGAGGAGCATATGCTCCACATACCAAGTTTGAGGATGTCCAAGATGATGACTTCGCCAGAGAAGTAGCTCTTAAGCTTGATGAGGCAAGAAATCAAAATAGTTATAATGAGTTAATAATTGTCATGCCAGCCCAAATTGAGGGCATGTTTTCAAAACATCTTAATAAAAATGTGAAAGAATTGGTCAAATTCACAATTCATAAAAATTTAATGCACTTATCTCAGAACGAGTTATATATTTACTTAAATAAACATAACTAAAAGGGGGGCAAGCCCGAAACGGTCGACATTTTCGGACTTTTTTCAATCAAATTTCTTCATATTATTTCAGGAAGAAATCTTTTGAAATTTTTAAAATTGGCTTGCAAAAAGGGTTGGTTCATTTATTACTCGATCCTCAAGTTTTTTAATTTGACATTTCTCACAGGTCTATGCTGCTTTGCATTTGAGTGACGGTGTCGGCCCTAATCGCCCAAGCGTTCTAAAGCTAAGGTGTTTACTGGAGGGAGCAAGAATGATAATTTTTTTGATTTTCTCGACGCACTCTGCTAAAACAGCGCTAGAATCATCAGACTCAATGATTTCGCTAATAAATTTAAGAATGGCATCAAAACGAATTTGTTCTCGTAGACTCCCCACAGTCGAAGCAGGGAGCTTGCGTTTTAGTAAGGCCGATTGCTCAGGATGAAGAAGTAATGCATGGTCAGTCAGCAGGCTCAAAATCAAACCTCGGTTCGATCCTTCAACACCAGGCTGCTTGGCCATTTGGCACCATCCCTCATACTGCTTCCAGTCTGAAAAAAACACCTCTACGAGCCAACGCATTGTATACGCACAGACAATATCTGTCATCTGCCAGGTCATGTTTGTAGCAACAATATAACGATCTTCTTGCTCTCCTTCATAGCGTAATGCAATAACAAAACGCTTTTTTTCATGGGATTTGACCCAAAGTCTTGCGCCACCCACTATTACAGTTTTTGATTCACCCGCTCTAATGGGAATCATTTTTGAAATACCACGATACGAGTTAAAATGTTCCCTCACAGTCTTTTCATGACCTTTTATTTTAATAATCTGATTATTTCGGAGCTGACTTATTACTTGAGAGCCAACAAACATGAGGCTTGCATCGTTCATAAATTTTTTATCACTATACAAGGCATCCGCTAATACACAGTCAACACAAATTTGTGGAAAGGCATTCGCAAAGCCTCTTAGCAGTTCAATAGCAAGCCCCTGTTTCGTTAGATACTGAGGGTTCCTTTCGGGTTCTATAGGCCGAAGTTTCTTTGCAATCCCTTGTGACTTTAAAAGCTTATCTTTCATTTTCCATGCTTTTATAGCAGGATCGGGCTGGTAAAAAGCAAAACCAACAGGAATCGTAATCGTCGGTGAAACAAACAGCAAAAAAACAAGGTTCTGTCCCATCACGTAACCGTTTGTTTTCTTATCCTTTATCTTGTGTACATGAGCTAGCTTTGTTGTTTTTTTTGAGCGAGCTCGATCAGAATCATCTAACACTAATACCCCATTTTTAATACCATAGAATTTTAATAGGACGCGAATACTGCTAACTAACAAATAATCCCAGGGCATTTTTGAGCATCGAAACATCCAAGATATTGAAGCCAAAGTAAGCTTACCAAGACTTATACGTTCAAAGTTAGCCCAGCAAACGCTATTTGTAAGCACAATAGCCGT
>JACCWN010000167.1 GCA_013697625.1 Legionella sp.
GGCTCGCAGACTGCGCGCCTAAAAAGATCCACCATGACACCCTTCATTAAAAATACACGCTTCATCAATGATTAGTATAAATGAGGTCTGGATTTATTCGAACTAATAGACAATACAATTACCCAGCTAGTCATCCTTCACTATGTTCAGGATGACGGAGCATTTTAGTACTTCATCCGAAAGCATTGAGGACTGGGCATTAGTACGTCTTCCCGAAAGCATTGAGGGGGCTCCCAGTGTAGGACTGAGTCATGGTTCTTCACGCAAAAAGACGCCTTTCAGGATGAGGTTGATGGGGAGTTACGACAATACTCCAATGCCCTTACTGCCTATGCAATGGTTGCCTGTCATTTTTATTTGGATTAATTCTTGAGATCAAGACAAGCTTTCTGAGATGAAAAGTTTTAAAATAAGGGTTGAATTAGCACTCAACCCTTGTGATACTGTGAACCACAAATTTACACTAAATTCTTATCTAGAAAACAGTATTATTTGATTTCTTTGATTACTTTATCTGTAACATCCAGTGTGTCTGAGGTAAAGGGTGCTGCGTCTTTTTGAACGATGAGGTCGTATTTGTCGTTATGAGCAACCGTAGAAATTGCAGAACGTACTTTAGCGTATAAGGCTTCCATCGCTTCGTTGTGGGCAGTGCTTAACTCTTGCTGGTATTGTTGTCCATCACGCTCAAATTGTTGTTGTGATGCAAGGATTTTCTTCTCAAGTTCTTTCTTTTGGGCAGCACCTAGAACTGCACTGTCACGTTTAAATTTTTCCATGTCTCCTTTTAAGGTTTTTTCCATGGCTATCAACTTATCACGTCTTGGTTGAAAACTGGCTTCTAGCTTCTGCTGAATTTCTTTCATTTGAGTGGACGTTTGCATTATTTTTTGTAAATCAACAACGCCAATCCGAGATGCATCAGCGAAAACTTGGGTACCGCAAAAACTTAATACCAAGGCCATCAAACTCATTTTAAAACCTGTCATGTGTATCTCCTAATTAAAAACGTGATGCTAGCACAAATTGTAATCGGTTGCGATATATCTAATTCAACTTTTCACTAGAATAAATACAATTATCTAATGAGTATCACCCCACTGTTTTAGAACCCTGAAGATAGAGCAAATTGGAACACTTGGGTTTGGTCAGTAGGTTGGGGGTTTATGGCTTTTGCAAGGCTAAATGCCAAGGGGCCAAAGGGTGAACGCCACTCAAATGATACACCGGCCGAATACCGCATTGGACCGGCCATACTTCCTCTCAAAGGATCAGGTGTGCCAACAGCAAATACATTTCCCATATCTGTGAAAATGGTTGTTCTGATGGTATCCCGACTGAAAGGGTATGGAAGCACAAGGCCGGCAGTGGCATTGGTTAAGAAGTTAGCACCCATGGCGTTACCAAAATTATCACGCGGTCCCAATGAATAACTGTCATAGCCCCGCACTTGTCCAGGAGCAATACCACCTGCATAAAAGTTTTCGAAAAAGGGAAGGCCTTGGTCATTAAAGGTATTACCATAACCCACATTACCTAATACTGAAAAAATCCAACCACGCCATAAGGGATAGTAGGCATGCGCTTGGTAAGAGCCTTTATAATAACTTAAAGAGCGTGAAGTCGCAGGTAAGGCTACAAATCCGGCAAGCTGTTGGTTGACACCTTCATTAGGATAGGGGAGCTGATCGTAGGTGTTCCTGTTCCAACCGCTGGTTAAGCGCAACTCTTGGAAACGACTGCCATTCAATGCTACGAAATTTTGAATAGGGATTACATAACCTACAGACTTGATGTCAATATCTTGGTACCCATAACCTAACTGAAAGGTGCTCGCTTCACCCAAGGGGAAGTTGTAATTGACATCTGCACCAAACCGATTGGAATTATAGTTTGCTACATTTAAATTTCTAGGATTGATTTTAGAAAAGTTCAAATTCACCCCACGACCAACCCCTGTGGCGGTATAAAAAGGATTGTAATAACTAAGTGTATAGTCCTGACTCCATTGGTTGGCATTGAAAGAGGCGCCAATAGAACGACCAGTACCTAAAAAGTTGAATTGTTTTAGGGAGGTATTGAATTGAAACCCATTGGTACCATATCCCAAAGATGCTGAGGCTTCAGCAGAGGGTGCTTCTTCAACCTGTACGTCTAGATCTACCTGATTGTTTGATCCAGCAACTGGCGTGGTCTTAATATCAATATTTTTCAAGTAGCTGACAAGATGTAATTGGCGTTCAGATTCTTTGATATTATGCAAAGACAATAAACTGCCCTCATCCTGTCGAATGATGTTTCGCAATACATAGTCAGCTGTCTTAACATTACCATGAAATTGAATTCTACGGACATACACATGGCGACCTGGCTCTACAATGAAATTAATGAAGACTGTTTTTGCTTCTTCATTGATTCGAGGCTCGGCGTTTAAAGCGGGAAATCCATAACCCAAATCCCCTAAGGCCAAACCAATGGCAGAAATGGACTCGGTTAATGCTTTACGAGAAAATATGTCACCTGCTTTAACTTCAATTAAGGCATGGAGCTGCTCTGGGGGCAAGATGGGTTTTCCTACAACCGCATACCCTTCAAAGTGGTATTGTGGGCCTTCTTCAACTTGTATATAAACGTATACGTCTTTTCTATCAGGAGATAATTGCACCTGCGAAGACACAATATTAAATTTCAAATACCCCCTATCCAAATAAAAAGATCGCAAGGCTTCCAAGGATGCATCCATGGCAGGCTTAGAATACTGATCTTTTTTAGAAAAGTAAGTAAATAGATTGCTTGTTGTCAAGTCAAGTTGAGACAGCAATTCATTAGAAGAAAAATCATGGTTACCTATGATTTTGATCTGTTTGATACGCGATACACGACCTTCGGATACACTGATATTTATAGCAACTCTATCTTCTGTAAGAGGGGAAATGTGTGTTTCTATTCTTGAGTTGTATCGGCCTCGGGAAGTATAAGCCTCCTTGAGCTCTTTTTCTAAACGTTCAAGAGCAGCCCTTTGAAACACTTGACCTTTTACCAAGCCCCTTTCTTTGCAAAAAGCTTTCATCTTATCACTTGGTATTTCTTTATTACCTGTAATATTGATGGAACCGATGGTGGCTCTTTCAATGACATTGACTATTAAAATATTACCTTGTCGTTCTAAGGTAACAGATTGAAAAAAGCCAGTTTCGTACAGCCTTCGAATGATCTCAGCTGTAGAGTTAGAATTTATTTCTTCACCAACTTGTACAGGTATATAGTTTAGCACGGTTCCGGTAGACACCCTTTGCAAACCAGTCACTTTTATGCCACGCACAACGAAGCTTTCATCTGCTAATGTGGGCGTGGACCAACCTAAAGAAACAGAGCATAGTAGGGTTGCTGCGCATTTACTAAGATTTATTTTCATTATTATTACATCCAGTACTACGGCGACTTTATGAACACTTTATTTTAATTAAGATGATCAGTTACGCCAAAAATTGAACCTGTTTTATAGGAAGTGGAAACCGCTGTCAAGTTTTCAAATCTTTCACAAGCTATAATTAATCGATTAACCTCGATATGTCATTGGTAAGAGCTACAAACATAAGCGCAGACAGTAAAAACACGCCAACATACAGTCCCATGTTTTTTATACCCTCAGATACAGGTCTGCCTAACACCGTTTCGATTGCATAATACAACAAATGTCCGCCATCGAGCATAGGTATAGGTAATAAATTTATTGTTCCTAAACTTATACTCACCAAAGCCAGAAAAAATAAATAGGCAACAAACCCATTTCGACCAGAGTAACCGGCTCCTTGGGCAATGCCAACTGGACCACTGATGCTTTTTAAACTCACTTTTCCAGTCAGCAATCTTCCCATTAAAATAAAGGTAGCACCTGAAAGATCCCAGGTTTGTTTCAATGCCGTTTTAAGGGCTTGCAGTGGACCTTCTTTCTCTAAATGAAGCCACTGTTTAGGCCAATCCGGTTTTTGTGATTGTAGCCCAACAAACCCCTCAACCTTGCCATGGTTGCGCTGATGACCCGTTTTAAGCATAAGGTCATGTGTGTTTCCAGCTCTAGTAAAAGCTATGTGTACCAAAGCATCTGGATGGGTTTTGATATAGTTTACAAAAAAGAGCCAATCACTAACCGGCTGTCCATCAACAGTTACTATCTTATCATTGGCTTGTAAAGAAGAATGTGCTGCTGGGGAATCTTTAACCACACCACCTATCAGGGGTGGGAGGACTGGAACAAAGGGTACAATCCCTAATTCTTTCAGTGGGTTAGGATCTTTATCACTTAATTTCCAATCTTTCAATGGCAAAATTACTTGACGGTGTTTACCATCCTCCAAAGATTCAAGGGTTAACCGAATATGGGCATCAGATCCAATAAAAGGCATCATGGCATATTGAAAACCTTTCCAGCTGGATATGACCCTGTCGTTCAAACCAATTACCTTTTGGTTGGGCAACATCCCAGCTTTTGCGGCAATACTATTAGGGTGAACAGATTTTACAATGGGTGCCAATGAATACATGCCAATGACCAACACCAACCATAAAGCAACCAAGGCAAATAGGAAATTAAACAATGGGCCGGCTAGAACTATGGCGGTTCGCACCCAAATAGATTTATTATTAAAGGCCATGTGCTTTTCATCTTCAGCTACTGGGGAGGCAGACTCCCCAAGCATTTTTACATAGCCGCCTAAAGGAACCAAAGACCAAACATATTGCGTGCCTTTTTTATCCTGTATTTGTGCCAATACCTTCCCAAAACCAAAAGAAAATCGCAAAACCTTAACACCACACCAACGTGCTACTTGAAAATGTCCATATTCATGGACAATGACCAATAGTAATAAAGCCAATAAAAAATACACCATCGTTAGAAGCATTTTTATCCAAAACTCACATTAAATACCAAGAGGAATATAGGTTAAACCTAAGTAAAACACAGGAGCTGCTGCCATTAAACTATCCAACCGGTCTAAGATACCGCCATGCCCATGGATAATAGAACCTGTATCTTTTAAATTACAACGTCTTTTTAAGATACTCATAAACAAATCACCAAAAACAGACATAATGGTAGCCAAGCCTGACCAAAAAAACCACCTGGTATAAGAAAAAGGTGTGTAATAATGGATACTCAAGGCTGCTATCAACATGGCAAGTCCAAAGCCGCCTAAGACGCCTTCCCAGGATTTACCAGGGCTTACTCTGGGGATTAATTTGGTGTGCCCCCATCTCTTGCCTACTAAATAAGCGCCTATGTCAGCTGCCCATACCAAGCAAAGCAAATAGACAATCAGCCCTTTTCCTTGAGGTAGCCAATAAATATAATTCATACTTTGAATAAACAAAGGCCAAATTATCAGAAGCACAGCTGTGACTATTAAAGGGCGCCCCCAATAGGCTTGGGTTTGTGGGAAACTTAAAACTGCAATACAAATACATAACCAACATAACAACCCAATGGTAATCCAATAAGGCAATAAGTGGAAACATGCGCCTACTGCAACTACTAACAGAAATAAAAACAGGCCTTTATGTAGAGGTAGATTGATTGGTATTAATTGCCAGCACTCTATCGCTGCCAAGACACTGATAAGAACAGCAAGAATTCCTAAAATCCAGGGGGGTGCGTAAAAAAGAATTATAAGCACCAATGGAATCAAAATTAGGGTTGTTAATAAGCGTTGCCTAAACATACATATGCCCTTAAATTTGCCCGAATCTTCTTTTTCTTTGATTAAAAGACTCTAAAGCCAAGTTAAATTCAAGTTCGGTGAAATCTGGCCAGTGAACTTCTGTAAAATACAATTCAGTATAGGCAAGCTGCCAAAGATAGAAATTACTTATTCGAAGTTCTCCACTGGTCCGAATAAATAAATCAGGCTCTTGTAAACCATCAGTATCTAAAAATTGGGCAAAGTCAGATTCCGAAGCTGTATCTAAATCCAAACCACCTGACATAACGGCTTTTGTGAATTTTTTGGCAGCATTGAGCAAATCCCATTTACCACCATAATTTACTAGAACATTGACAATTAATTGTGAATTATTTTGGGTTAAGGCTTCTGCATCTCGCATTTGTTCTTGAAGGGGTTGGGTTAATTGCTCTCTATCTCCGATAAAGCGCATGCGTATACCTTTTAGATTGAGTCCATATACCTCATTTTTGATGGATTCTATGAACAATTGCATCAAAAAATTAACTTCTTCCTCAGGTCTTGCCCAATTTTCAGAACTGAAAGCAAATAAACTCAGACAAGAAATTTTTTTTTCCAAACAACATTTGATTATTTTTTTAACAGGATCAATGCCGGAACGATGACCTTCGATTCGAGCCAAACCACGGCTTTGAGCCCATCGTCCATTGCCATCCATCACTATGGCTATATGCTTAGGTATTTTATAATCCAAGACCAATCTTCCTGCTTTTAAAATAGTCCCATAGTCTACTTAAGAGTAATCAAGAAAACAATTGAACTGACTATTTAATCCTTTCATTATTGGATATACATCAATGGTGAAACTTATTTTATTACTAAGTGTCTGATTTATATTCATTCAAAGAGGATAATAAGCAACTTGGTATTAACAAACACGTTGGTATAAATTGAACTCCATCAAAATCAAGTATCTAAAAAATAGATTGGCAAGACGCATCTTGCATTAGATGACATGGCAATCACTCTAAATGACATACATTCAATCAAAGTATGATTTTACCCTGTTGGAATGACAATTGAGTCGGATAAATCGATAATCTAAGGTATAATTTAGCACCTGATACTTTGGAGCAGCCCATGCAAAAAAACGCTCCCCTGGTGCTCATGATACTTGATGGCTGGGGCTATAACGAACAAAATACCTACAATGCCATCGCCAGTGCTCAAACCCCGCAATGGGATGACTGGTGGGCGCACTGCCCTCATACACTTCTCCAAGCCTCAGGTCTTGAGGTTGGGTTACCTGAGGGTCAAATGGGCAACTCTGAGGTTGGCCATATGCATATTGGAGCGGGAAGGGTCATTGAGCAAGATTTTACTAGAATCAATGCTGCTATTACTCAGGGGGAGTTTGCAAACAATGATAGTCTTATTCAGACAATAGCCCACTTAAAAAAAACAGACAAATCCCTGCATATCATGGGATTGCTTTCTTCCGGAGGTGTCCACAGTCATGAGCAACACCTGTTTGCTTTACTTGCTATTTGCCACCAACAACAATTTTATGCAGTGAACTTGCATCTATTTTTAGATGGAAGAGATTGCCCTCCTCAAAGCGCCTTATCCAGTTTGGAGCTTTTAGACAAACACTTAGAAGCCCATCCAGTGGCTGAAATTCGTACGGTATCAGGTCGTTACTATGCGATGGATAGAGACAACCGTTGGGAACGAGTGATTCAAGTTTATGATGTATTGACTCAAGGGGTCAGTGAAAAGCAATTTTTTTCTGCAAAATTAGCTTTGATGCATTATTACCAAAATAATCTATCAGACGAATTCATCCCACCTACTGTGATTGGAGCACCTAAGCCTATAGAAGACGGTGATGCACTCTTATATTTTAATTTTCGTGCCGATAGGGCCCGAGCCTTGACAGAAGCCTTTGTGTCTTTGGACTTTAGTGGATTTCTACAAGCCAAAAAGTCCAAATTATCTGCTTTCATCAGCATGACCCAATATGATAAAAACCTTGCCACCACGGCCTTATTTCCACCCACCCCTTTGGCCAACACTTTAGGAGAAGTCATTGCAGCAAATGGGTTAAGACAACTTCGCATTGCTGAGACTGAAAAATATGCGCACGTGACCTTTTTCTTTAATGGCGGCAGGGAGACATGCTTTGCTCATGAAGAACGCCTGCTGATTCCCTCACCTAAAATTGCAACCTATGATCTAAAACCAGAAATGAGTGCCTTTGAATTAACGGCTACCTTGGTGAGGGCCATCAAGGACAGTACCTATGATGTCATCATCTGCAATTATGCCAATGCAGATATGGTGGGTCATAGTGGAAATTTTGATGCCGCTGTTCAAGCAATAGAATGTCTAGATAAGTGTATGTCCCTTGTATGGCAGGCCTTGGCAGTGAAAAAAGGACTTTTACTAATTACTGCAGACCATGGCAATGCGGAGACCATGTTTGATGAGGACAGTGCCCAAGCACATACCGCACACACCAGTGGCCCTGTTCCCTTTCTCTGTATAGGTGGCGATTATCACTTTGTAAAAACTCAAGCAAGTTTGATTGACGTAGCCCCTACAATACTATCTTTATTAGATCTACCCATTCCAGATGAAATGACTGGTAGGTCTTTACTGGAAAAAAACAATGCCCATCCGAATTAACTCTTGTGGTTTAAACAGCCACCATTTTTTTAAGGCTTTAATCCTTGCAAGTTTACTGGCAGGTTCTACACTGTATGCCTTACCTAAACCCTCATCTGTCACTGTAACTCAAACAAGATTAAAGCAATTAGATGCACAGATAAATGATTTACAACACAATCTGGCCTCTGATCATAGTAAACATATCCTTTTGCATCAAGAATTAGCTACAACTGAAAAACAAATTGGAGATAGTCTGCATAAGCTTAGAAACATTCATGACCTAATGACTATAAAAGAAAGAAAAATAAGCCAATTACAATCAAGCCTTAACCATCTTAATCAAGATCTCATACATCAACAAACATTGTTGGCCAGTCATATCCGAGCGCGTTATCAAATGGGGGAATACCAGGCTATAAAATCCTTGATAATCCAAGATGACCCACAGCGAATGAGCCGACTCTTAACCTATTATCAATATTTCATTCAATCTCGCCAAAAATTAATTCAACACATTGATGAAACACGAAAAAAAATCAACGAAAACCGAAATAGCTTGAATCAAGAGCTGAACAAGCATGTAATTTTGAAAAATAAATTAAGTCAACATCAACAAAAGCTTGAGGAAAACAAAAAAGTTCACACCACACTGATACACTCCCTATCTAATGACATGCAAACCAAACAGCATCGTTTGTTAGAGGCTAAAAAAAATAAAAATAATTTAGCAGCCCTATTAAAATCTTTATCTCAACAAAGTGTCACCCGAATCAGCACCCCCTTTGGTCAAATGCACAGAAAATTGCCGCTTCCCGTTCATACCACACACCGATCTTTACAAAGAATGAATCAGGGAGTGACATTTTTTGCCGATGAAGGAACCGTGGTTACTGCCGTTTCCACAGGGAAAGTTGTTTTTAGTGATTGGTTAAAAGGATATGGATTATTGCTTATTATTGATCATGGTCAGGGATTTATGACTTTATATGCACACAATCAATCACTCTTTAAACGCAAAGGACAAAGCGTACAACAAAACGAACAAATAGCCTCAGTAGGCCACACCGGTGGGATAAGACAAAATGGCTTATATTTTGAGATAAGGGTAAAAGGCAAGGCCGTGCCCCCTTTAGCTTGGTTCAATACCTAGGCATATGGTTGATTTTTCAGGTTGACTAGTAACATAAAAGTTAGCCTGCGCCGCGCTTATACCCCAAATCAACTTAAAAATCAATAGTAGATTTTAACCTGGCATTCTAATTGCATTTATTTTCAGTAAACAAAATAAAGACCGCAGATTTCGTGGCCTTGCATCTTAGGAGATCGCTATGGTTATTAAGAACATGCTCAAAGGTAGCTTTGCTTGTATTTCTGCATTAACATTAACCCTGCCCATGACTGCATTTTCTAATATTGAAAATGATCCAAATAATTCTAATACAAAAAAAATACCACTGGAAGATGTCCAACGATTTTCAAATGCCATTGGTGAAATTAAAAAATATTATGTCAAACAAGTGGCTGACAAAGTTTTATTTGATAATGCTATCCGAGGCATGGTTCAAGGCTTGGATCCACATTCAAGTTATCTAAATGAAGAAGAATACACAGATTTAAAAGCCTCAACAAGCGGAGAATTTGGTGGTTTAGGTATTGAGGTAACCATGGAAGACGGTGTGGTTAAAGTAATAACCCCCTTGGATGACACACCTGCATCTAAAGTAGGTATCAAGACAGGCGATTATATAATAAAATTAGGACAAACCTCGGTTCAAGGGATAAGTTTGAAAGAGGCTGTAAATTTAATGAGAGGCAAGCCTGGAAGTACCATAGAATTAACAGTGTTGCGAAAATTCGCTGAGAAACCCTTGGTTTTTAACTTAATCCGCGAACAAATACTTGTTAAAAGCGTTAAAAGTAAATTATTAAGAGATGGGTATGGGTATATTCGTTTGACCCAATTTCAATCCTTGACTGACAGAGACATGCTCCAAGCCATTGAACAATTAAAAATGCAATCAAGCACTGGTAAATTGAAAGGTTTGATTCTTGATCTTAGAAATAACCCAGGAGGCTTGCTTGATTCTGCAATCCAAGTTTCAGATGCTTTTCTAAACACCAAAGCCACAGGCAAACCAGATATGATTGTATACACAGAAGGCCGTTTGCCTGGAACCAAATTTGTTGCTTACGCTCATGCCAATGATGTTTTAAATAATGCCCCCATGGTAGTGCTAATCAACAATGGCTCAGCGTCAGCCTCTGAAATCGTAGCAGGTGCCTTAAAAGACAACCACAGAGCGCTTATCCTAGGAACTAAAAGTTTTGGTAAAGGCTCAGTTCAAACAGTGTTACCCTTAGATAATAAAACAGGAATTAAATTAACCACAGCGCTCTACTATACACCCTCTGGAACTTCAATTCAGGCAAAAGGTATTTCGCCAGATATCGTCATAGAAGAAATGGCCGTTCCTAAAGAGACCGCAAAAAAATCCCACTTTTCAGGATATACAGAAGCTGACCTCAGTGGACATATATTAAATAAGAATAAGCCAGAGAATATAGGAGTATTAAAACAAACCAAAGAAGAAGATTTGTTACATGAAGACTATCAATTATATACAGCCTTAACGGTTTTAGAAGGAATGTCTTTAGCTACCAATCGATAACTGCTGACTGTCTTTAGGGTCAATATAAATCCTACTGTTTTTGGTGGGATTTATATTTGAGTCTGCACCCAACTATTTAATCCTCGAAAGGAGAATTGTCAAACGATTTAACTTATGAGATGATAAAGGTCAACTACTTTAACAAATCAAAATGAATTTCATTAGATCTGTATTCTTCCTATTATTAGCCCTCACTGGTTCATCACTTGAAGCCAATGTTGATGACCATTTTGATACAATTAAAAAAGACAGCAATTTACTCTATATCTTCTTTAAAAATATGCCCAAAGGGGGAGAGTTACATTATCATTTAGATGGTGGTCCTTCTGCTGAAACGATGTTAAAACTTGCGGCTCGTAATCATTATTGCTTTGATAAAGACAGTTTTATGGTTAGCAAATTCTCAAAAACCTGTGAAGGAATTCAAAGTCAGGAGCTATTCAAACACCCACTTTTTTACCTGGACCTTATTAAAAATTGGTCATTCAAAGAGTTTACACCTAAAAATGAAACCGCCCACGATCATTTTTTTAAAGCCTTTGATAAATTTTATCCTATTGTCAAAGATTTTAGTCCAGATTTACTGGCCAGTGTAATTCAAAAGGCAGCAAAACAAAAAGAACTGTATTTAGAAATAATCACAATGCCTGACCAAGGTCATGCAAGCCAATTTGGTTCTGAAATAAGCAATCAAAAGTCCTTACCAAATAAACGGCGTGTCTTGTTAGCAAATCAGGCCTTTCAAAAAAATATAGCCTATGCAGTCACCGAAAGTGACAACCTCATAAAACAGGCTTACGACAAGTTAGACTGTGCTTTACATTCAAAAACAGCTGTCTGCAAGACACAAGTTAGACTTATCTTTTTTATTCTAAGGGAACAGCCTTTAGACACTGTCTTTGCTCAAGCCCTAACTGCCTTTGAGTCTGTAAAACAGTCTAAGGGAAATTTGCTGGGTGTTAATATCGTACAAGCTGAAGATGGTCCCATAGCTTTAAGAGACTATCGTCAACACATGGCAATTTTCCATTACCTTCATCAGTTATATCCACAGGTTAAAATGTCCCTTCATGCGGGAGAGCTTGTTCCTGGCTTGGTTGACCCTAAAGAGTTAACCTTCCATATTCACGACGCAGTGTTTACAGCGCATGCGCATCGAATTGGCCATGGAGTAGACATTAAACACGAAACCGATGCAACATCCACACTGAACTACATGGCAAAACATCAAATAGCAGTGGAAATAAATCTCACCAGTAATTTTAAAATCTTAAATTTGGCAGGTTCTAATCACCCCTTGACCTATTATTTAGCCCATCATGTCCCAGTGGTATTATCAACCGATGATGAAGGAATATTAAGAACAGATTTAACACAACAATACGTCACTGCAGTAAGAGTTAATGGCTTAAGCTATCAAGAGTTAAAGCTAATTAATAGGAATGCTTTAACCTATGCTTTTTTACCGGGTAAAAGCATCTGGTCAAACCCTCAAAATGCAGAACTTATATCCAATTGTCGAGACCTTAATTCTTTGTCTTGTAAGGCTTTTATAAAAGATAATAAAAAAGCTTTTTTGCAATGGACATTAGAACAAAAGCTCATCGCCTTTGAGCACAAATATTGACCTTGACTACATTTTACCTATTTTATTTTTAATTCTGCAGGTAGGTCATCCTAAAGTGTGTCTTTTTGCGCGAAGGATCTATGAGTGGGCAACGATTTAAAATAATAGAATAAACTCATGTAAATGAAGTTTTGATCCAATAGCTGCTAACATGGACAGTGGACTCTAGATGAGACATCCCAAGTCATCTGAGCGCATCGCCCGTATTCAAGATTTATTAGTACAGTACGAAAGCAGGGTTTTAATGTTCAAAACAGTGCCACACTCAGGATCCTTCGCCTGAAAAGACGTGCTTTAGGGTGACGGATAAAGGAGGTTACATCAACTCATAAGTGTCAATTAAACGTACCTTCCCTATGTGGACCGCTGCAAATCGTCTATTTTTTCGTTCTTCTATGTAATCTACCTTGATTCCCTGTGCCCTTAACTCTTCAGTTATGATAGTGCATGGCTTATCTGATTGATGGAAAGTTTTTGCAAAAGTATAAGCAAGCTGCTTCTCATCTTCAGAGAGCCGATTATTCCTTGAGCTGTATGGCAATCCACTGGGTTCACGTATGGTTTTGCAAGCTTTAACCTCAACTGGGAGAAAAAACGCTTTGACCATGCCTTTGATTAACAGATATTGTTGATAATCCTTCTCACCAAAATAGGCCCGATGTGGTTGAACAAGGTTTAATAATTTCATGACTACGGTTAAAACACCTTGAAAATGCAAGGGTCGATGATGGCCTTCTAAGTACTGACTTATCTTGTTCTCATGAATTTGATAATGAAAGTCATCTGGATACATTGCCTTTTCAGTGGGTAGAATACAAAAATCAACCCCCGAGGCCGCCATCAGGTTTATATCATCGTCTAAGGTGCGTGGATAGTGTGTAAAATCATCCTTTTGATTAAACTGCGTGGGATTTATAAATAAACTGGATACTGTATATGTATTTTCTGATTTGCTTGCTAAAAATAAAGATGCATGACCAGCATGCAAATTGCCCATGGTAGGTGCAAAACCCAAGGTATGCTCCTTGGGTAGGGTATTTCTAAAAACAATCCAATCTTCAAGCCTTTCAAACAGCTGCATGGTTATTTTCCATTTTAAAGCAATGCTCATCCGCAGGAAAAATGCCTTGCTGTACTTCCTGGACATAGGTATTTATAGCTTTAATAAACAAGTCCTGGGCCTTGGCGTATTTTTTTAAGAATTTAGGACTAAACGTAGATTGTAAACCTAAAAGATCATGCCAAACCAAAACTTGCCCATCTGTACCCCAACCAGCTCCTATCCCAATGGTTGGGATTTTCAAGGACGTGGTGATGCGATGAGCTACCTGCTGAGGGACGCATTCAATGACCAAGGCAAAACAACCGGCTTGTTCTAAGTCATACCCTTGTTGCAAAAGCACCTCTTCTTGTGCTTTGCTTTTACCTTGAATACGATAACCACCTAATTGATGAATCATTTGGGCGGTTAAACCAATGTGTCCAATCACAGGGATTCCGGCCTGGACTAAATAGCCAATGGTCTTACAAGTATCTGGGTCAGCACCTTCAATTTTGATGGCCTGGGCACCAGCTTTGAATAATTGTTTAACGTTTTGTATGGTTTGATCAAGAGACCCTTTATGACATAAAAAAGGTAGATCGCAAATTAAAAACTGTCCAGTCAACCCTTTGGCAACGGCTTGCGTATGTAAAACCATCATCTCCAAGGTTGCCATAATTGTGGTATCGTAACCATGAACTGCCATGGCCACTGAGTCACCAACCAAAACACAATCGATATTAGATTTGGCAAGGGTACAAGCAGAAGGGTGGTCATAACAGGTTACCATGGATATTTTTGATGCAGTTTGTTTTTTAAGTTGAAAATCTTGAATTTTCATAAAATCTCCCTTAGACTTGCGGAGATAGCGGAAACAGGTACTCGTCGCATGGATCAAGTCCTCCTAAAATTGATAAAAAAGGTCACCGCCTGTGTAAGGTCAGTGCATATTTGGATTATATAATATTTCCTTAAGTTAATTCTAGTAAAATTACTTTAATGTTATAACCAATGGTGATAAAAATGAAAGTACAGTCCAAATTATTATACCCAAGTTTGTTTCTGAACTTACAAGGTAAAAAAAGTACAAAAGAATTTGTTAATATGGCTGGTTACCACTTACGTGATTTAAGAAAAGAATTAAATGCAATTAAAGAAAAATTGTTGCTAAAGAGCAAATCTCAATCACCAATTTTGACAGATGAATTTGAAACAGACAAACAATCTTTAAGCTGGTTTAGTATATTTTCGTGGACTCAGAGCTCAAAAATTGCAACCACCCCACCAGTTGAACATCCTAATTTTAATACGGAAGCAGAAAAAGCACTTTTAAAAGACATCGAGTGTATTCAAGAACAAATTTTAAGTGTGTTATGTGAGTTAGGTGCTTTAGAGGGAGGAAGAAAACACAGCCTTAAAAGAGAAGTAAATGAGCTCCTGAGGATTATTAAGGAAACAGAAATATTTGAAGTAAACAATGAATCTTGTATATCGTTTTCATCTTGTTTACATCCTTTGATTGAATTTGTGAAAACAGTCATACAATATTTCAAAGGTAAATCTAAATCTTTAGACCAAACACCCCAAGAAGTGAATGAAATTGGGCAGGTAGACAGTAATTTCGAAAGCAATTTAGAAGCTATTTTGGCAAGATACCTAATAGTAGATTTTCCACCTACTGTTTCTTAATATAGGACATCATGAATTTTAAAAATAAGTTGAGCGTGCAGGGTGATCACCCCTTACTCCTTGAGGGGGTGGTTGGTAACCTTGAAGCTGTGTTAACGGTACCAGATCAAAGACCATGCAACCAAGTCGCCATTCTAGGTCATCCGCATTCCCTACAAGGCGGTACCATGACAAATAAAGTCGTGACTACCATGGCCCGTACCTTCAAAGAGATGGGCATCCCCTCGCTAAGATTTAATTTTCGTGGCGTCGGTTTGTCTTCCGGCACTTATGATGATGGCATTGGCGAAAGTGAGGATATGTTAAAGTTGGCAGGTGATTGGCTGCAAGCAGAGCCTCAGGCACACTTTATTTTTGCAGGTTTCTCCTTTGGTTCCTATGTAGCTTATAGAGCCGCGGCTCAGATGCATCATAAACTATTAATTAGCATTGCCCCACCTGTTCATCATTATGACTACAATGAGTTTCAGCCTGCACCTAAGCCTTGGGTTATTGTCCAAGGGGATGCCGATGAAGTGGTTCCTGAAGCTTTGGTAATGCAATTTGCTCAAACCTTCGATCCACCCCTGCCTGTCATTCATTTTCCACATACCGGTCATTTTTTTCATGGTAAACTTGTGGAACTTAAAGCACAATTGACTGAATGTATTCAAACCTTAGATGATTAATTGTGAAGCTATTATCTTCTTATGATGCAGCAGTGGCGCGTGGGGACATCTTCGATGATTCTGCACAAAAAGAAGTGCTCTGCCTCATGCAAAAATTTTTAGACTCCTTAAATCATCAATCCTGGTTTAAACTAAAGCAACGGCCTAAAGGGCTCTACTTGTATGGCAGTGTGGGGATCGGAAAAACCTATTTGATTGACTTGTTATATCAGCAAATACCGGGGAATAAAAAAGCACGGTTTCATTTTCATCATTTCATGCAGCAAGTGGACAATAAATTAAGGCAAATACAAGGTCAAAAAAATCCATTGCAATATATCGCTAAAACGCTTGCCAGCACCACCAGCATTCTTTTTTTTGACGAATTTTTGGTTCACGATGTGGCCCATGCCATGATTTTAGCGGAATTTTTACAAGCACTACATAGGCAAGGTGTTAATCTGGTCATATCTTCAAATACTTGCCCAGCAGATTTATATTTGAATGGGGTCCAAAGAGATAGATTTTTACCCGTCATTGAGTTAATTGAAAGCCAATGTGAAATCATTCATTTAAAAAAAATTAGAGATTACAGGCGCGGACGCAAGCCGGCTGTCTTAGCCTATTTATATCCCTTAACCCAATACAATTACGACCTCATGGATAGTCAGTTTGAGCAGCTTAGTCACTCTATTCAAGAAAAAGGTAGTCTTTGTATCCAAAATCGTGAGATTCCTTTTCTAAAACGTGGATCTCATTCGATATGGTTTGATTTTAATCAAATTTGTAATGTACCACGGTGCCAATCAGATTATTTAAAAATAGCTCAACAGGTTGATATCCTCTTTTTGAGTGGACTTTCTAAGTTACAAGAAGAGTCAGCACAGTTCCTGTTATTTATATATTTAGTAGATGTACTTTATGATCAAGGCATCCGGTTGATCATTTTAGCCCAAGAGTCCCTTGAAGACTTAAGCAAGATTTATCCAACAGATGCCTTTAAACGCACCCTAAGCCGCTTGATAGAAATGCAATCTGAGGATTATTTGTTGCGTCATGCACGCAGAGTTTTAAACGAGATGTAACATCTTTATCTAATTGAGAATGCTTCTCGCTATCATTTGTGTTAATATATTTACAATCAAACAGTTCTGATTTAATGATGATAACCATTACGGATGTCCTAAAAGGAGATAAAGTTAGATTGGTTTCCTTTGGCGCTACCAACATCCAATATCGCCGTAGATTATTGTCCCTGGGAGTGACCTGCGGAGTCGAGTTTGAGGTAATTCGTGTAGCACCTATGGGATGCCCTGTACAAATAGAAGTGAGAGGCATATCCCTAACTTTGCGCAAAGAAGAGGCGGGCCAGTTAATATTGGAGCGGTTATGAGACAAATACTCTTAATAGGTAATCCTAATTGTGGTAAAACCACCCTTTTTAATGCCTTAACAGGGGATACTCAGCGGGTTGGGAACTGGCCTGGTGTTACTGTTGAAAAAAAAACTGGTGATGTGATTGTCAATTCCCAATCCCTGCAGTTGACCGATTTACCCGGATTATATTCACTAGCAGTCAATGGGGAAGGCCTAAGCCAAGATGAGCAGATTGCAGTACAATCTATTATTTCATTAGAGCCAGATTGTATCATTAATGTGGTAGATGCCTGCCATCTTGAACGCCATTTGTATTTGACCAGTCAAATTTTAGAATTGGGAAAGCCTGTCATTGTTGCCTTGAATATGATGGACATTGCCCTCCAGCGCGAAATTCTAATTGATGTTGCATCGCTTGAAAGACAGTTGGGTTGCCCAGTTATTGCATTACAAGCACATAAACAGATTGGTCTATCTTCCCTGCTACAAGCTCTAGAACAATTGCCTAAAATACCAAGGGCCTTCAAGGTACCTTTAAATCAAAAAGCTTTAAAAGAGCTAGAGTGTCTAAAAACTCAGTTGATACAGGAGGGTTATACAGAGACTCAGGCCTATTATTATGCGCATCGATTGGCTGAAGGAGGTTCTTTAGACTCTAAACTAAACCCTCAAAGCCACATAACATCTGACAACACTTTAGATCTCATCTTAGCCGATGCTCGTTATCAAAAAATTCATCAAGTGGTAACGGCGGTTCAAAGAAAAAGCAGTGATGCCAGCGAACATTTCACTGCTAAATTAGACAAAATTGTGCTAAATCGCTTTTTAGCACTGCCACTTTTTTTTGCAATGATGTATCTGATGTTCGTGTTTGCCATTAACATCGGCGGTGCCTTTCAAGATTTTTTTGATATCAGTACAGATACCATTTTTGTTCAAGGAACTACCTGGTTGTTACAACAATGTCATGCACCCACTTGGTTGATAGCTTTATTGGCTAATGGATTGGGAAAAGGCATCAATACCACCCTCACCTTCGTTCCGGTGATTGGTGCCATGTTTTTCTTTTTATCCCTACTTGAGACTTCAGGTTATATGGCAAGGGCGGCTTTTGTCGTGGATAAAGCCATGCGTTTGTTGGGACTACCGGGTAAATCTTTTGTACCCATGATCGTGGGTTTCGGCTGCAATGTGCCAGCCATTATGGCAGCACGTACCCTAGATTCTGAGCGAGACAGGTTATTAACTGTGATGATGAGTCCATTTATGTCTTGTAGTGCACGATTGGCTATTTATGCAGTTTTCGTTGCAGCATTTTTTCCTACTGGCGGGCAAAATGTGGTCTTTTCTCTATATATCATGGGCATAGTGATGGCCGTACTAACCGGCTTTATATTGCGCAAAACCAGTTTGAAAGGTCACACTTCCCCCTTGATCTTAGAATTACCCGCCTATCACAAGCCAGCACTCAAACGATTATACAAAGAGACTGTCTTGCGCTTGCGTTTTTTTGTAGTGCGGGCGGGAAAATTAATCATACCGGTTTGTATTGTTTTAGGCGGATTAAACGCCATTACCTTAAGTGGTATTCACTCAGATAATGCCAACGCGCATTCCGTTTTATCTTTGATTGGACAATGGATTACCCCTTTGTTTGCCCCCATGGGCATAACACAAGATAATTGGCCAGCTACTGTTGGTTTATTGACAGGGATATTGGCCAAAGAAGTGGTGATAGGTACACTCAATTCTTTATATTCGCAAGTAGGACATTTGGGAAGCTCAACCACCCCCTTTGACTTGTTGGCAGGTTTACAAGAGGCTTTTTGGTCAATCCCGCATAACTTAGCACAATTAGGCTCGGCTTTATGGAATCCTGTTTTAGCCAAAGCTCCTCAAAATCAATTATCCGACTCAGCCTATGGGCTCATGGCACAAGCCTTCGATGGACGCATTGGTGCATATGCTTACCTGTTATTTATTCTTTTATATATTCCCTGTGTATCAACGATGGCAGTTATTCGTCAAGAAGCCAATCGGTTTTTCATGTGGACCTCTGTTATCTGGTCTTTTCTTGTGGCCTATGCAGCTGCGGTACTATTTTATCAAATGGCACATGTCTTTGATCACCCCCAGCAAAGTCTAATTTGGCTTATAATTATAATAACGACCTTGGGTTTGGTCATTGGTTTATTTTTTAAGTCTCAAAATAATTCAAGGAGCGCACGTGTTGATACAACTTCGTGATTTTATTTATGATGGCGGTTTAGTCAGTACACAGCAATTAACACGTGAATTTCATATTGATGACTCCGCTTTACAACCGATGTTGGATTTGTTAATTCACAAAGGGATGATCATAAAAATAGGTGAGCCAAACTCTGACTGCCAAACCAGTTGCTTTAAATGTCGCAAATCAACTAATGAATATTATTCAAAGCATAATGCAAGTTAAAATTAATGGCCTTAATTTACAATTTTTTTACCATAAGCGCTTGGATCTAGGTGCTTAAAACTTCAATTTAATCTAAAATGCTATTAAGCTGATGAATGAGGTATTCCAATGTCTGAGCAAAAAGAGGATTTTGAGCTAGATAAGACATCCATACAAACACGAAAATTAATCATGGAAGAAGATCTAAATGATCCGCTTACTTTGGTGGAGCGTGTTTGGTTGATATGGGCACATTGGGCTGACTTTCATTTGTATGTGGTAACACCCCACTTCGATGTTATATCCCCACCCATCATTATTCCTCCAGAAACACTGCCTAATTCAACTGACCTCGAGCCTGTATATCCTATTTTTGATCATGGGTATAAATTATCTACTTCAAAGGCACAAGAAATGTTCTCATCTGGCATGTCCATGTGTAAACTGTACTATACCATTGAAAAAATGATAGCAATCTTGATAGATCGGTTAAAGTCAGGTGGAATAGGCACCGAAACCGAAGTTAAGGTGTCCTTTGAAGGGCATCAATTGGCACAAAGAAAGGCATTTGAAACCATCATCAATTTAACTTATAACGTCGTTGTGACCAATTTTGAACCTGGTGAATGGGGCGAGCGCTACTTACGAGTTGTCAAACGACTTGCAGACAAAGGCTATGGATATCCTCCAGAAGCACCTAGGGAAACCTATAAACAATCACATGGTTCCTCATCTGTGGGCATAAAACGTTAGTTTAGTTTGGTTTAAAGTGTTACTTTGATGCCTTAGCCAACATTTCTATGTACCACAAGAAAATCACATCAATAAAATCTTTTTCTTAATCTTTACTTAAGCTAAATAAGTTACAATGTACGAAATATATTAATTTGGGATAGGTATGCCTTCGCTAATTCAGTTAAATCAAGCTATATTTTATCAAGCCTTATTAAAAGTTGCTTATAGACGTGCTGCACAAGCCATGGATGGAAATCCTCAAAGCCTTGGTTTTGATGTTCGTGGACGCCTTATCTATGATTTAATAGCCGCACCTGAAGATTTGAAAGAGATTTTACAAGCCATTGAAGGTAAGCCACAGAATGAATTAACCTCAGTTAGTGACCATCTTACTAAATTGAAATCATTAATTGGTATAAACATATCTAACCCGATTAGATGTAATCTCGATTTAGATTCTAATGTTGGTGACCCTCAAATTCATAACAATATAACTGAATTATTAAAACGCACACCACAATCATTATTTCATGATAGTCCTTTCAGAATGAGTATCATACCCCTTTATGAAGAGTTATTAGCAAATACCGACCACAATCATGCTGCTGTCACAAAAAGACTTTCTACATTGGGTTTAAATACAGACAAAGACAAACTTCAGTCAGCTCTTACTCAGGCATATAATCAAACGAAACAATTATTACAGGTAGAAATAGATAATATTTTTTTTCCACAGAATGCTACGGTAAAAGATATAAACGTGATTCTAGATGCATGTCGAGCCACTTTGCATAAAGTATTAAAAGAAAAATGGTTTGAGACTTTCAAAGAAAACATAAATAAATTTCCAGTAGCTGACAAAAGACTAATATATTCTGCGCTTTCTGATGATTTGTTCAAAGCCACGTACAAAGAGATACCAGCTTTTACACATGATATTTTTGGATCAGATTTTTGCAATGGCTTAGTAACTTACATTACCAATTCAGAAGAGCGCACAGCACATAGTAAACATACCTGGGCTACACGCGAAAATCCAGGTGCATCCGCTTTACGTTTTATCAATCGTAACCCATTAGACATGGATGGTTCAGTAAGTGCTCGCCCTGGTGGACAAATCAGTGCCAGAGTGCCTTCAATTGCTGATACACATGCTGATTTCGAGTTGGACACCCAGCGGATAGTTGAAGTTTATAAACAATTCCACCTAGAATTTGATAATTATTCCACAGGCTCCGAGGTCAAAAGTGAGCATAAACATGAGCCTCAAGACAATGTCCAAGCATGTGATTATAACAATGCTATTGTTTATAATTTGTTAACTTCTATTGCTCCTTATACCACAGAAAGCTTGGATCAAAACCAGAACGAATCCGCCCGCAGAATTCTCAAGGGCGCACATCTGTATAATAAAGATGTAACCGATGGTAAATATATTTGGGTACAAAATATTGGCGTCAATAGGCATACTGAAAATTTAGGCGGATCCAGTGAGCTGAACAAAGAAGTAACGCTTATGGCCGATATTGCAATGTTGTATACGCTACAACAAAATACAGGGTTTACACAGTTACAGAGCACCTACCAGGAAATACTTGAATCTTACAAAGCGTTTTTGCAATTTTCGCCAGAATCAAATTTCCATCAATCCCATCTTGGGAAAAAGGCTGCGGAAAAGATTAAAAAATTAAAAAAGTCAATTGATAGGGGGGAACATCAAAGGGACTCTATAAATAATACTCTAGCTGGCAAAGCGACGCTTGCCCTTCTCAAACTGTTTGCCAATAATGATCATTATAATGAAAAATATGGAAATTTAGTGCAGTCTTTGTCTATATATGTAGGTCAAAAAACAGTTTCTGGTTGTAAAAGTGCAAATGAACGACTTGAAGATGTGCAAAAACGTCCCGGTATTTTGATTTGTTTTGAAGGTTTAAAACGCCTTATGCCTGATAGTCTAAATTCGGTATTAGTCAACTTTTTGAATAGCCCAAGATCAAAAGCTGATACCTTAGATTTGGCCCTTGCACAATTAATTACTGAGACTCGACAAAATGGTGATGAAAATAGCTTCAGTACTTCTGATCAAGCTGGTCCATCAAAGTTACAAGTAATAGCCAGTGGCTTTGCCCGTGGGCTTTGGAATGCAAGTAAAACACTAGTAGGAATCACAACCTTACCTGCTATTGGATTGGGTATTTCCATCATAGTGATGGTCATCTTAGGTGTGACCTTTCCTCCAATAGACCTAGCCCTAGCCATCTCAATAGGTGTTTTAGGCTTAGGCGCCACCCTGACACCTTTTCCTAAATTATGGAAAGCTGCAAAAGTCTTCTTAGGGCTTGGAACGGTTTCTTCAATTGGTTTAGCAGCAACTATGGGCGTTTTAGGAATTTTAGGTGTGGGATGTCCTCCCATAGCATTGGCCTTGTCCATTGTCGTAGGTGTTATTGGTATTGGTATCATAGTATCCACAGTCAGTGCTTTTGGCTTAAATGCAAAAAACACAAATTTCGCCTGTTCTCCTGCAATGATCAATTGTATTAATGCCAATGCAAGTCAAATGCAATCTGGCGAAGGCTCAAAAATTATTAGAGTATTGGCTAAAGCGGAATTGGCTGCTCTGAATGATAAGCCCAATCCTTTTGCAAGGCTATCAAAACTGATAAGCCCTAAATCGGAATCCAAAGATGAAGACCATATTGCAACTAAGGTGAAATTTAAGGATGAAGTAATATTTTACTCACATCCATATTTCAGCGCTTCAGATGAAGATGAAGATGAAAATGAAAATTATTCTTTTACAGATGTTAATTCTGATGATGATCTTGGACCAGAATCTAAGATGATTTAGGGCCAACACAAAATATACAAAACCATTATATTATGAATTTAAAATGACTGCGGTTCGCGCTTCATGCACGGAATCAATCCACGATTCTGGTGCCTTGATCGTACGTACCGTGCATAAAGCACGGTACGTAGAAAAATATGAGGTCTTTATGTCAAAAATTTGGTGTGTTTACCTGTATATCTTTAGGTAGTTACAATCATGTTAGAATTCTTTAATTAGCCGCTCTTTCAATAGCATCCCCCGTGTTTGAAATATCCCGCCCCGCGCCCTTTACTGTATTACAACTGGTCAACAGGCTAAGCGACAATGCTAAGAAAGAAACAGCTATTTGAAATAGAACACTTTTCATTTATAAAACTCCTAGAGGTTAAAAAATACTGCTTTTAGTATAAGGGGAACAATGTTTCAAAAACAACTGATAATTTATCAAAGAATGCACTTTGCTCTATTCTTGTTACCTTTACCTGTCTTATCCTCTGAATAAGTATGAATTGACCTGTTATTGCATACTCCCCTGTGATGCCAGCATTAGTCTGTGGATCCTGTCTTAGTTGATAAAGATAGTATAATCATGTTTTAGAATCGGATTTTAATTCATATCAAATCCATGTAGCCTCAATAAAATCGGAAAAAGTGTATCGAATGTTAAAAAGGGTTCTATTTTATTTTTAATGATACAATCTTTCTTAAGTACCTTGTTCTAACAGGGCCTGAATTTCATAGAAGGAATCAGCGGATCTTGAAATTAAATGAATAAACCCGCTTTTTAGCGGGTTATAGCAATATAATTAACAAAATGTAAATAGTTGGTTTTTAAAAAGGGATATCATCATCTAATTGCTCAAAGGCATCTGCTGTTGGCTGAGGCTGCTTGTTATTTGATTGTTGAGATGAACCAGCTGAGTATTGACTTTGTTGACCTTGGGGTATGTCCTCATAATTGGATGAAGAGCCACCGCTGCCACCGCCACCACCTTTGCTGTCTAACATTTGTATGTCTGTTGCATGGATTTCTGTGGTGTACTTTTCCTGGCCTTGTTGATCTTGCCATTTACGCGTACGAATGCTGCCTTCCACATACAATTTAGAGCCTTTACGAACGTATTCGTTAACAATTTCCCCTAAGCGATTGAAACAGACCACACGATGCCATTCGGTCTTTTCTTGCTTTTCTCCCGTGACTTTGTCCTTCCATGATTCACTGGTTGCTAAAGAAATCGTGGCTACAGCATTGCCATTGGTCATGTAACGAACCTCTGGATCCAGGCCCACATTCCCAAGCAATATAACCTTATTAACACCTCTTGCCATTAAAATCTCCTTTATGCGATTGTTAGAACGCTATTATATACCCAATTTTAAAGAGAAATAAATTAAGTTCTCAATTGGGCCAATAGTTCTTCAGCACGCCCTATTTGATACCGCTCTTTATCCAACCTCAAATATAAAACCTGCTCATTTTTAGAAATTGCAACTTCTTTGATCCCAGGAATTTTTAAAAAAGCCGCTATGACCTCAGCATCGGTTTGATTGTTAGGGGCATAATGTAAAATCAAGGTCGAAAAGTATATATTGGGTGACATAGATATGGCCATTATAAACCATAAAACCGCTACCAAAGTATTGGCAATGAAAATAGCCTGATTACCAGCCCATTGATATAGTAGTCCTGCAACCACACCGCCAAAAAAAATACCTAGAAATTGGCCTGTGGAATAAACCCCCATTGCAGTACCCTTTGAATTTGAACTGGCTTGTCTTGAAATCAAAGAGGGGAGGCAGGCTTCCAAAAAATTAAATGCTGCAAAATAACCAAACATCATTAAGCATAAGAGCAGCCAATGCGCATAATACAAGGCTAATATTGCTTGAGTAAACGCAATAACAAGAACCGATGCGAGGAAAATACCTTTCATTACTTTTTTCTTTTCAGCCACAATAATAAGAGGAATCATTACAATAAAAGAAAAAATCATGAGCGGTAAGTAAAAATATCCTTGTTTCACCACCAGTTGTTGCTGCAAAATCATGGGGATGGCAAAAAAAGTGGAGGTAAGAATAAAATGTTGACAAAAAATACCAAGGTTCAATCCTTGTAACTGAGGATTCTTGAGGACTGAAAGTATAAGTGACAGCTTCGTATTGCTGTCGGCATGAAATCGTTCTTGTAAGGGCGTTGGAATAACCCAATGGAGCAACACAATGGCTGAAATTGCCATAATCATTGTAAAATAAAAAATACCTGCCAGGCCGAAACGATGGGAGAGGGCTGGGCTAATAACCATGGCCAAGCCAAAAGAGATGCCAATGGTCATCCCAATAACAGCCATGGACTTGGTACGTTCTTCATCAGGTGTGAGATCGGCAAGCAAAGCTATCAATACACTACCAATGGCTCCCCCACCTTGCAATATTCTAGCCAATATCATGCCATAGATTGAATTTGTGAGCGCTCCATACAGACTGCCACAGGCAAATAGGATGAGGCCCACAGTTATGAGGGATTTTCTGCCAAATTTATCTGACAACAAACCAAAAGGTATTTGTAGTAAAGCTTGTGTTAACCCATATCCGCCCAAAGCAAATCCTATCAAAGCAGGTGTTGCGCCTTGTAACTTGTTTGCATACAAAGTAAAAACAGGAATTAATAAAAACAAACCCAACATTCTAAAGGAGAAAATAGCAGCAATGGGGACAACGGTTTTAGACCATGGGTAGATCATGGATTCATAAGATTAATGTACATGTGCGGATAGTACAAAGTATGCGCTCTATACACAAGATAATTTAATAGAAAGCCGCTTATAAGTAGTGAACGGTTGACAGTCTATTAAAATCACTATAGTTTTTCCAGCATTTAAAACAAAGGATTCTTTATGACAAAGGTATTTGCTGGAAAAGTTGCATTGATCACTGGTGCCGCCCGCGGCATAGGCAAAGCGACAGCAATGAAGTTTGCGCAATCTGGTTGTGATATAGCAATTGTGTATTATAACAGCTCCGATGAGGCCCAAAATTTAATCAAAGAAATTGAAGCGCTTGGTTCTAAAGCCATAGCTGTCCAGGCAAATGTGGCCGATCACCAATCAGTCAAAGAGTTATTTGGGGTTTTTAGTCAGCACTTTGATAGACTAGATTTTTTAATCAGTAATGCTGCCAGTGGGGTTTTAAAATCGGCCTTGAAAATGTCGACAAAACATTGGCGATGGTGCCTGGAAACCAATGCTTTGGCATTGAATCATTTGGTATGTGAAGGCCGCCCCTTCATGCCTAAGGGAAGTCGTGTTGTAGCTTTGTCTAGTTTAGGAGCTGCAAGAGCCATCCCCAATTATGCTTTTATTGGTGCATCTAAAGCCGCGCTTGAATCCTTAGTGCGTTCTTTAAGCCTTGAATTAGCTGCGGATGCAATTACTGTTAATACGGTTTCTGCGGGCGTTGTCGACACAGATGCGCTTAAACATTTTCCAAACAGAGCGCAGTTATTAGAACAATACCAAGCCCATGCCTTAGCTGATAGGCCGCTGACTACCGAAGATGTTGCAAATGCTGTGTATTTGCTATGCCTGCCAGAAGCTTCGATGATCAATGCCCATACTTTATATGTGGATGCAGGTTATAGTCAGGTCGGATAAGAGAAACATTCCCTAAGATCAATTTTATGATATAATCTTTGCTTTTTAGCATAAGCATTTGAGGATGGATTATGAATGTAGCTGGCGTATACCCCAAAGTAAGGGAAATCATTGCCGATGTGTTGGTTATTGACGAGGCGGATATCGCTTTAAACAGTCGTTTAATAACAGATTTGGGTGCAGAATCCATTGATTTTCTTGATTTGGTTTTTCAATTAGAAAAAGAATTCAAAATTAAAATTCCGCGTGGCCAACTCGAAAAAAATGCTCGTGGTGCTTTGGCAGAGGATGAATTTGAAAAAGGGGGCGTATTGACCCCTGCGGGACTTGAAGCTTTAAAAAATTATTTATGCGAAGTGCCTCCTGATCAATTCAGAACAAACATGAAAGTGAATGAAATCCCTATGTTGTTTACAGTGGAAACTTTCTGCAAATTGGTTTTTACAGCACAAAGTGCACAGAGCATTAAGACTCAGACTGAATTTGCTTGATGCGGTTTTTATTTGTTGATCAAATATTGCAATTATCCCCTGGGACCTATATCAAAGGGGTAAAGCATATCACTGCTGATGATTTTTATTTGACCAGGAATGACTCTGGGAAGGCCTGTTTTATTCCTTCTTTGATGGGTGAGGTTTTAGGCCAACTTGCTGCCTGGAATGTCATGCAACAAAATGACTTCACACTTAGACCTGTTGCTGGCGTAGTTGCAAGTGCACGCATGTTTCGTCCAGCATATCTGGGTGAAACCTTACTGCTTGAATCCTTCATTGATGCCCTTGATGAAACAGCAGTCGAATATCACAGTGTTGCAAGCATTGGTAAGGAGATTGTTTTTACAATAGAGGGTGCTTTGGGACCATTATTACCTATGACGGACTTCATTGAAGTAGATGCTGTTAAAAGGCAATTTTCTAAAGTGTATCGTCTCAGTGATAAGGTAGAAAATTTTGAAGAAATAGCAGAACTTAAATCATTATCATTACTTTCAAACAGTCCTAATGATTATACCATGAGCTTTGATAGGATTTTAGCAAGCGAACCTGCTGTGAGCATGGTAGCTGAAAAACGCCTTACAGGTGCAGCCCCCTATTTTCCAGATCATTTCCCTAATAAACCAGTCTTGCCTTTGACTGTTTTATTAGAATGCAAACTAAATCTTGCTAAAGTATTTATACAGTGCGCAGGATTTACTAATGATTATACATTCAGTGAATGCCGTAAAATTAAAATGAATGGTTTTGTTGAGCCCGGCGATTGTTTGATTAGCTATGTAAAGGTTAAACAACAAGATGACAATCAATTGATTCTTTCTTATCGCAGTGAAGTCGAGGGTAAGCGGGTGTGTGTGGTGGATTTGGTGTTTCACAGTCAAAGGTTTCTCACAGATGAAAAATAGACGCGTAGCAATTACTGGCTTGGGTGCGGTATCTCCTTTGGGTAATGATGTTTTGTCCACTTGGACAAATTTACTGAAAGGCCAATCTGGAATAGCTGAAATTACTCATTTTGATGCCAAAGCTTTTCCTACTTATATTGCAGCCGAAGTCAAACAGTTTACTCCGCATGCCAGTATGATAGGCAAAAATAGCCGTTTTGCTATGTCTTTTACACAGTTCGCTTTAGAAGCCGCAAGGCAAGCATTTGAGGACGCTGGAATTGCCCCTTGTAAAGAAACTGAGTCTCGGTGGGGTGTAGTGGCAGGGTCTGGCATGATGACAGCAGAATTTGATTATTTAAATCGCTTCCGGCAACTGTGTGCCCCAGAAGGCGAACCAGATTGGTCTTTATTACAAGCCCAGTCCCAATCATTCTACAAACTCCTTGATTTTGGTAAAACCACATCCAATTCCGGGCTGTCTTTGTTGATTCAACAATTTGGCATCAAAGGGTATGCTACCTCCGTTCATACCGCCTGTGCTTCTGGCGGGCAAGCCTTAGGCCTGGCCATGCAAGTCATTCGGCGTGGGGAGGTTGATTATATGTTGGCTGGAGGATTTGATTCCATGATCAATCCCTTGGGCTTATCTAGTTTTTGCTTGTTAGGTGCTTTGTCGACCTACAATAAAACGCCTCATACTGCCAGTCGTCCCTTTGATGGATTGCGCAATGGTTTTGTCTTAGGTGAAGGTGCTGCTTTTTTAGTCCTTGAAGCTTGGGATAAAGCCAAGGCTCGGGGTGCTACCATTTATGCAGAGCTGGCAGGTGAGGGTAATTCCTTAAGTTCTTATCGCATCACCGATTCTCATCCCAATGGTGATGGCGCTATACAGGCTATAAAAGCTGCATTAAAAGATGCTGGTGTGAGTGAGCAAGATGTGGACTATATCAATGCCCATGGTACTTCTACCAAAATGAATGATTTGAGCGAAACAAATGCAATAAAGGCTGTTTTTGGCCGCAGACAACAATTACCAGTAAGCTCAACTAAAGGACAAACAGGGCATTTAATTGCAGCTGCAGGTGCATTAGAAGCAGTTTTAGCAGTGAAATCCATTGAATCGGCCATGATTCCAAAAACCGCTAATTTAACCACCCCGGATTCTGAATGCGACTTAGATTATGTGGTAGATGGTCCTCGCGAAAAATCTTTAGGGGTGGTTTTATCCAATTCCTTTGGCTTTGGTGGCTCTAATAGTTGCTTGCTGTTTAAGCATCCTGAATTTGAAGGAGCTGAATAATGGCCTACTCCATTGATAACAAAGTATTTATTACTGGCCGAAGTGCACTGACTGCTTCTGGTGCCAGCGCCCAAGATACTTGGCAAGCGGTTATGTCAGGGCAAACTGGCATTGCTGAAATTGAACAATGGGACCTCTCAACCTGGACACATCGATTGGGTGGCGAGCTTAAAAATTTTAAGCCGGCGCAATTGTTACCTGACCGAAAATTAATTAAAGTGATTTCTCGACAAGATGTCATAGGTATTCATGTGGCACTTGAAGCCGTTAATCAGAGCCAAATCATCGAACATAGAAATGGTTTGAATTGCCCAGATTTATTCAATAACCAAACAGGAATTTACGTTGGATCCCCTGGAAATAAATATTTTCAACAATACGATTTTTTACCATTGCTGGCTAAAACGAAGGCCAACATGCAAGACTTCGCAGAACACTTGTTTGATGAAGTCCACCCCATGTGGCTTTTGAGAATTTTACCTAATAATGTGTTGGCTTATACGGGCATCACCTATGGCTTTAAAGGACCAAACCAAAATATAACCAATCATGCGGCAGGGGGAACCCAGGCTTTGTTGGAGGCTTATCATGCGGTTAGAAGTGGACAAGTAGAGAGGGCTGTTGTTGTCGCTTATGATATGGGCATTGAACCTCAAGCCTTATTTTATTATGAGAAACTCGGGCTTATCAGTGATCGCCATTTAAAACCTTTTGATGCGCAACATGATGGGACGATTTTAGCCGATGGCGCCGCAGCCTTAGTCCTTGAAAGTGAAGCCAGTGCCAGTGCTCGTAATGCCATCTGTTATGGAGAAATCATTGGCGGATTAGCTGCCAGTGAAGCCAAAGGTTTATTTTCAATTGAATCAGAGGGTGAACAGCTGACCCAATTGATACATAATACTTTAAACACAGCACAACTTTGCCCAAATGACATTGGGTTGGTTGTGGCTCATGGTAATGGAAATAAAAAATCTGACGACAGCGAAGCTCATGCCATCAACGCTGTTTTTTCCTCTTCAAGACCGGTTGTAACTGCTTTTAAGTGGTCCATGGGTCATACTTTGTGCGCCTCAGGCCTAGTGGATGCAGTGTTGACTTCCTATGCACTTGAGAAAAAATGTGCTCCAAGCATTGGTAATTTGCAAACTCTAGCTACTACTTGCCAATCTTTGAATGTAACTACAAGCCATCAAACCTTAAAGAAAAACACCCATGCTTTGATGATCAACAGAGGTTTTTCAAGTATGAATGCCTGTTTGCTGATGAAAGCCTATGACTGAATTATCCCAACAAATAAACCAATTGCCAGTTAGTCTAATGGGCCGATTGATGTATACATTTTTGCCTTATAGACGCGCGATTGTGATGGATAATATTCATCAGGTTTTTAAGGACGCCTTGGATAAAACTCAAAAAGTACGCTTAGCTCAGGCTTACTATTCTCATGTGTTATTGTCTATAAAAGAGGGACTACGCTTACGCTTTATGAGTGAGGCTACTTTAAAAGACAAGGTTGAAGTACGGGGCCATGAGCATATGTTGGCTGCTGTAGCCAAACAAAAAGGGGTTTTGGTTGTTACAGGCCATTTTGGTAATTGGGAATTTGCCCCCATTGGTGGGGTATTAAATTTCAAACAATTCCAGGGACAATTTCATTTTATCCGGCGTACTTTGGGCTTTAAAACCTTGGAACGAGCGCTATTCAAACGGTATTATCAAGCAGGGTTAAACGTCATACCTAAAAAAAATTCATTGGATCAGGTATGTGCGGCTTTAGAAAAAAATCATGCTGTCATTTTTGTTTTGGATCAGCATGCATCCTTGGTAAATAAAGATGGTATTGCTGTAGAGTTTTTTGGTAAAAAAGCAGGAACTTACAGAAGCTTGGCTACGCTTTCGCGCTACACAGGTGTTCCTGTCATACCTGCTGCCAGTTATCGTTTAGCAAATGGAAAACATGTACTGGAATTTTTCGAGTGTATTGAATGGAAAGAGTACAGTAATAAACAAGAATCCTTATATAACAATACATTAGCCTATAATCAGGCCTTGGAACAAATTATTTTGAAACATCCAGAGCAATGGAATTGGATGCATAAGCGTTGGAAACTATAAGTTGAGTGACTTTTTATTGCTCTATTGCAGCAATTATAAGAAGTACACTTCCATAATTCTAAGCCATTATATATGATGCTATTTTTACCGGGAGTAAAATAAATGACCATACCTAATACATTAAAAAATGGATTCAAAACTTTGGCAGACATGCTGATGCCCTTCTTTGCATTCCGTCGTCCCTACAGTGACAAATTTAGCTTGGGGGAAATCGAAACTCGACGAACAAAAATTAAATTGGTTGGCGGCATTATATTTAACTTTACAAGCCTAGCTTTATACATGGGTGTTGGGATAGCCTTTTTACCTGTTTTAATACCCACCATGGGCTTAGGCTTCACTATACTTCTGGGATGTGGAGGAATGTTGTATCTTGCAAGCATTGGTTTAGAAGTGGGCTACCAAATGACCAAGCAAACGCTTAGATTATACTCTTGGTTTACATCTACAAGGGAACCAGATGAAATTCACCCCAATAATTTTATCCCAACAAATCCCAAAAAATACTTGGCTGTACATGGTGATCTGGAAGAAAAATGGGAAACTCAAGCAGTATTAAAAAAATTATTTGATGCTAAAAAAGCCATCAAAGCAAACCCCGAAGGTACTGGTTGTTTTGGAGGGTTATCAGAGTCTCAAATGAAACAAAAATTATATATTAATGAGGCGGTCAGTTATTTACGATACGATACGATAAATTCTTTTTTTGAACAAAATCCAGGAAAAGAACAGGAAACCTATCTACAATCTATTATTTCTAGTTTACCTTAAGACAGTCTATTTGTTTACGGTTTAACTTACAGATGTTTTCTGAAGATTGGGCCTTAGCCAACAATTAAAATTTACATTCTAATACTTTATAAAGAAAGAATCATTGCTTTAAATTTTATTTTCTGATATTGTAACCGGTCATTTGTCTACGGTATGGTGCTTGGCCCTTGGCCCAGGTTGCGATACCCATTTAAACTGTAAGAGAGTGGTATTATGAAAAAGTCTGTTCATCCTGATTATAAAACAATAAAAGTTACTTGCAGTTGTGGTCAAATTTTTGAAACTCGGTCGACTTTAAGCAAAGATCTAAGTATTGAAGTGTGTTCCGAATGCCATCCATTTTATACAGGCAAACAAAAATTAGTGGATACTGAAGGCCGCGTTCAGAAATTCCGTGATCGCTACAATAGAGGCAAAAAGCAAGAAACTACGCCCGCCTCAGCACAAGAATAACTGTAAACAAAGCACTACTGATTGAGTGATGGAAAAAGAGAGCATGTCCTTAGATATGCTCAATAACTTTTTGTCAGCACGAATATAATAATGGATATCATATGGTGTCATCTGGAATAGAGAGTAAAGTACCTTGGATGAAAAAGAAGATTTAAACGCACGTGCCTTAGAATATCACGAATTTCCCTTCCCAGGGAAAACCTCAGTTCTTGTTACAAAATCCACTGTATGTCAGGCTGATTTATCTTTGGCATATACCCCTGGTGTAGCTGCACCTGTACTTGCTATAGCCGACAATCCTGCAAATGCATACCGCTATACCAACAAAGGCAATCTGATTGCTGTGTTGACCAATGGTACTGCTGTGCTTGGTCTAGGGAACCTAGGACCACTTGCAAGCAAACCCGTTATGGAAGGTAAAGCTGTTTTATTTAAGCAATTTGCAGATATAGATGCTTTTGATATAGAAGTTGATGCAACAGACCCTCAAGCTTTCATAGCCACTGCAAAAAATATAGCGCCAACCTTTGGTGGCATTAATTTAGAAGACATCAAAGCGCCTGACTGTTTTGAAATAGAGCAAGCATTGATCGAGCAGCTCGACATTCCAGTGTTTCATGATGATCAACATGGCACCGCAATTGTTGTGGCCGCAGGTTTGCTCAACGCCCTCGAAATCCAACAAAAACGGCTGTCTGAAGTTAAAATAGTTTGCATAGGCTCTGGTGCTGCGGGTATTGCGTCCATGCGCTTATTGTTGGCATTAGGCGCTCAAAAAGAAAATATGATCCTGTTAGACACGAAAGGAGTGATACATACAGAGCGCCAAGATTTAAATGATTATAAACGTCCGTTTGCTCAATTCACCGCAAAACGAACGCTTGCCGATGCCATGGTTGGTGCCGATGTTTTCATTGGTGTAGCTAAGCCAGATTTATTAAGCCCTGATTTATTGAAACTCATGGCTTTAAAACCAATTATATTTGCACTGTCTAATCCAGATCCTGAAATAAGACCTGAATTAGCTTACGAAGTATGTGATGACATTGTGATTGCTACTGGAAGAAGTGATTATCCAAATCAAGTCAACAATGTGTTATGTTTTCCTTATATTTTTCGTGGTGCGTTAGATGTACGCGCTAGATGTATTAACCAATCCATGCAAATTGCGGCTGTAGAAGCAATTCGACAACTCGTGCATGAGTCTGTTCCACAGGTGGTAAAGGATAACTACCCTGGGACCTTGAATTGGGAGTTTGGCCCTCAGTATATCATTCCTAAGCCAATAGACCCTCGTTTAAGAGAGCGGGTTTCAGCTGCTGTATCTCAAGCTGCAATAGCTAGCGGCGTGAGTCAAATAATTACTTAAATTAAAGAGAGTCCTGTTCTTACCCTTACCTTGTCTGGGTATGTACTCTTTCTTAACCCCTATTGTTAAGGAGATAACCATGTATTCTGAAAATCGGAATAATTATGCAATCATTGGTTGGCTGATTTGCGGTCTCGGTGCCATATTTTATAGTTATGAATATTTGTTACGTATAGCTCCAAGTGTTATGGAAGGTCCGCTGCGTGAGCACTTTAATCTTTCTGCCACAGGGTTTGGTATGGTCTCATCTATTTATTATGCAGCCTATGTGCCTATGCAGTTACCTGTAGGTGTATTATTAGATAGATATGGCCCCAGAAGATTATTAACATTTGCCTGTTTAGTGTGCGTTATCGGGACCTTCATCTACACAGGAACCTCAGTTGCTTGGATTGCTGCCATTGGTCGATTTTTGGTGGGATTTGGATCTGCCTTTGCTTTCGTAGGTGTATTGAAATTAGCAACCATCTGGCTCCCTGAAAATAGATTGGGTATGGTTGCAGGCATGACTTCAGCTTTGGGGACCGTAGGCGCTATGTTGGGCGATAACTTTTTAAGTATTTTTGTAGATAAACTGGGTTGGATTAAATCCTTAAACTACACAGCCGTTTTTGGTATTGGCTTAATATTTGTTTTATGGTTTGGGATTTCTGATAAAAAAAATAGTCATCATCAAGAAGGTGGCACTATACCTACCTTTAAAAAAGGATTTGTTGATTTGGAAATTATTTTGAAAAATAAACAAATTTGGTTAAATGGACTGTACGGTTGTTTGGTCTATTTACCCACAAGTGTATTTGCTGAATTGTGGGGAATACCCTATTTAAGACATGCGCATGGCTTTACAGCAGAAGCTGCGGGCCTTGCAAATTCTATACTTTTTTTAGGCTTTGCTTTGGGTGCGCCACTGATGGGTTATATTTCTGATCGATTGGCTCGCAGAAAATTTCCTATGTTTGTGGGGGCTATGGGCGCTGCAATAGTCATGTTAATGATACTATATCTCCCAGGATTGAGCGTATCTAGTATACAAGCTTTGATGTTTTTATTGGGACTGCTGTACAGCGCCCAAGCCATTGTATTTGCAGTTGGTAGAGAAATAAGTCCAGGGGAGGCCGCAGGTACTGCTATGGCTTTAACCAATATGCTCGTAATGTTGGGTGCAATGTTT
Organism: Legionella sp.; assembly: GCA_013697625.1. Classification (GTDB taxonomy): domain Bacteria; phylum Pseudomonadota; class Gammaproteobacteria; order Legionellales; family Legionellaceae; genus Legionella. The sequence goes on from JACCWN010000167.1 coordinate 35,621, forward strand.
CTTCAACCACTGGTTGGACATTTATTGGACTTTAGTTTAAGCTTACGTGTTGGAGATTCAGCCCTAGCTGGTGTTGGTGTTGAAAACTTGAAAAAACTATACACCATTGCTGATTATCAAATTGCTTTGGCTTTTATACCACTGGGTATATTTATAGCTGCAATAATAACCTTCTTTCTAAAAGAAACACATGCCCATGCTAAAGAGTAAGAATGATACAATTTCTAGAGGACAATTATTATTTGGCCTACTTATCTGTCTTATAGGAGCTTCTTTTTATTGTTATGAATTCATACTCCGCATCCTTCCGGGAGCTCTTGAAAATGAGCTCTCTGCAGCAATGGGACATATCACCGCTACAACTTTTGGTCAAATTGCCGGTTTATATTATATCGCTTATTCACCCATGCAAATGCCTGTGGGCATGCTCATGGACAGATATGGACCAAGAGTTCTACTCACCTTAGCTTGTTTATGTTGTGCCTTGGGTTCTTGGATGTTTACCCTAACCTACTCTTTGCTTTTGGTGGGGTGTGGACGTTTTTTAGTAGGATTTGGTTCATCTTTTGCTTTTATTGGTGTTTTATCCTTGGCTTTTCATTGGTTACCAAAACGATTCTTCTCGCTTGCTGTTGGTTTGATTACAACCTTGGGTATGTTAGGGCCAATGTATGCGCAGATAAAAATCACAGAATGGTCGGTTGAAGTAGGTTGGCAGAGGGTTTTATTCATTATCACTTTATCTGGATTCGTATTAAACGCCTTAATTTTTTTAGTAGTACGCGATGGTCCCAAAGGACATATATCCAATACCTACCCATTACCAAAATTCTTTCACAATGTTCTAAAAGTTTTAATGGCCAAAGAAGTGTGGCTTATTGGCCTGGTAGGTGCCTGTTTGTATACATCCTTGTCTGTTTTTGGTGAATTATGGGGTAAAACCTATCTGGAACAAGCCCATCACTTAACCAAAGTTCAAGCTGCGCATTCGATCTCTGCTGTTTTCTTAGGGTGGGCCATCGGCGCTCCTATAGCTGGGTATATATCTGATAAGACAGGTAGGAGGTTGTCAATACTGCTTTTGGGAACTGTATTGAGCCTTGTTTGTATTGCTTTAATCTTATATAGCCCAGGATTGTCCTACGTTCTTTTGAATTTATTATTATTTTTTTATGGGCTTTTTAGCTCAACTGAAATCATTGTTTTTACAATGGCTAAAGAGTGCACCGCTATCACATTATCAGGCACCGTATTTGCAGCAACCAATATGATAGTGTCTTTTGGCGGTGTATTACTACAGCCTTTGGTTGGTAAGCTACTAGATTATTTTGATAGGTATGGACATTTAATTGATGGTGTACATGTTTATAGTAAAGCCAGTTATCAGGCTGCTTTATCAGTCATTCCTTTTTCTTTATTGATGGTCATTGTCTTAGCTTACTTTATTAAAATTAATATATTGAATAATACCAAAAGAACAATGAATAGCCTGTAATAAACAGCCACTCCAAATAATGTTAAGAATTAATCTTGTAAGTTGCTTTTACTTCATAGCCCTTGTGTTGAAGCTGAGGGATTATAAATATTTGTTTTTTTGGAATCATAAACAGCCAACAATTCCTTTGCCGGCTGTCTATTATTAGCTTTACAGTTAATCCAACGGGCTACTTTAAAACTGTGAATGGTAGCGGTTTTATACTGATGACGAGTAAATTCTGTATCATGGTTTGATATGATAACAGGAATGCCTTTTGATGCGGTTTCTTTAGCCAGCTCGGCTAATTCGATGTGATCTTCAAGTGAAAATTTATTTTGGGTATAAGCAAAAGCTTTTGTATGTTCTGTCAAAGGCACATAGGGTGGATCGCAATAGACTATGTCGCCTTTTTCTGCTAACTCGAATGTTTTACGGAAATCGCTGAAAGTAAATTGCACATTTTGACTTTTCTTATGAAAATACAGCATCTCCTTTTTTGGAAAATAGGGGTTTACATATAAGCCAAAAGGAACATTATAAATTCCTTTAGAATTATATCTACAAAGTCCATTGTAACCATGACGATTCAAATATAAAAAAATTGCGGACTTCATGTCTGAGGTGGGTAAACTATTAAAGTGGGAACGAAAACTATAATATTTGTCCTCGACATTGTTTTCTACAATAAAATACTCTTTACAATACTCTATAAAAGATTCCCCCTTGTTTTGTAGGGTGGTAAAAATTGTTACTAAATCTTGATTGGTTTCTGCTAACAGGTAAGATGAGTACTCTGTATTTATGAAAACCACCCCAGAGCCGGTAAATGGTTCTATCAATCTGCGAGCAGGAGGTAGTTTAGGAATAATTTGATTCAAACAATTGTATTTGGACCCCGCCCATTTTAAAAATCCTCTGATCTGAACCATAATACTAAGCAGAATTGAATTGTCATGTAGTATCTCTTATTTTTTTTAAAAAAAATAGTGTAAGTAAAAAGTTCATTATTGGGCCTACATAACTTTCCGTGATAAAATCAGAATGGTATACTTCACAATTGCTTCGAGTACCGAATAGCAGCTGAATTTTGAGGAAGAATGTATAGTGAATAAAAAAAGACCAATTAATCTTGATTTACGTAGTTTAAAATATCCACCCATGGCTATTGTATCCATACTTCATCGAGTATCTGGCGTGGTTATTTTTATATTATTACCCATTGTGCTTTTTATGATGTCTCGGTCTCTGAACTCTGAAGCCAGTTTCACACAAATGGAAAATACGCTAACAAATCCAGGCTATAAGTTAGTTCTTTGGCTTTTTGCAGCCTCTTTTATATTTCATACCATAGCCGGTGCTCGTCACATGATTATGGATCTAGGCTATGGCGAAGAACTTAGTGTCAGTCGACGTACTGCTGTGGCTGTTATTGTACTTTCTATTATTTCTACACTTTTACTTGGAATTTGGATATGGTAACAAATGTTACAAGTTTAACCGGAAATGGGTTAAAAGATTGGTTGATACAGCGACTGTCTGCTGTATATTTATTAGTTTATTCTGTCTTTTTTTTGGGTTTTATACTATATCATCCTCACATAAATTACACACAATGGCACGCATTATTCACCAATGTGGTTTTTAAAGGCGCAACGATCCTAGCATTATTGCTATTGTCATTGCATGCTTGGATTGGGATATGGACCGTTACCACTGATTATCTGACTTGCACTGCTGTGCGATTATCGATACAAATCGGTGTATGTTTTTGGCTTCTTAGCCAGTTTATTTGGGGTTTACAAATCCTATGGGGGCAATGACGTATGGCAATTGCACGTAATCGTTTCGATGCAATAATTATTGGGGCAGGTGGTGCTGGCATGCGTGCCGCATTACAGCTGGCTAATTCAGGTTTAAAAACTGCTTTAATCTCTAAAGTATTTCCAACCCGCTCACACACGGTGTCTGCTCAAGGTGGAATTACTGCCGCTTTAGGGAATTCTGATGTAGATGATTGGCGTTGGCACATGTATGACACAGTTAAAGGCGCAGATTATATTGGCGATCAAGACTGCATAGAGTATATGTGCAAAACAGGCCCCCAGGCTGTTTACGAACTGGAACATATGGGACTACCCTTTTCCCGGATGGACAATGGTAAAATATATCAACGTCAATTTGGTGGACAATCAAAAAATTTTGGGGGTGCACAAGCAGCTCGTACCTGTGCTGCTGCTGACAGAACGGGCCATGCCTTATTACATACTTTATACCAACAAAACTTGAAAGCCAAAACGCACATTTTCAGCGAGTGGTATGCCATTGACTTTGTAAAAGATGCGCAGGGACAAATCGCTGGTATCACCGCTTTAGATATTGAGTCTGGGGAGCTGGTTTTCTTTCAAAGCAGAGTTTGTATTTTAGCGACTGGCGGTGCAGGACGTATTTTTCAATCAACCACCAATGCTTACATTAATACTGGTGACGGCCTGGGTATGGCCTTAAGAGCAGGGTTACCTGTTCAAGATATGGAAATGTGGCAATTTCATCCCACAGGCATCGCGGGCTCTGGAACCTTAGTGACAGAAGGTTGTCGCGGAGAGGGTGGTTATCTCATCAATAAAGACGGTGAGCGCTTTATGGAACGCTATGCCCCTCATGTAAAAGATTTGGCTTCCAGAGACGTCGTGTCTCGTTCTATAGCATTAGAACTTCGTGCTGGCATGGGATTTAATCCTGAAGGTGTGGACTATGTAAAATTAAAATTAGATCATTTGGGTGCTGATTTGATTATGTCACGTTTGCCAGGTATTCGTGAGCTTTCTTTGAAGTTTGCTGGCGTGGATCCTATTGTTGAGCCTATTCCTGTTGTGCCTACTTGCCATTACAGTATGGGAGGTGTTCCTACCAACATGCATGGTCAAGTTTTGAGTAAAACAGGTGGACAAGAGCAAGTCATCGAAGGTTTATATGCAGTAGGTGAGTGTGCCTGTGTTTCTGTTCATGGAGCGAATCGGCTTGGGGGAAATTCTTTGCTTGACTTAGTTGTATTTGGTCGCGCAGCTGGTTTACATGTTGAGGAACTAGCCAAGTCAAATCATTTACCAGACATGGCTTATATCGCTGATGAGGATATATCAGCGTCTTTGAGTAGATATGAGCGTTGGGATAATTCCACAGGCGGCGATAGCCCTGCCCTTATCCGTGAGCAAATGCAAAAGGTTATGCAAGAAGACTTTGGCGTTTTTAGAACTGGGGCCATCATGGCCTCTGGTTTAAAAAAATTACAAGAATTGAGAGAGCGACTTGCTCATGCGCATTTAGGCGATAAAAGTCGTGTGTTCAATACAGACCGTATAGCTGCCTTGGAGCTGGATAATCTCATGGCAACAGCCTATGCTACCGCACAATCGGCCATTGCACGCACTGAAAGCCGCGGGGCTCATAGTAGAGAAGATTATCCAGAAAGAGATGATCTAAACTGGATTAAGCATATTTTATATTTTGAACAAGGTGAAGTCATTGATTATCGACCAGTGAATATATCACCCCAACACATTGCACCCTTTGAGCCAAAAGAACGGGTCTATTAAGAGGAAAATCATGGCTGAAACCAGACAATTAATCTTGTCCATTTATCGTTATAATCCAGAGCTTGATACTAAGCCCTACATGAAAGATTATGAGTTAAGGATACCGGCTAAAAGTGATCCCATGCTGCTTACCTTACTGGAGCGCTTGAAGGATGAACAAGACTCTACTATCACCTACAGACGTTCTTGCCGTGAGGGGGTGTGTGGCTCCGATGGGATGAATATAAATGGATCTAATGGCCTGGCTTGTATCACCTCGCTTTCTAGTTTAAAAACAGATAAAATCGTGATTCGACCCTTACCGGGCTTTCCGGTGATACGGGACTTGGCTGTTGATATGTCCCAGTTTTACCAACAATATGAACGCGTAGAACCCTACCTACAAAATGATTCAGTTGTTCCTGCCCAAGAAAGACTACAGTCACCTGAAGAGCGCGCTCAGCTTGATGGTCTTTATGAATGTATTTTGTGTGCTTGTTGTACCAGTGCTTGCCCTTCTTTCTGGTGGAACCCAGAGAAGTTTGTAGGACCTGCGGGACTATTACAAGCAAGGCGGTTTCTAGCAGACAGTCGAGATAATGCAACGGGACATCGGTTAGATAAATTACAAGATCCATTTTCTGTGTTTCGTTGTCGTACAATTATGAACTGCACCACTGTTTGTCCAAAAGGACTCAATCCAGCGCAAGCAATTGCCAAAATACGCATACAAATGTTACAACAAGAAACCTAACCTGCGCACTTTGGTTGCGCCATGTTTTTTTTAAGGCTTAGTGCATAATAGAGATTTTGGTTGCCGATTGATACGGTTAACCTTTGGAGAGTATAAATGAGCAGTTCTGATCTGCAACAACAATGGGCTTCTGCCTATTTGTCTGGTGGTAGCATGGCTTATGTAGATAGTCTTTACGAAGACTATCTGCTCGACCCGAATTCATTGCCAGCTGATTGGAAGGCAGTATTTGACGCCTTTCCTAAAGTTAAGGGCGCAGCTAAAGAAGTTCCTCACAAAGAAATACGTAATTATTTCTTGCAACAAGTCAGGCAACCATCTTCTTCAAAAGTTACCCAACATGTAGACTCCAAACAATACCAAGTGGCAAATTTAATCAATGCTTTTCGCACCTATGGACACCTTGCAGCCAAACTTGATCCTTTGGGTTTGGCTCATGCCAATCCAGTACCCAATTTAGGTCTGGCCTATCATGAATTATCAAAGGAAGATAAAGATTCAATTTTTTATGTAGGTACTGATTTTAATAGCACAAAGATTTCCTTAGGTGAATTAGACAAAGCGCTTCATGAAACTTATTGTGGCAGTATAGGTATTGAATACATGCATCTTTTTAGTACTGAAGAAACCAAGTGGTGGCAGTATAAAATGGAATCTGTACGGGCAAGACCCTCTTTTGATGCAGAGACTAAATTAAACCTTTTAAAAGATTTGATTGCAGCCGATGGATTGGAACGCTATTTAGGTACGAGATATGTAGGGCAAAAACGCTTTTCTCTTGAAGGCGGTGACGCATTGATTCCCTTAATGAAGAATATACTCAATAAGGCCGGTAAAGAGGATGTAAAAGAAGTTGTAATAGGCATGGCCCATAGAGGGCGTTTGAATGTATTGGTGAACGTTTTAGGTAAAGAACCAGGGGAACTTTTTCAAGAATTTGAAGGAAAAATTCAAGTGGACCGGACTGGAGATGTTAAATATCACCAAGGATTTTCTTCATACATTAAAACAAATTCCAGCAACATCTTGCATGTTGTTCTTGCCTTTAATCCTTCTCATTTAGAAATTATAAGCCCTGTAGTTGAAGGATCTGTCCGTGCTCGCTTAAGACGACGCAACGATCTTGCAGAAAAAAATTCGGTCATACCCGTTGTAATTCATGGAGACGCAGCCTTTGCAGGTCAGGGTGTGGTTATGGAAACCTTTAATTTTTCTCAAGCACCCGGGTATTGCACAGGTGGAACGATACATATTGTGGTCAATAATCAGATTGGTTTTACTACCAATCCTGCAGATGCGCGCTCTACACCCTATTGTACTGACGTTGCAAAAATGGTTGAAGCACCCGTCCTTCATGTGAATGGAGATGATCCAGAAGCTGTGATTTTCGCAACACAACTTGCTTTTGATTTCAGAATGAAATTTAAGCGTGATGTGGTGATAGATTTGGTGTGTTATAGACGTCAAGGACATAACGAAGCTGATGAGCCTGCTGTGACACAACCTTGCATGTATAAACAAATTAAAAATATGCGTCCTTTACGAGAAATATATGCAGAACAATTAATAAAAGAAGACATATTAACCTCTGATGAAGCTATTAAATTAGTTGACGCATATCGCGATAGATTGGATAAGGGTGAAACAGTTGTTGAATTGTTCCCTGATGAATTTAATGGAAAATATTCTGCAAATTGGGCGCCTTATCTTCAAGGAAAGTGGACAGATAAAGCAGACACAACCATCAGCAAAGAATCACTGTATGTGTTAACAAAACAACTTCAAACCATTCCTGATACTTTTCATCTGCACCCAGTTGTAATAAGGTTACTGGCTGATAGACAAAAAATGACTGAGGGTGAAATCCCTATGAATTGGGGATATGCAGAAAATCTGGCATTTGCTAGCCTATTACAAGAGGGCTATGGTGTACGATTATCAGGTCAAGATTCTGGTCGTGGAACCTTTGGTCATCGACATGCAGTATTACATGATATTGAAACCGGTGAGTTCTATACTCCTTTAAAAAATATCTCGAAAAAAATCAACAGACCCTTTGATGTTATTGACTCCGTTTTGTCTGAAGAGGCAGTGTTGGCTTTTGAATATGGGTATTCTTCATCTGAACCTGATTTTCTAGACATTTGGGAAGCGCAATTTGGAGATTTTGCAAACGGTGCTCAAGTGGTCATTGATCAGTTTATCAGCTCTGGTGAACAAAAATGGGGGCGTTTGTGTGGGCTTGTTATGATGTTGCCTCACGGATATGAAGGACAAGGCCCTGAGCATTCCTCTGCTCGATTAGAACGTTTCATGCAATTGTGTGCCCAACACAATATTCAAGTATGTACGCCAACCACACCTGCACAAATATTTCACTTGTTGCGCCGCCAAATGTTAAGAGATTTTCGAAAACCCTTGATTATAATGACACCTAAAAGTCTTTTACGTCATAAACTTGCGGTGTCATCTCTTGATGATTTGATAAAGGGCAAATTTTATAACATAATTCCAGAAATCGATGCTATAAATGCACAAAAGATTACAAAAGTAGTGCTTTGTTGTGGCAAAGTCTACTATGATTTATTACAAATGCGCCGAGATAAGGCATTAAAACACGTGGCGATCATACGCATAGAACAGCTGTATCCTTTTCCTATAGAGGAATTACAAGCAGAATTGGGTAAATATCCTCAGGCAAATACAGTGGTTTGGTGTCAAGAAGAGCCGCAAAATCAAGGTGTGTGGTTCTCCTCTCAACATAACATGATAGAGTGTTTGCGTCCTAAACAAGACTTAATTTATGTGGGCAGAGAAGTGGCTGCTGCTCCTGCAGTTGGTAGCCCAGTCTTACATGCACAACAACAACAAGCCTTGGTTGAAAAGGCTTTGTCGCCTAAATAATATACAAACTAATGAAAAGGTAAAATCATGTCCATTGAAGTCAAAGTACCTGTTCTACCCGAGTCTGTTGCAGATGCAACTGTGGCCAGTTGGCATAAAAAAGTGGGTGATAAAGTGACCCGCGATGAAAATTTAGTGGATCTTGAAACGGATAAGGTAGTCCTAGAAGTACCTGCCCCAATTGACGGAGTACTAAAAGAAATAAATATCAAACAAGGGCAAGTCGTTGGATCAGGTGAAATTTTGGCAATCATTTCAGCAGAAAGTGAAATTAAAGAGTCTCAGTCAGCAACAGATAAACCTACTTCTGAATTAGAAAACAAAAATAATAATGATGCTGATGTTCGTTCAAATTTAAAAGACACATCAACCAGTCCTGCAGTCCGACGAATGATGGCAGAAAACGATCTGCAACCTTCACAAATAAAAGGCAGCGGTAAAGAAGGACGGATTACAAAAGAAGATGTGATTGAGTATATCGAAGCTAACAGAAATAAATCCACACAAAATTCAACAAACAAGGCGACCACACCTACTACTCCCACTCCCACTCCCACTCCCACTGCTACTGCTACTGCTACTGCTACTGCTACCAATGGTCGTGAAGAGAAGCGCGTCCCCATGACACGGCTAAGAGCAAAAATTGCAGAACGTCTTTTAGACGCCCAACACAATGCTGCGATGTTAACTACCTTTAACGAAGTAAATTTAAAAGCTGTGATGGATTTAAGAACTCAGTATAAAGACAGTTTTGAAAAAAAACATGGTGTTAAGCTTGGCTTCATGTCTTTTTTTTCCAAAGCGGTTGTGGAAGCATTAAAACGATTTCCAGCGGTCAATGCCTCTATAGATGGTCAAGACATTGTATACCACGGTTTTTATGACATCGGGATTGCGGTATCCACTGAACGCGGATTGGTAGTTCCTGTGATTCGAGATACAGATCAAATGAGTATGGCTGAGATTGAGCTGTCTATCAATGCTGCTGCTACAAAGGCTAGAGACGGCAAACTTTCTCTAGAAGACATGCAAGGTGGTACTTTTACTATTACTAATGGTGGTGTATTTGGCTCCTTGCTTGCAACACCCATCATCAATCCCCCACAAACAGCCATTCTAGGAATGCATAAAATAGAAGAGCGGCCAATTGCTGAAAAAGGACAAGTGGTTATACGCCCCATGATGTATTTAGCCTTATCTTATGACCATCGTTTGATTGACGGTAAGGATTCAGTTCAATTTTTAGTGACTGTTAAAGAATTATTAGAAGACCCTGCACGTCTTTTATTAAATATTTAGGATGAACTATCACTGCAGCCTGGTTGACAGGATTTGCTTTTTTAGAAAGGGTACCATATGAATTTACATGAATATCAAGCAAAACAGTTGTTTAAAAGTTATGGCTTGCCAACGCCAAATGGCGAGGTTGCCTACACGGTTGAAGATGCACTGAATGTGGCTTCACAATTATCCACCCCCAAATGGGTGGTTAAAGCACAGGTTCACGCAGGTGGTCGGGGTAAAGCAGGTGGCGTTAAAATTGTATCTACAAAAGATGAATTAACTGCGGTCACTAAATCCTTACTAGGAACCCGTTTGGTCACATACCAAACAGATGCCAAAGGACAGCCAGTGCAGTCTGTTTTAGTAGAAGAAACCTGTGACATTTCAAGAGAACTGTACCTTGGCGCGGTAGTGGACAGATCAACTCAGCGCGTTGTAATCATGGCTTCAACCGAAGGCGGAGTTGAAATTGAGAAAGTTGCTGAAGCAACGCCTGAAAAAATTATAAAAATTGTGGTTGATCCTATGCTGGGTGTTATGCCTTATCAGGGACGAGATGTAGGGTTCAAATTAGGCTTGGAAGAATCTGAAATTAAACAATTTGCTCGTATTATGGTGATATTAGGCAAAATGTTTGTAGAATGCGATCTAAGCTTATTAGAGATCAACCCCTTGGTCGTAACCAAACAAGGACAATTAATTTGCTTAGATGGCAAAATTAATATTGATGCCAATGCCTTATTTAGACAACCAACATTAAAAAGCATGCGTGATCCCTCCCAGGAAGATTCTCGTGAAAACCAGGCAAGTGAATGGGAATTAAATTACATACCCTTGGATGGAACCATAGGATGTATGGTTAATGGTGCAGGATTGGCTATGGCAACAATGGATGTTATTCAATTGCATGGGGGAGAACCTGCGAATTTCCTTGACGTAGGTGGCGGTGCAACAAAAGAGCGCGTTAGAGAAGCACTTAAAATCATTTTATCTGATGAAAAAGTCAGAGGAATACTTGTAAATATATTTGGTGGTATCGTCCGATGTGATCTAATTGCTGAAGGCATTCTTGCAGCCGTTAAAGAAGTGGATGTGAAAATTCCTATCGTTGTTCGACTTGAAGGAAATAATGCTCAGCTGGGCTCAGATATTTTAGACAAAAGTGAATTAAATGTAATTGCAGCGCACAGTTTAACAGATGCTGCAAAAAAAATAGTGGCAGCAGTTGCCTAAAAGGCATGGGGTCCTTCATAAATTTTGAGGTTAAACAATGAGTGTATTAGTAAATAAACAAACCAAAGTCTTATGCCAGGGGTTTACAGGCAAACAAGGGACGTATCATTCAGAACAAGCATTGGCATATGGCACAAAGATGGTGGGTGGTGTAACACCAGGTAAGGGTGGCCAATTACACTTAGGATTGCCCGTTTTCAATACAATGCGTGAAGCGGTTGAGGCAACTCAAGCAGATGCAACTGTGATTTATGTACCTGCTCCTTTTTGCAAAGATTCTATCATTGAAGCGGCTGATGCAGGCGTGAAACTTATCGTATGTATTACAGAAGGTGTTCCTGTTTTGGATATGCTTCAAGTAAAGGTTTACTTGGAAAATAATTCACAATCACGGTTAATAGGACCTAACTGCCCTGGTATCATTACCCCAGGCGAATGTAAAATCGGAATAATGCCAGGCTTAATCCATTTGCCAGGTAAAGTTGGTATAGTATCTCGTTCAGGTACTCTAACCTATGAAGCCGTGAAACAAACCACTGACAAAGGTTTTGGACAAAGTACTTGTATAGGGATTGGCGGAGATCCTATTCCTGGTCTTAGTTTTATCGAGGTGTTGGCTTTATTTGAAAAAGATCCCCAAACTCAAGCCATCATCATGGTTGGTGAAATTGGTGGGTCTGCCGAAGAAGAAGCAGCCGAATACATCAAAGCCCATATTAGCAAGCCAGTTGTTTCCTACATAGCAGGTGTTACTGCCCCTGAAGGCAAACGTATGGGACATGCGGGTGCCATCATCTCTGGGGGTAAAGGAACAGCGGCTGAAAAATATGCTGCTTTAGAAGCTGCAGGTGTTAAAACTGTGAAATCTCCAGCTGATCTAGGAGATGCAATTGCAGAGGTTACTGGCTGGTAACCTAAGGCTAAAGTTACTAAGTAAATTCTGAAATGCAGGGTTTTTCTAGATTTTACATGACTCATGAGGATACACTATGAATCAATTTAGTAGCTTTGGCGGCATCCGCCGTAATTATGGCAAGATGGAGCTTAATGAAGACTCCATCCAATCAGATCCTATTATACAATTTGAACTTTGGTTCAAAGAAATTTTGCAAACCGATAATAAAGATCCCACCGCAATGGTACTTTCTACCGTAGATGAACAAGGACACCCTGATTCTAGAGTCGTTTTATTAAAAGGATTGCATGCCGGTAATTTCTTTTTTTTCACCAATTATCAGAGCACCAAAGCCATTGAAATCAGCAACAATCCTTATGCTGCATTAAATTTTTTTTGGCCACAGCTGTTAAGGCAAATTCGTGTTCGGGGCAAGCTTGAAAAAACAAGCCCTGAAGAATCAGACGATTATTTTTACTCAAGACCACTGATTTCTCAATTAAGTGCTATAATTTCACCACAAAGTCGAAAAATTGCAAGTCGAATAGTCTTAGACAAAGCATTGGCTGAACTGGTTGAAAAAAATGGTCAAAATCCTGTTGTAAGACCAGAACACTGGGGTGGATATAAACTTTGTGCTGATACTTTTGAATTTTGGCAAGGGCGCGACAACCGCATGCACGACAGAGTTCAATATATCAAAGACAAAGAAGTGTGGGTTCATCACTGGTTGGCGCCATAGCGGCAAAATTTGTCAATATGGGGCAAAATAGATTTAAGGTTTTTAATTGAGTCGTTTAGGTTTATTCAATACCAAGTTGATTTTCTGATATTACCTTGGCAATTACCTTAATCAATACACTGGTTTTCTCATCAGTCTCAGCTAATCTCATGCGTTCTGTACTTGGAAGATGCGCGATGAAAGAAAAAAATTTATTTGAATTTTTTTAGCATACATTGGCTAAATACATCTTTTTTAAAAAGTTGGCATAGCAATTGCTTTATAGATAATATGTGAATCAACATGCTATTAGGTTATTGATTTATATGTATTAAATAGGTTTTGTAAGCTTTAGGTCCTATTCATTTGTCTTAAGTGTCAAGAATGCTATGGAGAGCATTTTAACATGAAGTTTTTAATTTAATTAATTTGAATAAGCAAGTTGATTAAAATAAACCCATACAAGATCCAAGGAGGATTTAATCATGAGCGACATAACAGCCTTATTACCACATGTAAAATTACGATTTAATATTGATCACCCAAGTTATGAAGAATGCTATACCTTTGGTTATGAATGTGCACTTTCCGACGTAAATGAGGAAGACAATCCCTTTGCAGAGGGTTCAGAAGAATCAGAGCAATGGCTAGAAGGTTGGTGGTCTGGTATTTACGGTGAAAAACCATTGTTCGATGCAAGTTTACTAGAAGAACATGACTATGAAGTGAATAAGACAAAAGCGGCAAATGATAAACAATATTTTCAAAAACCAAGCTTTATGTCGCTTGTTTTTGAAATCAGTGGTGCAATAGCAGCCTCAGCCATTGTAGGATATCAACTATTAGAATTAGTAGCCTAAACAGAACTTAAGGGTTTAGGTCTTTGATAAAAGCCTAAACCTAAGTTTAAAAGCCATGATGTTGTTCAATGATTGGTAGAGTTTTTAAAAAGTTTTATAACCATAGAACGCATTCTTGCAATTTCTTCTGGTCTAAATTCTTTATAAAATGCGCTACCAATATCCAATGAAATAGTAACCTCATCACCTATCCCTTTAAGAAGATCAACAGCTGATAATTTAAGCAATTTGATATCATTCTTAATAGGCTTGGCCCAAGCATTCAAGTAAGCCATTTCAGTAAACACCGGAAGGAATACTTTACTATCATCTTTCAAAAATAAAACTTGTGGATTTTCAACTTCACACTGTTGTTCCAAAGGGATAATAAAATTTGCTTTTATAAACTCAAGGTAAGCTTTATTGACTTCTTTTTGATTGCCATTGGACCTGTAAGCGTCCTGTATTGCTTGATTAAGTGAGTTCATAATTAAATCATTTTAAAAAAAGAAAGAGTATAACTGATTATAGTTTATATCGCCAAGCGCCCTGTCTTCAGGTAGAATTACACAATTGAAAATATAACTGGAGAATTAAATGAAAAAACTTGCAGGATTAATCATCATCCTTGCTGTTTTAATTTTAGGCGCATATTACGTCATGGGTATGCAAACAGAGCGAGCCATTAAAAAAAACGTAGACCTTATTAATCAACACAAAGATGTAACTGCACAACTAGGTCCTTACAAAAGAGGCTTATTTTCTTCTCAAACCACCATCAAATGGCAACTACATCTTCCAGCTCGCATAATCACCGATGCCGAAGGTAAACCGCAAGTTATCCCAGCTGAGGATATTCAAAGCGAAATGCCTCTCAAAGTATATCATGGCCCAGTCATTGTAACTGGAAAAAAAGTATTGATGGGTATGGGCTATGCCACTGCTGTATTACCAATCCCAGATAATTATACTCAGAAATTTGAGACCATGTTTACAGCCGAATCTGTTAAGCCATTATTAAATGTAAGTATCTTTGTAAATTATCTCAATAAGAGCACCCTTCAATTAGATATTCCAACTTTCAAATTAATATCTAAAGATGGAAAAATACATGTGGATTGGTCTGGTATGAACAGTACTACTTCAATAGCTTCTGGGGTTAATAAATTCAATGGTTCCATAGATCTTAAATCAGTTACTTTTAAACAAGATGATGCCATTATGGCTCTAGATACAGCCAACTCTGAATTTGATTTGCGTAAACATGCGACTGGATTGTATTTAGGAAATATAAAATTTTACTTACCATCTTTTAGCCTTTCAGAGCATGATAAAAAAACGTTTAACATTAAAGAATTAAAGGCTAATACTGATTCTGATATTGAGGACAATCGTTTTTCATCACATGTAGGTCTTTCCTTTGATTCAGTTCTTGCAAATGATAAAACCTATGGTCCAGGGAATATGGAAATTTCTTTGAGAAATATCAATGCAGAAGTTTTGGGCAGATTAAATGCAATGGCAAAGCAAATGCAAAATAATCCCGCAAACCAAAAGAATATGCTTTTTACCATGATTCCTGAAGTACCAAAATTATTTAATGAAGGTGCTGAACTTGAGGTCAGTGACTTTGAGTTTAAACTTCCACAGGGACCAGTCAAGGGTAATTTGTTTATTTCAATCGCCAAAGCTGATATCACCAATCCCTTTGAGCTGTTACAAAAAATAAAGGGCCATGCAACTTTAAAACTGCCTAAAGAAATTGTTAAAGTAGTGATGCATCGTTCGGTTTTACAGCAGCTAGCAAAGCAACCAGACTTAGCACAAACTTTAACACAGCAATTACAAAGTAATGGTACGACTACCATCCAGCCTGTACTCACTCAAGAACAACTTGCCTCTCTACAAACTGACAAGCAAATTGCATCTCTTGAAAAAGCTGGTTTGGTTGTCTCAAAAGGCTCAGACTATGAAATAGATGTGAATCTTGAACAAGGCAAATTTACTGTGAATGGCAAACCCTTTGATCCAAGTGTGCCAATTAAATTTTAAAAACTTAATGGAAGGGTAACTGTGTTTTGTTACCCTTATTTTCAAAATATTGTAATTGTAAATTATATGCCTTTGATTAAGATCATGGTCATTGTATGCAAATTTAATTTTTGCATAAGATACTGTAATGAATATTAATTTTAATCTAGTTTTTTTGGTATTTCTCTTGTTAATAATTTTACAATTCGATACTATGTTGCTTTAAAAAAGTAAGTGGGAGCTAATAAAAATGTCAACAATCAATGAAATTGGAGATACAACGACTTCTCTAGCAGAAAGTGTAACTTCTTCAGTACAAAAATATTTTTCAGAGCTTAAGGGGACTGATCCTGTTGATTTGTACCAGTTCGTCTTAGAAGAAATTGAAACACCCTTATTTCGTGCAGTTATGGAACATTGCAAATATAATCAATCTCGTGCTGCTGTTATGCTTGGCATTAGTCGTGGCACTTTGCGTACTAAATTAAGACGTTATTTTGATGATAAATATGTAGGTTCACGTGAATAATCATGCCTTTGTTAAATTGCATTAATTTAGATCACAATAGTTTAATCGGGGGTAAATTAAATTCTCAGCCCCGGTTAACACACCTATATACCTCTTTGAAAACCAAAATTAACCATCATTAAACTTCCAAAAAGCAAAATTGGCACTTAAGATACTCTTAAGCTTTGTACAGTATAATTCTATATATATATGGAATAATCTTTCGATTAAACCTTCTATTTTCGGAGCACACACATGCCTTTAAATGATTTCTCTACAGCCCAAAGTTTAGATACCCTATGGACTGAAATCCCTGAGGGAGGGCAGGATCTGGCTTTTAAAATTGACGCTTTAGCTGTAAATGCCCATGTGACGCTTCATAATCAAAGCAAAGATTTTTATGATCATTTGAACAAACTTATTCAAAAAAACAAAGATAAGGACAATCTAGAGGTGGCAGCTTACCAAATTTTCAGTGAAATGATGGCCCTTATGCAAAAGGACACCAATAATAAAACAATCCATAACAACAATGGCTCTTTCACAGACCTTAGCCTTAACCTACGCGATTTAACCGTACAATTAGAAGGTCATGACATTTCCATATTGATGCCCAAGTCTACCCCATCTATTGAAGTGCTTGCTACCTTCCATAGATTAGAAAATTCCAGAGCAATTCATGAGGCCTTACAATCAGCCATCAGAAATCCTAATATTAAACACATCATCATCCCTGTTGGACCTGGTCACTTTCAAGCAATCTTTCTCAGCAAACCAGAAAAACAGGGGGAACCTTATAAGCTCGAATTATTTGATCCCTTTGGTCCAGAACATACCCGTTTTATGAATGATTTTGTTCATGATCTGCTTACCAAATGTGATATAAAACCGATTGTTATAGAACGTAAAGGACCAAATATACCTCAAAATGATACCTATGCATGTGGGGACTTCACCTGTGCTTACAGCCATAAAAAAATGGAAGCTTTTGGAGCACCCATTGATGCTTATAATAGGGAACTCATTAACATTTTAGATACAGTAGGAAATCATCATGACTCACTGCGTAAGGCCTGTAGGAATATTATTGCTGCTGATATCTCACCTAATGATAGCAATCACACCTCACAATTGATTCAACAGTTGCATTCTAATCCTTTAGTAGGTGAGGAGAAAGAATTGCCTATAACAGTGAATAATCATCGTGAAGACACTTCACCAACCCATGAATCAGGCAATGTGCCAAAACTTCTTGAATTAACTTCGGAAGACCGTGACTTCATAGAACAAAAAGTGGCCGCTATAACCCAGAAGACACAAGAATACAGAACCATTCTCACACATTTAATTCAAAATAGAGACACAATTTTTAGTGCAGCAAGGGTGGCACGCAATAAATCAAACAATGCAAGCCAAAGCGACCACGAACTGGCTACTATACTTCAGGCAGAAGAATTACAAAATTATAAGTCATGATTTTAAGTACAAGGCCTTGCTTACAGCCCAGGTACTGTTATCGTATAATTTGTTTATTGAAGAATACAAAATTGACTACACTGGCATAGATAGATCCAAATTGTGCATTCAAAAATAAATGTCAGAAATTGTAAAAATGCTAATAACTGGTATTTTTAACAATCTTGGGTATACTGAATTTTTATTAAAGAATTTTTTTATGCACCATAATCTTCCACTTGTAACCACACTTGCAACCGCATTAGGTCTTGCCTTGATGATGGGCTTTATTGCTACAAAATTAAGACTGCCCGTATTGATTGGTTATCTAGTTGCTGGTGTCATCATTGGTCCCTTTACTCCTGGAATCTTTGCAAATACATCCATAGCTGGTGAATTGGCTGAAATTGGCGTCATATTATTGATGTTTGGTGTAGGGCTCCACTTTTCCTTGGAAAATCTGCTAGATATAAAAAAAATTGCTTTACCTGGTGCCTTATTACAAATAGTAGTCGCAACCTGCCTTGGCAGCACCCTAGCGATATTATGGGGTTGGGAGGTTAAACAAGCCTTGGTCTTCGGTCTAGCTTTATCTGTAGCTAGTACGGTGGTATTGATACGATCTTTAGAATCACAGAGTTTATTAAATACAATCAATGGTCAAATTGCCATAGGGTGGTTGATTGTTGAAGATCTTGCTATGATTGTCGTTCTGGTTTTCTTACCCTTCATCTCAGACTGGTTTGGCGCTTCGACTGTGGGGCATGAGGGTAAAAATTTATGGCTCAGTCTAGGGCTTACTTTCTTTAAAATCACATCCTTTATCGTATTAATGCTTTTTGTTGGACGCTGGATTTTGCCCAAACTACTTTGGCAGATCGCAAAAACTGGCTCTAGAGAGCTGTTCACTTTATGTGTTATAGCGGTTGCAGTTTGTATTGCCTTTGGTGCTTCCGAATTGTTTGATGTGTCCATTGCCTTGGGCTCTTTTTTCGCAGGTATGATAATCAGAGAGTCTGAATTCAGTCGTCGCGCTGCGGAGAAGTCCTTACCCTTTAGAGATGCATTCTCAGTATTATTCTTTGTTTCAGTGGGAATGATGTTTAACCCTTACATTTTTGTAGAGCATCCTTATCAAGTGCTATGTGTCGTTGCCATCATCATTGTTGGTAAGTCAATAGCGGCTACGGCTTTCGTACTCGCCTTAGGATATTCATTAAACACAGCATTAACTGTCTCGGCAAGCCTTGCTCAAATAGGGGAATTTTCTTTTATACTGGCAAGTCAAGGTTTAAAATTGAAATTATTGACAACTCTAGGCCAAGAGTTGATTCTTGCTGGGGCCATACTTTCTATAGCTCTAAACCCACTCTTATTTAAAATCATTAATCCACTTCAAACATGGATACGTGCTTTTTTTGGTAATGCCTCATTTCTAGACGGAAAAGTTATGGAGTTACCACAGAATGCTGAAAAGAAAATTTTAACAAATCATGTCCTTGTAATAGGATACGGACTTGTGGGAAAAGGTATTGGTAAAATTCTTGAAAAAAATAAAATTCCCTTTGTCGTGGTAGATCAAAACCGTGAGTTAGTTAAAAAATTACGATCACGGCAGATGACTGCAGTCTTTGGAAGTGGTTCTGAACCATGGGCACTGATACAAGCGAATATCAAAGAAGCCAGATTGCTGGTAGTGGCCACCTCAGATGCCTTTGACATAAGACAAATGCTAACCATATCTAAAAAATTAAACCCTCATTTAAGTATCGTCATCAGAGCTGAAAATGAAGAAGAAAAGATATTATTAGGACAAGAGGTTAAAGGCGCTTTCTTTTTAGGGGAGGAAGAATTGGCAAAAAGCATCAGCGAATATATATTAAATAAATTCGGTACACCTGTTTAAATATTTAAAAAAAGTGTAACCCAAAATCCAACTCATTCAGATTGTGTCTATAATATTCATTAACACAACTCAATACTCTGAAAGACACTAGGCACTTAAGGTGTTAAATAAGGATAATGGACATGACTCGAACAACAAAAGGATATGCTTTTTCAAAAATGAGACTTATCATTACCCTCCCAGTACTTTTAGCCGTGGTGATACCATTAAGCGCTCAAGCCTACATCAGCTTGTGCAGGGGTACAAGGCAGGTGGTGAATTGTGAGTTTCAAGAGGGTAATACAAATTGTTTTCAGTTCTATGAAGGATGGGGCTGTAGAGCTGTCAATTGTAGGCCTGGTTATAATAATAGATGTCGAGCCAGCCATACACCAGTTAAAACTTACTGTTTGCAGCCATTCTATCCAAGAGAATATTGTGAATTGGGCCAATAATCAAAATGCCAGATTATTTTATTCTTTTATATGGTTCAAGCGGTACCAAAAGCCATAAAACCACATAAACTATGAATGCAGCCCCTCCGGCTAGAAAGAACAATACAAAGAGCATCCTCATCCAAATTGCATCAATATGAAAATATTCTGCTAATCCGCCACATACGCCAGCAATCTTTTTATCGATCCTTGAGCGCCATAATCTTCTGTATGTTGGTTTTTCAATATCCATGGTTAACCCTCAAAGAATACATATATATAATTTTAGCATAATCCACAGATACTGGGAAATGTAGTTTTTAGATTCATGAACAGATGGTGTTTGGTCTTTGTCTTAAAAGAATTTTAAAAATAAAGAATTATTAAAAATTGCAAAAGCTATTTACTTTATCTTGATATAAGCATACACTTGATTTATGTAACATTATTCAAGAGTAGAACTTTAATGAACCACGGTGGCAAAAGAGAGAAAGCAGGACGCCCTAAGGGTACCACGAAATATGGTGAAACAACACATCCCGTACGGATTCCCCAGTCAAGGATAGAAGAGGTTAAATCCTTCTTAGCCCGTGGCTTTGAACAGGTACGGATACCCTTATTTTCAAGTACTGTGCGTGCGGGTTTACCTACAACAGCAGATGATTTGATTGAAGATTATATTGACCTGAACAGCATGTTAAGTGGGGATCCAGGCACCACCTTTCTGGTACGAGCAGCTGGCGACTCTATGATAGATACACCCATTTTTGAAGGTGATATGTTGGTAGTAGAGCGCAATAATACACCCATCTCAGGCAAAATAGTGATTGCAGCATTAGGCGATGAGTTGACCGTAAAGAGATTGCTAATAGAAACCGACCATATAAAGCTTATAGCTGAAAACCCAGCTTACCCACCCATCATTATTGAAAATACAACGCATTTTAAAATTTTAGGTGTTGTTACACATATTATTCATAGAACGAAATAAAAAGATAAACATAAAAACAAAGGGGTACTACCAATGCGTTATTTTAAAAATATATTACGTGATAAAAAAATAAAACAAATGCCACTTAAAGAGAAAACCAAGGAAATTATTATTTTAGACCGCACATCTAAATAGCAATAAGACAACCATAGGATAAGCCTTATGATCAGTACACAAATGATGAATCAGGCCTTGCGTTATTTATCTCAAGGTAACTGTAGCGAGTTTATGCTTTGTGTACACCTGGAGGAAGATTTTGCAGGTGGACTTAATCTAAAGCAAAGGATACAAGAAACAATTTGGCGTTTAAATCAATTAGATTTGATAAATGATGCACGCATTGCAAGGCGTATGGCCGAGCGTTACAGGCATAAAGGTGATAACTTTATAATCAAGCAATTGGAAGATATGGGTATTAAAAATGTACATGTGCAATCTGCTTTAGCTTTCATCGGTAATGAGTACCAGCGTGCCCTCTTTGAAGCACAATTGAAGTGTAATAACTATGAAGAATCTGAAATATTAGAGTTACAAAACCAAATCATGCGCTTATTAAGTAGCAGAGCTTTTACTTATCAAACCTTAAAGCGAGTAATGGATACCTTATTTAGTGATAATATCCTTATAAACCCTCTAAACATTGAACAGGAGAGAGATATGAATAAAATGCATACAGAAAATTAATTAATTTCACAATGAAAATAATTCTGCATAGATAGCTTTGTCTAATGGAGTAATGCAAGTTAAGGGCTTAAGCACTGTTTTATAGGGACTAGGGTGGAAGCCCCCGCGCTTTTCATGAATAATGGCAGAAAATCTCTATACCACCAATACCCATTGAGCAAGTATTAAAAATACAAATGATGCCATTATAAGGAGTGTTATGAACCATAAAGTTGCATTAATAACAGGAGCTAGCCAAGGAATTGGTAAGGATATAGCTATCAAACTCGCTGCTAAGGGTATGCATGTCATTATTATTGCAAGAAATATTGAAAATTTAGAGGCAGTCAGTTTAGAAATAAAAAAAAATAATGGGGTATGTACTCTTTTCCAGTGTGATATTACTAAATATGAACAGATTAAAAAACTTTTTAAAAAATTAATAATTGAAAACCTAATCCCGACTATAATCATCAATAATGCTGGTTTCGGAGGGGCATTTGTAAGTTTGGAAAACATGTCTTTAAAAGAATGGGACTGCGTTTTTAATACCAATATAAAATCTATGTTTTACATATTAAAAGTTGCCATACCTTATCTTAAAAAACTTAACTTTGGAAAAATTGTAAACATAGCATCCGCTTATGGCGTGATTGGGGGAGAAAAATCTGCCGCTTACAGCGCCTCTAAACATGCAGTAATAGGATTAACAAAATCATTAGCATTGGAGTTAGCGGATTATAATATTCAGTGTAATTCTATTTTACCTGGCTTTATTCAGTCAGAAATGTCTGAAAAAGAAGAACATATTGAATCAGTAAGTAAAATACCCACCAAAAAAATGGGAAAACCTTCTGATATTTCTGAAT
This sequence comes from Legionella sp., assembly GCA_013697625.1. GTDB lineage: Bacteria > Pseudomonadota > Gammaproteobacteria > Legionellales > Legionellaceae > Legionella. The sequence continues at coordinate 58,136 of JACCWN010000167.1, forward strand.
TGATATTATTTTTAACCGATGTGAATTCGAGTTACATACATGGTTCATCCATTTTGATAGATGGTGGCTTAACAGCCGGGATGAGATTTAATTGACATTTAAATATAAGCTACTTATTGGTTTCGCTTCATTAAATATTTTTTAATATTACTTCTGGTATTTATTTTTTATAGGTTTTTAGTTGCAGATTTTGATTTAGCGAGGTTAATCATGGACTTTGCTATTGATTGAGTTGTAAGAGCCTTACCACTTTTGAGAGATTCATTAGTAGTATCACTTTCGTCATGAAATTCACCTAGGTATGCGTGAATTATTCCATGGTTTGGCATTTCTTGATAAAGACAGGCCATAACGGAGCGAAGATTGGCTTTATGTAGCGAGAAAAGTCCGGCATACCAAGGATGGTTTGGTTGGGAGGTTGCTTGGTCAGTAATAACGTCAACGATTGAACCAGCAGCAATAAGCGATCCGCCTTCAATCAGTTTTCTAGATAATTGAGTTAACAATATTAATTCAGTTCTTGACAGGTTGCCAAAACATTAAAAAATCTGTTTGAATTCTAGTTTAAGTTGGAGCTAGAATGCAACACTTTCCTCAGGACGTGGAATCTAGAGGATTTATAAGAATGAATAATAAACACAGCCTATTTTTAATGGAGTTATTTGAATGAGAGCCATAAATATTGTTGCAAAAGCTACAGGGAGCTTTGCGGTCTTTTGGGCTTCATATTGCTTGGATCACAAGTTTACCCCCTAATCCCGGCATACCACATTTGAGGGGGAATCCTATCACAGGAAGATTGCCTTATTTGCGAAATGGTGGCCTGGTTGACAAATGATTAGGCGGAAAATTAGGTGGTATGACCTCGTTCTGGGTTGGTAATAAGTTAATACTTTTCGTCTCAGCAGAACGAAAATAGCCGTAATAGGTCACCTGAGTTTATTTACATATCGGACCGGGACTTTAATCCAAAGAAATGTCTGAAAAAAAGAACATATTGCTGAAAACCCCTCATTGTATCATGGGCTTCATCGAGGGGTCATAGGCAAGATTGCATTAGCAGGGCTACCGCACGTGTGCTTAAAAACAAATCAATTGCAAATTAATTAGGAAAATATAAAGTTTTTCTTGACACAGTTTTATTCGATTTTAACTGATTTATTATTCAAATTTAACACCCTATCT